>DETN01000010.1:47171-51022 GCA_002362155.1 Lachnospiraceae bacterium UBA3287 | reverse complement strand
CTCCGGTCTTATCTTAAAACCTTTTCTTCCGGCAGCAGTCTGCCGCTCTCCTTTTGAAAAACGCCTCCGCTCCGGCCTTCTTTTCTCCCGCGGGGCTGACAAAAGTCACATCCTTTTCATATAAATCTTCTTTCTTTTTCCCCGCTATTGACTTTGCAATGCCGCGATTATATCATTAAAAGCACAGATGTAGCAGGCTACATTTAGGGTGCGCCGGGCGTTTCCGGATGCGCTTTTTGCAGCAGAAAGGAAAGACATGAACAGTTGCAGACAGTATTTTGAACTCTCGGAGGAACCCATCGCCTTCAAGCTCAAAAAGATCAGCGAGCGGTATCTCAGGGACATGAACAACCGTCTCAAAAAGGATGATCTGACCTATTCCCAGGTGGCGGTGCTGACCTTTCTGGAACACCGCCGGGAAGAGAAGACCAGTCTGAAGGATGTCTGCGAAGCCCTGCACATAGCCCATCCCACGGGGATCGGCCTGATCCGGCGGCTTTCGGAAAAGGGGTTCGTGGAATCCAGGGTGGATCCCGACAACAGGAGATTCCGCATCATCACACTGACAGAGACGGCCCGCGGGATGCTGCATGATTCCTTCCGCCACAGGCAGAGGCTGGATCAGAGGCTGACGGAGGGACTCTCCAGAGAGGAGACGGAGACCGTAAAAAGGCTCCTTGACAGAATGTACGACAACATCAAAGACGAAACGGAGGAGGAAGAGACATGATTAAAACAATTGCGGGGCAGATCAAAGAATTCAAGCTGCCCTCCATACTGACGCCCATCTGTATGATCGGCGAGGTCATCTGCGAGATGATCATCCCCATCCTGATGGGACAGATCGTTGACAACGGGATCCAGGCAGGAAACATGGGCTTTATCCTGGCCACCGGCGGAAAGATGATCGTTATGGCTCTTCTGGGCCTGGCTCTGGGCATCGGCGGCGGCTATTTCGGTTCCCAGGCCTCTGCGGGCCTGGCCAGGAACCTGCGCGAAGCCATGTTCATAAAGATCCAGGATTTCTCCTTTGCCAACATCGACCATTTTTCCACCTCCGGTCTGGTGACCAGACTGACAACGGACGTGACCAACATCCAGAACGCCTACATGATGCTGCTGCGCATGGCCATGAGGGCTCCTATTTCCCTGGTCACCGCCATGTTCATGAGCTTTGTGATCAGCCCCAGGATCGCCTCCATCTATCTGGCGGCGGTGGTCTTCCTGTCCATCGTCCTGATGCTGATCATGAACCGGGCTACCCGCTATTTCAAGCAGGTCTTTGAACGCTACGACGATCTGAACCAGAGCGTCCAGGAGAATGTCACGGCCATCCGCGTGGTCAAGGCCTTTGTCCGTGAGGAGCATGAGAAGAAGAAATTCAACAAGGCCGCCATGAACATCTACAACATGTTCGTAAAGGCGGAGGGCAACATCGTCTATACCAGCCCTGTCATGATGGCTACGGTCTATACCTGCATTATGCTGATCTCCTGGATCGGCGCCCATATGATCGTGGCGGGCGACCTCACCACCGGCGCCCTGATGACTCTTCTGACCTACTGCATGAACATCCTCATGAGCCTGATGATGCTCTCCATGATCTTCGTCATGATGACCATGAGCGCGGCTTCCGCCAGACGTATTTCCGAGGTCCTGAACGAGGAGCCTTCCCTGAAGAATCCTGAAAATCCCGTCATGGAAGTGAAGGACGGCAGCATTGATTTTGAGGATGTGGATTTCAGCTACAAGGCGGACGCCACGGAAATGGTGCTGAAGGACATCAACATTCATATTAAGTCCGGCGAATCCATCGGCATCATCGGCGGCACCGGTTCCGCCAAGTCCTCCCTGGTCAATCTGATCAGCCGTCTCTACGACGTGACCCGGGGCACCCTGAAGGTGGGCGGCGTAGACGTCAGGGACTACGACATGGAAGTCCTCCGGGACCAGGTGTCGGTGGTCCTGCAGAAGAACGTCCTTTTCTCCGGCACCATCTACGACAACCTGCGCTGGGGCAATCCGGACGCTACGGACGAAGAGTGCCGGGAGGCCTGCCGCATGGCCTGCGCCGACGAATTCATCGACCGCATGCCCGACGGCTATGATACCTACATCGAACAGGGCGGCGCCAACGTATCCGGCGGCCAGAAGCAGAGGCTCTGTATTGCCAGGGCCCTGCTGAAAAAGCCCAGGGTCCTGATCCTGGACGATTCCACATCCGCCTGCGATACCGCCACCGACGCGAAGATCCATCATGCCTTCGATACCATGATCCCCGACACCACCAAGCTGGTCATCGCCCAGAGGGTCTCCTCCGTGGAACACTGCGACAGGATCCTGGTCATGGAAAACGGACGGGTGGACGCCTTTGACACCCCGGAAAATCTCTTAAAGACCAATGCCATCTACAGGGAGGTCTACGAATCCCAGACAGGCGGCAACGGCGACTTCGATCAGTAAGGAAAGGAGGAATCGGAAATGGCAGAAGAAAGAAAAAAGACAGAAAGAAGATATAAGTCCGCAAAGACCACCGGCGGAAGACGCGGCCAGCCCAGGCCCAAGGTCCAGAATCCCGGCCTCCTCTTCAAGAGGATCATGTCCTACGTCTTTAAATACTACAAGTTCCACTTCATCGGGGTCCTGGTCTGCATCGTGGCAGCGGTCCTGGCAAACGTCCGGGGAACCATGTTCACAAGGACTCTGATCGACGCCTATATCATGCCCATGATGGGACAGGCCAATCCCGACTTCAGCCCCCTGGCCGGAGCCATTGCCAGTGTGGCGGTCTTTTACGCCATCGGCATCATTGCTTCCTTTACCCAGCAGAAGCTCATGATCTATGTGGGCCAGGGCACTCTGTCCCACCTGAGGATCGAGCTGTTCGACCACATGGAAGACCTGCCCATCAAGTATTTCGACACCCATCCCCACGGCGATATCATGTCCATCTATACCAATGATATCGATACCCTGCGGCAGATGATCTCCCAGAGCATTCCCCAGCTCTTCAACTCGGTCATTACCATCGTCAGTATCTTCGCCATGATGCTGGTGCTGAGCGTTCCCCTGACCCTGGTCACCGTGATCATGATCGCGGTCATGCTTTTCTGTACCATGAAGGTCACGGGGCTTTCGGGAAGGAACTTCATCGCCCAGCAGAAGAACCTGGGCGCGGTCAACGGCTTCATCGAGGAGATGATGACGGGCCAGAAGGTGGTCAAGGTCTTCAATCACGAGAAGGCCAACATCGAGGAGTTCAGGGAGCTCAACAATGCCCTTTACGAGAGCGCCTTCAAGGCCAATGCCTTCTCCGCTGTCATCGGCCCCATCAACGCCCAGCTGTCCAACCTGAACTACGTCATCTGCGCCATCGTGGGCGGCGCCATGGCCCTGAATACCTTCGCGGGCTTCACCATCGGCGCCCTGGCCAGCTTCCTGACCTTCAACAAGAACATCGGCATGCCCATCAACCAGGTCTCCATGCAGTTCAATTCCATCATCATGGCCCTGGCCGGCGGCGAGCGTATCTTCCGCCTGCTGGACGAGAAGCCCGAGGTGGACGACGGCTACGTCACCCTGGTCAATGCCAGGTTCGTGGAGGACGAAGGAGAAGGCCATATCGAAGAGGCCGACGATTTCACCGGCTGGTGGGCATGGAAGCATTACCACAAGGCCACCGATACCACGGACTACCGCCTGCTGGAGGGCGACGTGACACTGAACGGCGTGGACTTCGGCTATACCGACGAAAAGATGGTCCTTCACGATATCTGGCTCCACGCGGAGCCCGGCATGAAGGTGGCCTTCGTAGGCTCCACCGGCGCCGGCAAGACCACCATCACCAACCT
>DETN01000010.1:40026-47133 GCA_002362155.1 Lachnospiraceae bacterium UBA3287 | reverse complement strand
CTGATCAACCGCTTCTACGATATCCAGGACGGCAAGATCAGGATCGACGATATCAACGTCAACAAGATCGTCAGAAAGGATCTGCGCCAGTCCCTGGGCATGGTCCTGCAGGATACCCACCTCTTTACCGGAACGGTCATGGAGAACATCCGCTACGGCAAGCTGGAGGCTACGGACGAGGAAGTCTACGCAGCCGCCAGACTGGCCAACGCGGACGGCTTTATCCGCCACCTTCCCCAGGGCTATGAGACAAAGCTGACCGGAGACGGCGCCAACCTGTCCCAGGGCCAGAGGCAGCTCCTGGCCATTGCCAGGGCGGCCATAGCCAATCCTCCCGTTCTGATCCTGGACGAAGCCACCAGCTCCATCGATACCAGAACAGAGAAGATCGTTCAGGACGGCATGGACTCCCTGATGGCCGGCAGGACCACCTTCGTCATCGCCCACAGGCTCTCCACCGTCCGCAACGCGGACCTGATCGTGGTCCTGGAGCAGGGCCGCATCATCGAGCAGGGCACCCACGACGAACTGATCGAAAAGCACGGCAAATACTACCAGCTCTATACAGGAAACCGGGAAGAGCAGACGGCCTGAAAAGGACGGCTCTCCCTTTAGCAGCAGGCGCGGAAGATCCGCGCCTGTTATCTTTTCCGCCTTTTTCTGTCAGGGAAAAAGAGGAGAGGAGGGACGCTGCCCCGGGCGGACCTCCCGGCAGCCGTGAGTGAAAAAGAATATAAAAAAGAAGGGAAAAAGTGTTGACAAATTAAATTGCGCACAATATAATTTTAAACAACAGAACAAAAGCACATTCTGCCGGACAGGTAAGCCGGCAGTCATCAGAAAGAAATACAGGAGGTTTTACCATGGGCATTTATGATTATTCTTTACTGGACCGCAAAGGCAATGAGGTCTCCATGAAGGACTACGAAGGAAAGGTCCTTCTGATCGTCAACACGGCTACCGGCTGCGGCTTTACGCCCCAGTACAAGGACCTGGAGGAGATGTATGAAAAGTATCACGACCAGGGCCTGGAGATCATCGACGTACCCTGCAACCAGTTCGCGGGACAGACCCCCGGCACAGACGACGAGATCCATGAGTTCTGCACACTGAAATACAAGACCCAGTTCCCTCAGTTCAGAAAATCCGACGTAAACGGCGAAACAGCCATCCCGCTGTTCAAGTATCTCAAGAGCCAGCAGGGCTTTAAGGGCTTCGGCTTCGGCCCCGCCGCCCTGGCCATGTCCGCTATGCTCTCAAGGATCGATAAGGATTACAGGAACAACCCCGAGATCAAGTGGAACTTCACCAAGTTCCTTGTAGACAGACAGGGCAATGTAGTCGCCCGCTTCGAGCCCACTGCCGATATGAAGAAAGTGGTGGAAAAGGAAGTCGCAAAGCTGATCTGATCCGGAAGAGAAGACTGCTGCAGACAAAAGAACAGATAAAAGCCCCGCAGGGGGAGAAGGCCGCCGCATTTTCACATGCGGCGGTTTTTGCTGTACACCGGTTTTTCTCTGCCTTGCCGTTTCTTCTTTTTTCTGTTTTTCCGGTCTCTGCTTTTCATCTGCCTTAACAAAAGAAGATAGTGTTTTTCCGGGACGGGAAGGTATAATAAAAGGCTGGAATATTATCACTTAAGGAAACGAGGCATATCATGGCAGGACTCACAACACAGCAGGCTCTGGATCTCAAGGCCCAGGGCCTATCCAATGAACAGATCGACCGCACTGCCAGGACCACCTGGGAGATCATAAAGGAAAACGTATTTACCTATTTCAACCTGATCTTTCTGATCCTTTCGATCCTTCTGGTCGCGGCAGGCGCCTTTAATTCACTGACCTTTCTTCCCGTCATCATCGCCAACATGCTGATCGGCATCTTCCAGGAGCTTTCCGCCAAGAAGGTCCTGGACAGGCTTTCCGTGCTCAGCCAGCCCGAGGCCGAGGTCATCCGGGACGGCAAAAGCATGCAGGTCCCCATCGGGGAACTGGTCCTCAACGACGTGGTGGTCTTCAGTGCCGGCAACCAGGTCTGCGCCGACGCGGAGGTCATCATGGGAGAGGTGTCGGTCAACGAATCCCTGCTGACCGGCGAGGCGGACGAGATCAATCATACCAAGGGAGACACCCTTATGTCCGGCAGCTTTATCGTGTCGGGCAGATGCTATGCCAGACTGACCCGGGTGGGCAGGGAGTCCTATATCTCCCAGCTGATGGAAAAGGCCAGAAGGATGAAAAAGGGAGAGCAGTCGGAGATGGTCCGGTCCATCAACCGCATCGTCATTGCGGCGGGCATTGTCATCATTCCCATCGGCATCACCCTTTTCCTCCAGGGCTTTCTCATGAAGCATCTATCCTTTTCGGAAAGCGTGACCTCCATGGTGGCCGCCGTGATCGGCATGATCCCGGAAGGCCTCTATCTCCTGGTCTCCGTGACCCTGGCCACGGCCTCCATGAGGCTGGCAAGGCGCAAGGTCATGCTCCATGACATGAAAAGCATCGAGACCCTGGCCCGGGTGGACGTCCTGTGCGTGGACAAGACAGGCACGGTCACGGACAACGACATGCTGGTGGCGGACGCGGTGCCTGCCTGTGATCTGTCCTCCGAAAAGCTGAATCTTTACAGGACGCTGGTGGGGACCTATCTGAACTCCCTTCCCGACGACAACATCACCATGCGGGCCATGCGCCGGTATTTCACCAGGTACGGCAACCGCCTGACCCTGTCCACCATGCCTTTTTCCTCCAGGACCAAGTACAGCGCGGTCCAGTTCAACGACGGGACTTATGTGCTGGGGGCACCGGAGTATGTCCTTGCCGCGGATTATGATACCTATCAGGAGAAGGTCAACGCCTTTGCCCAGAAGGGCCTCAGAGTCCTGGTCTTTGCCAGGTACATGGGAGAGGATTACGAGGCAGAAGAGGGGGCCGGGGATAAGAGGTCCTATCCCGTGCCGGAAAACGGACTGGAGGGGGCCAGGGTAAGTCCCATCTTTTACATCCTCCTGCAGAATCCCATCCGGGAGAACGCGGCCCAGACCTTTTCCTATTTCGTGGAGCAGGGGGTCACAGTCAAGGTCATTTCGGGAGACAATCCCCTGACCGTGTCCGAGGTGGCCAGGCAGGCCGGCATTCAGAATGCGGACCAGTACGTGGACGCCACATGGCTCCGGACAAAGGAGGATATCGAGGCGGCAGTCAGAAAATATACGGTCTTCGGCCGGGTAAAGCCCGAGCAGAAGCAGATGATCGTGAAAGCCCTGCGGCAGGAAGGCCATACCGTAGCCATGACGGGGGACGGCGTCAACGACATCCTGGCCATGAAGAGCGCAGACTGTTCCATCGCCATGGCGGCGGGATCGGACGCGGCGGTCCAGGCGGCCCAGGTGGTCCTTCTGGATTCGGACTTCTCCCATATGCCGGATATCGTGGCGGCGGGACGGCAGAACATCAACAACATAGAGCGTTCGGCCACTCTCTTTCTGGTCAAGAACCTCTTTTCCCTGATGCTGTCCGTCTTTTCCATCATCAGTGTGGTCCCCTATCCCCTGCAGCCCTCCCAGATCTCTCTGATCAGCGCCTTCAACATCGGAATCCCGGCCTTCTTCCTGGCTATGGAGCCCAACCGGAAGCTGATCAGCGGACATTTCCTGACCAGGGTCCTGCTGCGGGCCATGCCCGCAGCCCTGACGGACTTTCTGGCCATCGCAGCCCTTGTGGTGTTCGGCCATACCTTTAAAGTGGCGGAGGTGGACCTTTCCGTGGCTTCCACCATGCTGCTGGCCATCGTGGGCTTTATGATCCTGATCCGGATCAGCGCTCCCATGAACCGCTATCACACGGCCGTCGTGGCAGGCTGTGGCACGGGCCTTCTTCTGACCGCCTATTTCTTCAACGATCTGTTCAATCTTTCATATATGTCCAGGGAATGCGTCATGCTCTTCGCCCTCTTTGCCATTGCCACCGAGCCCTGCATGCGCTACCTGTCCGCTCTCTTTGCCAGGATGGAAAAGACCCTGGGAGAGATCGAAAAGAAGTGGGGAAGGAGTTTTGAGGAGATATGAATACAGACAGAGTCCTGCTGATCTTTAATCCCAAAGCCGGCAGATCCATGATCGGCGGCCATCTGGTGGGCATCCTGCAGATTTTGACCTCCGCCGGCCTTAAGGTGGAATGCTATCCCACCTCCGGGCCCGGAGACGCCAGGGACCTGGTGAGAGGCCTTTCGGAAGGCTACCGCATGATCCTGTGCGCCGGCGGAGACGGGACCCTGGACGAGGTGGTCTGCGGCATGATGGAAAATGAGAAGCTCTCTGGCGTCCCGGCAGGCTATATCCCGGCAGGGACCACCAATGACTTTGCGTCCACCCTGCAGATCCCCACGGACATGGAGGAGGCGGCCGCCGTCATCACGGGCGGCAGGGTCATGGACTGCGACATAGGCTGCTTTAACGGGAACGCCTATTTCACCTATATCGCCGCCTTCGGCCTCTTTACAGATACCTCCTACGAGACGCCCCAGGAGCTCAAGAACGTGTTCGGCCATGCGGCCTACGTGCTCCAGGGGGCCAGGACCCTGGGAAAGCTCAGGACCTGGCGGGTCCATGTCACAGGGGACAGGACGGACATCCTGGACGATATCGCCTTCGGCATGGTCACCAACTCCAGGTCGGTGGGGGGATTCCCCAACCTGACGGGATCCGGCGTGGATCTGTCGGACGGCCTGTTCGAGGTCACCCTGATCCGGCTGCCCTCAAATCCCGCAGAGCTCAACGACCTGGTGAGTGCCCTTGCCGGAGCGGACTTTGAGAACACCGATATGATCTATCACTTCAGCACCAGGAGCCTGCGGATCGAATGCGATGAGCCCTTAAGCTGGACCAGGGACGGAGAGTATGCGGGAGACCACGCCCGGGTGGATATCAGCGTTCTTGAAAAAAGACTGAAGATCATGGTCCCCGCATCCGGAGGGACCGGCCCCGGGAACGGCGGCGGGAAGACCTGACCTCTTTGTATACCGGATTTCCCTGCTGCGGAAATTGAGTGCATTGACCTTTGCCGTCATCTTTTTTAAGATGACTGTAAAGGTCATATTTGTTTTCAGGGAAAGGAGAAGGCGCATGAAGCAGGGTGCGATTTTTGACATGGACGGTCTGATGTTTGACACAGAGCGTATATTCAGGGAGTCCTGGCTGGTCCTGGCCGCGGAGAAGTATCACGAAGAGCCCAGTATCCCCTTTACAGCGGCCGTGGCGGGGACCGCGGGCGAAAAAATGCGGGAGGTGGTAAAAAGGTTTTATCCGGACATAGATGCCGAGGCCTATATCGCCGACTGCTATGCCAGGGTGGAGGAGATCTCCGCAAGGGATCTGCCCGTCAAGAAGGGCCTTTTTAAGATCCTTTCCCTTCTGAAGGAAAAGGGCTTCAGGATGGCCGTCGCCAGCGCCAGCAGCAGGGCCGTGGTGGAAAGAAATCTGAAAAAGGCAGGAGTGGATCACTATTTTAACCTGGTCCTGTCCACCCTGGGAGAGGGGATCCCCAGCAAGCCGGCTCCGGATGTCTTCATCAGGGCGGCAGAGGGCCTTGGACTTGCGCCGGGGGACTGCTACGTGTTCGAGGACGGCATCAACGGCGTCCTGGCCGGCCTCAGGGCGGGCTGCACCACGGTGATGGTGCCCGATACCATGGAGCCCACCCGGGAGATCCTGGAGGGCGGGGCCCGCATCTGCAGGGACCTGGAGGAGGCGGCAGAGGCCATATCCAGGGGAGAGCTGTAAGGGAAAAGACCTTGTGCCATGCGGCGGCGGGGCTGATATTTCGTAACTTTTTCCTGTATGCAGTGGATTGAAAGAGCCCTTATTATTGAAAAAAAACTGTGTATTCTGTATACTGGTTTCAACGGATAAATATGTATATTGGTAACTTTTACAATACAAAGGAGGAATTAACATGCAATGGATTAATTTTGACAAAACAGCGTCCTACGGGAAACTTGCAGAGCTTGCAAAGAACCCCGTCGATGTCAAGGTCGCAATGGCGGGCGAGAACGGCGCGGAGCGCGTCGCCAAGTACTGCGTGCCCATGTCCAACGGACTCTGCTATAACTTTGCTGCAAAGCAGGTGGACGACGCCCTTCTGGATGCCCTGCAGGGCCTTGCGGACGAGCAGGAACTGACCGATAAATACGCAGCCCTCTACAACGGCGAAGTGATCAATACCGGTGAGAAGAGACTGGTCCTGCATCAGCTCTGCCGCGGCCAGCTGGGCGGCGACGTCATTGCAGACGGCGAGAACAAGAGAGAATTCTATCTTGAGCAGCAGAGAAGGGCCGGCGAATTTGCAAAGAAGGTCCATGCAGGCGAGATCGTCAATGAAAAGGGCGAGAAGTATACCACCGCTGTTCAGATCGGCATCGGCGGATCCGACCTGGGCCCCCGCGCTCTGTATCTGGCTCTGGAGAACTGGGCAAAGGTCAACGGCACTCTGAAGATGCAGGCCAAGTTCATCTCCAACGTAGACCCTGACGACGCTTCCGCAGTCCTGGCGACCACCGACCTGGCACACGCTCTCTTTATCGTCGTTTCCAAGTCCGGCACCACCCTGGAGACCCTGACCAACGAAATGTTCGTCAAGGATGCTCTGGAGAAGGCAGGCCTGGATCCTTCCAGGCATATGCTGGCTGTTACCTCCGCCACATCTCCTCTGGCCAACAACCCCGCATATCTGGATTCCTTCTACATGGATGACTATATCGGCGGCAGATATTCTTCCTCCTCCTGCGTAGGCGGCGCGATCCTGTCTCTGGCATTCGGTCCCGAGATCTTCGACCGTATCATGGCCGGCGCGGCTGCGGAAGATATCCTGGCAAAGAACAAGGATATCCGCAAGAACCCCGCTCTGCTGGACGCTCTGATCGGCGTTTACGAGCGCAATTTCCTGGGCTACGGCATGACCGCGGTTCTTCCTTATTCCCAGGCCCTGATCCGTTTCCCTGCCCACCTTCAGCAGCTGGATATGGAATCCAACGGCAAGAGCGTCAACCGCTTCGGCGAGCCCGTTGACTATGTGACCGGCCCCGTGATCTTCGGCGAGCCCGGCACCAACG
>DETN01000010.1:23475-39966 GCA_002362155.1 Lachnospiraceae bacterium UBA3287 | reverse complement strand
CAGCTCCTGCACCAGGGCACCAACATCGTTCCCATCCAGTTCCTTGGCTTCAGGAACAACCAGATGGAAAACGACGTGGTCATCGAAGGCAGCACCAGCCAGCAGAAGCTGTCCGCCAACGTTGCGGCCCAGATCATGGCATTTGCATGCGGCAAGGATGATGAGAACCCCAACAAGTATTTCGCAGGCAGCAGACCTTCCTCCATCATCGTAGGCGACAAGGTAACTCCCGAAAGCCTGGGCGCCATTCTGGCCCACTTCGAGAACAAGGTCATGTTCCAGGGCTTCACATGGAACATCAACTCCTTCGACCAGGAAGGCGTACAGCTGGGCAAGCTGCTGGCCAAGAAGGTCCTGGCAAAGAATACAGACGGCGCTCTGACAGCCTACAGCGAGCTGCTGGGCATCTTCTGATTCCGGTTTCATACGTTTCATCCGGCCGGGGCCTTCGGGCTCCGGCCTTTTTTCTGCAGAAAACGGGGGAGGCCGCAGAAGATGGCGCGAATGCATGAAGCGGGAGGAAAAACGTTCATTTTGACCAGGATTTATGGCATAATGGATATATGACCGGCGGTCATGCAGTACAAAGCCACTATAAGGAATGCCTGCATAGGAAGGAAAAAGATATGACAGCAGTTACAGACAGAAACTTTAATGCACAGCGTTTTTACGACGGCGATGAATTCTTCGCCTATAAATACTTCGGCGCCCACAAAGGGGAAAAGGGCGTGACCTTCAGGACCTTTGCCCTGAATGCGGACAAAGTGGCCCTGATCGGAGAGTTCTCCGGCTGGAAGGAGCTGGAAATGAGCGACTCTGTCCGGAAAGGCTTCTTTGAGCTGACGGTGCCCGAGGCCCGGGAAGGACAGATGTACAAGTATGTCATCTATTCGAAGCTGGGCAGGATCGAGCACTGCGATCCCTACGGCTTCGGCATGGAGCTGCGGCCCGGCTTTGCCTCCATTGTCCGGGATCTGGACGCCTATCAGTTCTCCGACGAGGAATGGATGAAGGAGAGGACCCGGAACTTCGACCGTCCCCTGAACATCTACGAGCTGCATCTGGGATCCTGGAAGAGGAATCCCGACGATCCCAACGGCTGGTATGAATACACCGAGATCGCGGACGACCTGATCGCCTACGTAAAGAAGTATCATTATACCCACGTGGAGATCATGCCTCTGTCCGAGCATCCCTTCGACGGCAGCTGGGGCTATCAGAACACGGGCTTTTTCGCCCCCACCTCCCGCTACGGGACTGCGGCCCAGCTCAAAGAGCTGGTGGACAGGCTCCACAGGGCGGGAATCGGGGCCATCATCGACTTTGTGCCGGCCCACTTCGCCACGGACTATTATGCCCTCAAGGAATATGACGGGACCCAGCTCTACGAGTATCCCGAAAGCGACGTGACGGCCAGCGAGTGGGGCTCCTACAACTTTATCTTCGCCCGCAGGGAGGTGGCCTCCTTCATGCAGTCCGCGGCCAACTACTGGCTGGCGGAGTATCATTTCGACGGCCTGCGTATGGACGCGGTCAGCCGTCTGATCTACTGGATGGGCAGCGAGAGCCGGGGAGAGAATCCCACCTCCATTGCCTTCCTGAAGAAGATGAACGAGGGCCTGCACAGGCTTCATCCCACGGCCATGCTGATCGCGGAGGATTCCACATCCTATCCCGGCTGCACCAAGCCTGCCTGGGCCGGGGGCCTGGGCTTTGACTACAAGTGGGACCTGGGCTGGATGAACGATACCCTGGACTACTTCATGAAGCAATCCGGCGAAAGGCAGGACGTGCCCCAGAAGCTGACCTTCTCCATGTATTACTTCTATAATGAAAGGTACCTGCTTCCCTTCTCCCACGACGAGGTGGTGCACGGCAAGAAGACCATCATCGACAAGATCTTCGGCGACTACGAGATGAAGTTCCCCCAGGCCAGGGCCCTGTACATGTATATGTTCGTGCATCCCGGCAAGAAGCTGAATTTCATGGGCAACGAGATCGCCATGTTCCGTGAATGGGACGAGAACAAGGAGCCGGATTATTTCCTGCTGAAGTATCCGAACCACGACTCCTTCTCCGAATATATAAAGGAGCTCAACCGGCTCTACAGCCAGATGCCCGCCTTCTATGAGATGGACTACGAGGACGAGGGCTTCCGCTGGGTGGCCATGAACGACCAGGGCCGCAACATCTTCGGCATCCAGCGCTATTCCAGGGACCGCGGCAGAAGCCTGGCAGCCCTGTTCAACTTCTCGAACCAGGACCAGACCTACTACTATACGCCTTCCAGGAAGGGGACCATGAAGCTGGTCCTCAACAGCGACTGGGAGCGTTTCGGGGGCCGCTCCAGGGAAACTGAGAGCAGAGCGGAGGAAGTATCCTCTGCCTTCGTGATCCCCATTCAGCTGCCTGCCTTCAGCGGCCGGATCTATGAGATCAATGCGGAGCGCCGGTCGGATGACTGAGAAAAGAAAAAGTAAGAGGACGCGGGGACCTGCCCGCGCCTGTTGACAAAGGGCGGCAGAAAGAAATTTCTGCCGCCTGCCTGTGTCCGCAGGGCCCTCCGGATGGGAGAAGCCCCGGGCATGTAAAAATCTTAAGGAAAAATTCACGATTTTGGCGGTTCTCAATTCGGCCATTTGGTGGTACTGTAAAAAGTACACGGCCGCTTGATATATCGGACCGGACTGGTTATAATATCTTGGTACTTTTTTATATATAAGAAATAATCTGTAGGAATGAGGAAATCCAACCCCGTATGAAGCTTATTAAGGATCTGATCAAAGCGATTCTGTTTATTGCCATCGGTATCGGTCTGTTCCTGGGAATTCAGAAGTTTATCACTCCTCGCTGGAACTATCCCAATACGACGGAAAATATCTATACACAGATCACCGCATTCGAAAATCTCGACGAAAATATAGAGCAGGTCATCTTTTTAGGGACCAGCCACATGATGAGAGGCGTATCTCCCCTGGAGATCTATCAGGAGAACAAGATCGTTTCCTACAACCTGGGCACATCCATCCAGACGCTGGAGGGGTCTTATTTTCTTGCCAAGGAAGCCTTCCGCACCCAGGATCCCAAAGTCATCGTCTTGGACGTCAGCTCCCTTTTCTTTTCCGGCGTTACCAGCAGGAACTTCGACGTTTCCATGCGCTATATCCTGGATTCCCTGCCCCTGAACGAGACAAAGGTGGAAATGGCCAGGGCCTATGCGGAAATGACGGACCTGGGCAACGATACGGGGGCCATCCTCCGCAGCGAGGACACCACGGAGCGCTTTATCAGCTGCTTTATTCCCTTCCTCCAGTATCATTCCCGCTGGAACGAGATCGGAGAATCGGACTTCAGGGACTACTTTGCCTATAAGGACGACTATACAGCCGGCTACCATCTGGGATCCGTCCTGGTGGGAGGCTCCACCCCTCTGTTCGGCGTCAATGCCCTGGCCGCAGAGCTGATGGCGGTCAACGGAGTCAGGGACACCTATGTTTATGAAAACGGCATCCGGACGGCCTATGAGACGGAAGAGGATATCTATTCCACTGAGATCGTGGAAAGCAACGTGGATTATCTGATGAAGATCAAGGATCTCTGCGAACAGAACGGGGCCACCCTGCTTCTGACCAAGATCCCCACCATTATTTCCCCCATTTCCTATACCTCCGCATGGACCAAGTTCAGGTACAGCGCGGTCAGGGAAGTGGCCGACCGCTGCGGGATCGAATTCCTGGATCTGCAGTACGACGCCGATCTGGGCATCGACGTTTCCAAGGACTTCTACGACGGCGGCATGCATCTCAATGCCAACGGCTCCAGCAAGGTGTCCAGCTATCTGGGCGCCTACCTGAAGGAGCACTACGGTCTGGAGGAGAACGTCAATCTGACCTACGAGAACTATGTTCCCTACTATAATGAGATGTTCGATCTGGTGAAGCTCCAGATCGAAAACGATCCCATTGAATATCTGAACATCCTGGCGGAAAGGAGCAGCCGCTATACTATCCTGATGACGGTCAAGTACGACATGCGTACGGGACTTTCCCCGGAGGAGGCCCAGGCCCTGTCCAATCTGGGACTGCAGACCGACTGGGACAACGAGCTCAAGATGAGGCGGTCCCTGATCGCTGTCATTGACGGCGGAGACGTAAAATACGAAGCGGTGACCAACCGCCTTCTGAACTATACCTATACCCTGGACAACGGGTCCGTGGTGGATATGGCCAGCGGCGGCTATTATTCCGGCTCCTCGACATCCATCCAGGTGGACGGCAACAGTATGTGCAGGAACAGCAACGGCCTGAATATTTCCGTCTATGACAAGGAAATGGGAATCTTCGTGGACGTGGCGGCCATCAACTTCTGTGATGTATATGACGCGACCACAGGCTGGGGCTCCCATTCCGTTTCCCACAGCACATCCCGCGTCAGCGATGCCCTCAGAGACGCGGAATTCATCAAGGTGCTGCAGTACGAGAATTAACGGAGGCATAAATGAAGTATTTCTTTGATGATTTTTCAAAATTCGGCGGCAGGACTGCCCTGAAAGACGACAGGGGCCGGGAAGTGACCTACGAGTGTCTGGACAGATGGGCCGACGCTTTTAAAGAAAAAGTGGAAACAAGGCAGATGGCCATCTGCCTGTGCGAGAATACCGTGGGCTCCCCCATGGGTTATGTGGGCTTCCTGCGCAGCCGCACAGTTCCCCTTCTGCTGGACCGCAAGATCGAGGACGGCCTTCTGGACAACCTTCTGTCCGTATACAGGCCCATGTATCTCTATTATCCGGCGGATATGGCAGGCAGATTTGAGGACTACGAGCCTTTCTTCGAGGATTACGGCTATGTCCTGGCAAAGGCCCTGCGGCCGGAGCCCATTGAGCTCTATCCCGAGCTGGGCCTTCTTCTGACCACCTCCGGTTCCACCGGAAGCCCCAAGCTGGTCCGCCAGAGCTACAAAAACATCCAGGCCAATACAGAGTCCATCGTGGAGTATTTAAGGATCGACGAGAGCGAACGGCCCATCACCACTCTGCCCATGAACTATACCTACGGTCTGTCCATCGTGCAGAGCCATCTGGCAGCGGGAGCCACCCTTCTTATGACCTCCCAGTCCATGCAGATGAAGCCCTTCTGGGATTTCTTCAAAAACAACGAAGCGACCTCCTTCGGCGGCGTTCCCTTTACCTACGAAATGCTCAAGAAGGTCCGTTTCTTCCGCATGAAGCTTCCGTCCCTGCGCTACATGACCCAGGCCGGCGGCAAGCTCTCTCCCGAGCTTCACCGGGAATTTGCCGAGTGGGCAAATGCCCAGGGCAAGAAATTCATCGTTATGTACGGTCAGACGGAAGCCACGGCCCGTATGGGCTATCTGCCCGCCGAGTACAGCATCGAGAAATACGGCAGCATGGGCTTTGCCATTCCCGGCGGCCGCTTTGAACTGATCGACGCCGACGACAAAGTCATTACCGAGCCCGACAAAGCCGGCGAGCTGGTCTACTACGGAGACAACGTGACCCTGGGCTACGCCCAGGCAAGAGAGGATCTGGCCCTGGGCGATGAGAGAGGCGGCTGCCTCCATACGGGCGACGTGGCCAGGTTCGACAAGGACGGCTTCTATTACATCGTGGGCCGCCTGAAGAGATTCCTCAAGATCTTCGGAAACCGCGTCAACCTGGACGAAGCGGACAGACTGATCCGGTCCCATTTTGAAAATGTGGATTGTGCATCCACCGGTGTTGATGATAAGATGGTTACGTATATAACGGACCAGGCCATGATCGACGAGGTCAGAAGATTCCTGGCCGCCACCACGCACCTGAGCGAGACGGCTTTCGAAGTCCGCTATATAGAAGAGATTCCCAAGAACGAAGCGGGCAAGGTCCTGTATTCCAGGCTGGAAAAGTAAGAGCAGCCCCTTAAGGAAAGGAGAAACAAATGGATAAGATCATTGCAATTTTAAGCGGACTGAAGTCCGGTGTCGATTTTGCGACCGCAGAAGGCATTGTCACCAACAAGATCATCGATTCCATCGATATCGCCACCATGATTTCCTCCATCGAAGAGGAATTCGACATTGAGATCGGCATGGAATATATGGAAAACAAGAACTTCGACACAGTCGCCGCGATCTGGAACATGATCCAGGAAATCGAGGAAGAGTGATCCTCCGGCAGTAATCAAAAAGACAGGGAAGGCAGTCGGATGACGGCTGCCTTCTATTTATGAGGTTTATATGGCAATTACATCGTTTGCCTTTCTGGCATTCCTATTTGTAATATTCGTTCTGTATTACATATGTCCGCCCAAGGGGAGATGGCTGGTCCTTTTGGCCGCCAGCCTTTACTTCTATATTATTTCGGGCGCCGTCCTCTTTATTCCTTTCATAGCCGGAACGTCATTTATCGTATGGATCTGTTCGGTCAGGATCGGACAGATCTACGCCAGGAGCAGGGAGATGGCTTCCGCTCCGGGACTGGACAAAAAGCAGAAAAAGGCGATCAAGGCCAGGTATCAGGGACGGGCGGCCGTCTGGCTCTTTCTGGCCATCATTCTCTGCATCGGCTATCTGTGCGTTGTCAAGTTCACCAAATATGTGACGGCCTTCCTCAACAGCGGAGCGGGCTTCGAGAAATACAGCGCCGCCTGGGTCATTGTCCCGCTGGGCATTTCCTACTATACCTTCTCCACCGTAGGCTACATCCTGGACGTCTACTGGAGAAGATACGAGTACGAAAAGAACCCGGTCAGGTTTTTCCTCTATGCCATTTATTTCCCCCACATCATGCAGGGTCCCATTTCCAGATACAGCCTCCTGGGACAGGAGCTGAAGAAGGAAGTGAAATTCGACTTCAGACAGGTGGTCTTCGGCTTTGAGCTCATGCTGTACGGCTTCTTCAAGAAGCTGGTCATCGCGGACAGGCTCAACATCTTCCTGAAAACCATCTACAACGGTTCCGTGGATCATCCGGGCTCCCTTCTGCTTCTGGCCATGATCTGCGACTCCTTCATGATCTACATGGACTTCTCGGGCTACACGGACATAGTCCGGGGCGCTTCCCAGATCTTCGGCATCGATCTGGAGCAGAACTTCAATCATCCCTTCTTCTCCAGGACCGTATCCGAGTTCTGGCGCCGCTGGCACATGACGCTGGGCGGATGGTTCAGGGACTACGTTTACTATCCCATTACCATCGCTCCCTGGATGAAGAACATCAACAAGTTCAACGGAAAGCACCTGCCCAAGCGGGTGACCAGATTTGTGACGGTGGTGATCCCTGTCATGATCACCTGGGTATGCACGGGCCTCTGGCACGGCACGGGAGCGACCTACCTGGCCTGGGGCATCTACTACGGCGTCCTCATCACCCTGAGCACGGCTTTCGAGCCGGAGCTGACCGGCCTGAAGAAATTCCTGGCCATCAACGACGAGGCGGCCTCCTGGAAGTGGTTCCAGACCATTCGGACCTTCCTGATCTTTACCGGCGGCCGCGTCCTGACCAGCCCCGGAAGCCTGGCCAACACCAGGGAACTGTTCCACCGCATCGCCACGGACTTCCAGCCCTGGATCCTCTTTGACCAGAGCCTTTTCACCTACGGCCTGACCGCTTCCCAGTGGCTGGTGATCATCTTCGGCCTCCTGCTTGTCTGGAGGATCAGCCTTATGCAGGAACAGGGATCTGTCAGAGAGATGCTCTCGAAGCAGAACATTGTTTTCCGCTGGGCCGTGATCTATATCGCCATCTTTTCGATCCTGATCTTCGGCATCTACGGACCGGGATTCGACGCATCATCATTTGTATACATGCAGTTCTAGAGAAAGCGTAAGACATCTTATGAATCTTTACACTGAAACGACAGGGGCGGGAACGCCCCTGTTGATGATTCACGGAATCATCAGCGACGGAAGCTTTTTTGACGGATGCCTTCCCTTTCTGTCCGACGACTATCAGGTGATCACCTATGACAGACGGGGCTACGGCAGAAGCACCGGAGAGTCCTTTGAGGACTTTTCCGTGGGGGCCCAGGCGGAGGACGCCGCAGAGGTCCTGAAAAGCCATACGGATCAGAAGGCCCTGATCTTCGGCAACAGCGCGGGAGGCCTCATCGCTCTGGAGCTGGCTTTCCGCTATCCGGACCTGGTCCGGGGCATGGTCCTTCTGGAGCCTTCCCTGGCCTGGGATGAGGAAGAGAGGAAAAAGCTCCGGGAATGGAACCGGGAGCTGAACGAATATGTTTCTGCAGGCAGGATCAAGCGGGCCATGCCGGCCTTTACCCGGGTCACCGGGGCGCCGGCCTCCGGAGACGGAGCAGGCCTTGCGGAAATGAAAAAGACCTTTGCCAATCTGAAGAATTTCATGTACGGAGAGCTCAACGAAGTGCAGCTCAGCGGGGGCAGGGGCTACGATCCCGGCCTTGAACGCTGCAGGGACCTGCAGATCCCCGTTAAGGTGGCCGTGACGGAAAAGGGAAGCGGCAGCATCTTTGCCACATCCTCCGTCAGCGGAGCACAGCTGGCCGGCTGGGAGATCCTTCCCTTCCCGGGCTACCACAACACTGCCAAGGATATGCCGGAGGAATTTGCCGCGGCCCTGAAAAAGGCCCTGAAAGGCCTCTGAGAGGCCGGCCGGAGAATCGGAAAAGAGAGAAGAGAAAAGAACTTATGAAGACACTGGAAGAGGTCAGAGAGAATTTTAAGAACGACGTATATGCCACCTTTACCACCGGCATTTCCATCGACTACGCAAAGCCGGGCCATGCGGTGGTGAGCCTTCGTCCTGATCCCCGGCATATGAACGCGGTGGGCCAGGTCATGGGAGCCGTCTATAATACCATGGCGGACTTTGCCTTTGCCGTGGCGGCCAACTATGAATTCGACGGCCCTGTGGTGACGGTGACCCTTTCCTCCAATATCAGCTTCTACAGCGGCATGAAGGGAGATACCCTCTACGCCGCCGCCAACGTGATCAAGGATGGAAGAAAGACCTGCTTTTACGAGGTGCAGGTGACAGACGACCTGGGGACGAAGATCGCCGCGGTCACGGTCAGCGGCTACAAGATCGACAGGTGAAGAAAAACGGGCAAAATAAAAAGCTGAGGCACATGCGTGCTTCAGCTTTTTTAAATGCGGGCAACAGGACTTGAACCTGCACGGTTGCCCACTGGAACCTAAATCCAGCGCGTCTGCCAATTCCGCCATGCCCGCAGACGATCCTCCTGAAAAACCCGCCCTCTGACAGGGCGGGCATCAGAATGAGACATCGGGGACTCGAACCCCGGACAACTTGATTAAAAGTCAAGTGCTCTACCACCTGAGCTAATGTCCCAAAGCTGGGCTAGTCGGACTCGAACCAACGAATGCAGCAGTCAAAGTGCTGTGCCTTACCACTTGGCGATAGCCCAGAATTTTTCCCCATATAGAACAATAGAACGCCGAAGCGTTCCACTGTCTGCTGAATATGAGAGGGTGGGTAGAGGGACTCGAACCCTCGATCTCCAGAACCACAATCTGGCGCGTTAACCAACTACGCCATACCCACCATATAAATATGCCCGAAGGGACTCGAACCCCCGACACCCGGCTTAGAAGGCCGGTGCTCTATCCAGCTGAGCTACGGACACATATCATTCGGCAGCGGAAGCTGCGAGAGCGGGTGATGGGAATCGAACCCACCTATCCAGCTTGGAAGGCTGGCGCACTAGCCGATGTACTACACCCGCATATATTTCTGAATCCGTATCGAAAAAAATCGGGGTGACAGGATTCGAACCTGCGGCCTCCTGGTCCCAAACCAGGCGCTCTAGCCAAGCTGAGCCACACCCCGTGATCAAGACCTTTTCAACACGCAAGTGATATTATAACCAAGGATGGGGACGGTGTCAAGGGATGGGGAAAAGTTTTTAAAGTTTTTTCCATCCCCGAATTTTCTGGAAAATTTTCTTTTTTTCCGCTTCCGCCGCCCTGTCCGGCGTGCCCGGAAAAAGCTCCAGCCTGTTTCCTGAGAGAGGGCCTTCATGCAGGTCCGGCCATCCTCCCGGCCCCCCGGCGCGGAAGAGGTCCTCCATGAGGGAATGTTTTTCTGATCATAAAAGCCTTTTCTATATTTAAAGGGAGACAGATGCCGCTTTCTTTATTCCGGCACAGGAGGGAAAGGACGAATTGTATTTTCCCGGAGGCCCTTTCGATGGTATAGTTTATCTGGGAGAGCCGGGCTGTGCCGGGAGACTTATGATTGATGAAAAAGCGGGAGAAGAAAGCACATGAGAGTACGAAGTTTTGGGGCAAGGCTCCTTTTTCTGGTCCTTGTCCTTCTCCTTTCCGCCTGCAGCCCGGAGAGGACCGGGTCTCCGGAGGCGGCCCTTCCGGAAGCGGCCCTACCGGAAGCGGAAAAAGAGGAGGAGGCCCTTCCTGATATAAAGGAAGAGGAAAAAGAAAAAAGGGAAGAAAAAAGAAAGACTTTGACCATCGCCTGCCTGGGGGACAGCATCACCTATGGTATAGGGACAAAGGAGAGGGAAAAGGAATCCTATCCCGCTGTTCTTGAAAGTCTCCTGGGGGACAGGGCAGATGTTCTGAATCTGGGCTGTCCGAACGCCATGGCATCGGAGGGGCAAGACGATTCCTACGATACCCTTCCTGTTTACGATACCTTCCTTTCAGTAAAAGCGGACCTGTACCTGATCATGCTGGGGACCAACGACAGCAGGGAGGGCATCTGGGACCCTGAGGCTTACCGCACTGGTATGGAGAAATATATCAGGGAATGCAGGAGCAGAAATCCGGAGGCCCTGATCTGGATCCTGACGCCTCTTATGGCTTATGAAAAGGGCGGGGAGGTCCTTGTCGGCATACAGCCTGCCGTCATTGAGGGGGAGATCCGGCCTGTCCTTAAGGAGCTTTCCCGGAATCTGGGAACGGGGCTTGCGGACTGCTTTTCTCTTTCGGAGGATATGAAAGGGGAGCTTTACGACGGGGTCCATCCCGGGGCGGAGGGCTATGCCCTGCTGGCGGAATTTATTTACGAAGAGATCAGGGAAGATATGGAAAATCTTCTCAGGGAGCAGAAACAGACATGAGGAATTATACAGAAGCAGCTGAGCGCAGCACAGAACGCCGCAGGAAGGAATATATATCGATCGCGGAAAAGCTCTTTGACAACCCTGAGACACGTTTCAGGGAGCGGTACGCCTCGGTACTTCTTATTAAAAAGCTGGAGGAGGAGGGCTTTCGCTTGGAAAAGGGCGCAGGGGGCCTGCCCACGGCCTTTAAAGCCTCCTTTGGGTCCGGAAAGCCTGTCATCGGCTTTCTTGGGGAGTACGACGCCCTGCCGGGCCTTTCCCAGGAGGCGGGATGCGATGAAAAAAGATCCTGCGGGAAAGCTGCCGGTCACGCCTGCGGCCATCATCTTCTGGGCACCGGACTTCTGGGGGCCGCCATCGCCCTGAAGGACTATCTTATGGAGAGCGGCCTTCCGGGGACCGCCGTCTACTACGGCTGCCCCGCGGAGGAGGGCGGCTCCGGCAAGGTATGGATGCTGCGGGAGGGCGTCTTCGATGAGGCGGACATGCTCTTTACCTGGCACCCGGACTGCATAAACCGCGTAAGTCCCAACGATATCCTGGCGACCGTGACAAAGGAATACTATTTTCACGGCATCCCCTCCCATGCGGGGGCTGCCCCCGAGGCGGGAAGAAGCGCCCTTGAGGCGGCAGAGCTGATGGCAGTGGGGATGGGCTTCTTAAGAGAGCACCTTCCCTCTGCGGCCAGGGTCCACTATGCCTATCTGGACGCGGGAGGAAGCGCCACCAACATCGTGCAGGGAGAGGCTGCAGCGGCCTATCAGATCCGGAGCCCCAGGGCGTCGGAGGCCCTGGCCGTCTCGGAAAGGATCGATGACCTGGCCCGGGGTGCCGCCATCATGACAGGAACCAGGGAGGAGATCCGCTTTCAGAGGGCCAGCTCCCAGCTGAGAGTGAACGAGACCCTGAACGACCTTCTTTTTGAGGCCCTTTCCCTGGTAAAAAGACCGGATCCTGACAGGGAGAGCCTTGCCCTGGCAGAAAGGCTCCGGGAGAGCCTTCCGGAAAACGCCAGGGGAGAGACGGAGAAAAAGGCGCGCGAAGCCTACGGATCCCCGGAGGGAACGGAACTTGCGGGAAAGTACGGGCAAGGCCCCCTGATCACGGCCCTCTGCCCCCGCAGCGTGAAAAAAGTTCTCTACAGCGTCTCTACGGATGTGGGCGATGTGAGCATGTACAGGCCCGTGGGCTATCTGAATACGGCCTGTTTCCCAAAGGACGTCCCCCTTCACAGCTGGCAGGCCGCGTCCTTCGGAAAATCTTCCTTTGCCATGGAGGGAATGCTCACGGCGGCAAAGGTCATCGGCGGGGCGTCCATCTGCCTGGTATCGGATCCCTCTCTGGCTCTAAAAGCGGCCACAGAGTGTAAGGCCCGGGAGGAGGAAGAGCCCTACGTATGTCCCATCCCCGGAGACGCGTATCCAGTGATCCCTGAGGACGAAAGCTTTTAAGCCGGCACCTGCAAAAAGGCATGTTTCCGGGCAGACCTGAATAAGTGCTCCTTAATGGGGGACAGGGATCCTGTGCCGCCTCCCTGATCCGGCCGGGGACTTTGTCTGTATCGACGCCGGGACCGTCATCGGGGCCAAAGAGGAGCCGGTCTGACCTTCCGCTTAAAAAATACTGCCTGAAACGATGGAAAAAGAAGCCGGCAGGTCCCTGTCACAGGGATCTGCCGGCTGATTCTGTTTTTCGCGAAACTTATTATGATGAACCCGGGCTGACTGAAAAGGGCCGGGGCTGGCCGGAGAGGGAAGGAGGAAAGAAGGAAAGAAGACGCCCGCCATTCTCCTCTTTATGTTTTTAATCCAGATAGCGGATATCCCAGACAGGCTCCTTTCCCTCCTCCAGATCCAGGAGGATGTAGGTGGGCCTTCCGGCGGGGGAGTAGGGGTAGGTGGGGCTGCCCGGATTCAGGACCAGAAGATCTCCGTCCTGCTCCGCCAGGGGGACGTGGGTGTGACCGTAGATCAGGATATCCGCATGGCGGGCCCTTGCCTCCCTGCGGATCAGTTCGGGCTTCGTGCGGACCCTGTACCTGTGGCCGTGGGTCAGAAAGATACGGCGCCCGGCCAGCGTAAAGACCATGTCCCGGGGGGCGTCGGATTCGTAATCATTGTTCCCCGCCACGTAGTAGAAGGGTACGCCGGCGGCCTCCTCGCAGATATCCTCGTGGCCTTCCCCGTCGCCGGCATGGATGATGGCGTCGATCTTTCCGGCGTCCTGGAGGGCGTCCAGAAAACGCCAGTCGCTTCCGTGGGTGTCGCTGATGACCATGATCCTCATAAGACGCCTTCCTCCTGGAGGCGGGCCACCATGGCTCTGAGGGCCCTGCCCCTGTGGCTGATGGCATTCTTTTCCTCCGGAGAGATCTCTGCGCTGGTCTTCCCGTACTGGGGCAGATAGAAGAAGGGATCGTAGCCGAAACCGTTCTCTCCGGCGATTTCATAGCCTATATGGCCTTCCATATGGCCCAGGACGGTAAAAGCCCTGCCATCGGGCAGAACGGCCGCCACAGCGGCCGTAAAACGGGCCGTGCGGCCTTCCCACGGGACATCCCTGAGCTGGTCCATGATGTAGTTCATCTTGACTCTGTAGTCGGTATCGCGGCCCTGAAAACGAGCGGAATAAATGCCGGGAGCGCCTCCCAGGGCGTCCACCACAAGGCCTGAGTCGTCGGACATGACGATGTTCATGACACCCTGTCCGGGACCCTCCATGCGGCCTTCCTCTTCGGCTTTCCTGACAAGGGCGGCCACAGACCGGGCCTTGATGAGGGCGTTCTCTTCAAAGGAGGTGCCGTCCTCCAGAGGGTCGGTCTCCACGCCGGCCTCCCGCATGGTCAGCACTTCTATGCCCATGTGGCCTACGATGTCTTTGATCTCTCTTACCTTGCCGGCGTTTCCTGTGGCAAAAATGATTCTTGTTCTGCTCATGCGTTCCTTTCACCCGGTGCTCTGCGCCTTCCCTGGGGTCTGGGGCCCGGGAACATATAAAAATAAGTCTTCAGCATTCCGTTGTAGATCTTGCGGTTCTTTGCGGCCTTCAGGCCCAGATCCTGCTCGCATCTGTCATAGGAGGTAATGACATACATGGACCAGGAGTCCAGATGCCTGAACCTTTCTCCCAGGGTCTTATAGAGCTCGGAGACCCCGGACAGATCCTTTACCTCGGAGGAAGATGCCGCGTCGTCGATCCTGCCGGAGAGATGGTCTCCGGAGAGCCTTTCCCCGTAGGGGGGATTGGTCACGATAAAACCGTATTTTTTGGGGTGGGAGAGGGCTTCCACAGGCCTTGTCTGGAAGTGGATCAGATTTTCCACGCCGGCAAGTCTGGCGTTTTCCCTGGCGGCCTGGATGGCGGCGGGGTCGATATCGTAGCCCTGCAGGTCGGTCTCCACGGACAGATCGATCTGCTCCTCGGCCTCCTCCCTGGCATCCGTCCAGAGAGCGGAGGGGATCAGGTTGGTCCATTCCTCGGCTGTGAAATGCCTCTTAAGGCCCGGGGCGATATTTGCGGCGATCATGGCGGCCTCGATGATAAAGGTGCCGCTGCCGCAGAAGGGGTCCACCAGGATGCGCCCGCTCTTCCAGGGAGTCAGCATCAGAAGGCCTGCCGCCAGGTTCTCCGCGATGGGAGCCTTGACGCCTTTCAGCCGGTAGCCTCTCTTGTGAAGGGAATCCCCCGTGGTGTCGATGGCGCAGGTCACCTCGTCCTTCTTGATAAAGACCCTGACCGGATAGGAGGCCCCGGTCTCGGGGAAGCGGTCGATCAGATATTTCTTCTTCATCCGCTCCACCATGGCCTTTTTCATGACCGACTGGATGTCGGAGGGGGAGAAGAGCCTGCTTTTGACGCTGGCGGCCTTGGTGACCCAGAAACGGCTCTCTCTGGGCAGATATTCCTCCCAGGGCAGGGCCAGGCTCCCCTGGAAGAGGTCCTCCCAGGTCTCGGCGCGGAAGGAGCCCACCTTTAAAAGGACACGCTCTGCGGTCCTGAGGTTGATGTTGGCTCTGACGATGGCTTCGGCGTCTCCTGTAAAGCTGACCCGGCCGTCGTCCACAGAGGTGATGTCATAGCCCAGGTCATATATTTCGTTTTTTACTACGCTTTCCATGCCGAAATGGCAGGGAACGATCAGTTCGAACTGCTGCATATGTATCCTTTCCGCCGCAGAAAGTGTCTGCCGCAAAGGTCATTTTCAGATGGACCGGCAGGACTGCCGGATGGGAATACTTTTCCTTATGAAGTATTGTAAGACAGTTTGCAAGCTTTTGAAAGTGGATGAAGGAAAAACTTGCGGAACGAACCCGCGAATGGAAGCGGCAGGCCGGGAAACCGGCGGCAGGCGGCGGACAGGAGGGAGGGGAGAAGAGAGGGCAGAAAAAGGCCGCGGACGGAAGATCCGCCCGCGGCCTCAAGGTGCTTATGGAGTGTATTTTCAGTAAGGCTTAGACAATGCCCTGCGCTTCCATGGCGTTTACGACCTTCAGGAAGCCTGCGATGTTGGCGCCTGCCACATAGTTGCCTTCCATGCCGTACTTCTTGGAAGCGTTGTCGATGTTGTGATAGATGTTGATCATGATGTCCTTGAGCTTTGCATCAACTTCTTCTGCGCTCCAGGACAGTCTCTCGGAGTTCTGGCTCATTTCCAGTGCGGAGGTGGCTACGCCGCCGGCGTTGGATGCCTTGCCGGGAACGAAGAGAACGCCGCTCTCCTGCAGGAACTGGGTAGCTTCCAGGGTCGTGGGCATGTTTGCGCCTTCGCATACAGCGTAAACGCCGTTGGCGACCAGGGTCTTGGCGTCTTCCAGATTGAGCTCGTTCTGGGTAGCGCAGGGAAGTGCTACGTCGACCTTGATGGTCCAAACACCCTTGCCTTCTGTATAGACGGCATTGGGTCTTCTCTTCTTGTACTCGGTCAGTCTTGCTCTTCTGACTTCCTTGACGTCCTTCAGAAGGCCTACGTCGATTCCGTCGGGATCATAGATCCAGCCTGTGGAATCGGAGCAGGTAACGACCTTTGCGCCCAGCTGCTGAGCCTTCTCGATGGCATAGATGGCTACGTTGCCGGCACCGGAAACAGCGACGGTCTTGCCTTCCAGGGAGGTGCCGTGGCACTTGAGGAGTTCGCTGGTCAGATATACCAGGCCGTAGCCGGTAGCCTGTGTTCTTACCAGGGAGCCGCCGTAGGAGAGGCCCTTGCCGGTCAGAACGCCTTCATAGAGGCCTGTGATCCTCTTGTACTGGCCGTACAGGAAGCCGATCTCACGTGCGCCTACGCCGATATCGCCGGCGGGTACGTCTGTGTCAGCGCCCACATACTTGTAGAGCTCAGTCATGAAGCTCTGGCAGAAAGCCATGATCTCTCTGTCGGACTTGCCCTTGGGATCGAAGTCGGAACCGCCCT
>DETN01000010.1:4723-23449 GCA_002362155.1 Lachnospiraceae bacterium UBA3287 | reverse complement strand
CCGCCCTTGCCGCCGCCGATGGGAAGGCTGGTCAGGCTGTTCTTGAAGACCTGCTCGAAGCCGAGGAACTTGATGATGGAAAGGTTTACGGAAGGGTGAAGACGAAGGCCTCCCTTGTAGGGGCCGATGGCGCTGTTGAACTGTACGCGGTAACCGTTGTTGACCTGTACCTGACCCTTATCGTCTACCCAGGGAACTCTGAACAGGATGGCACGCTCGGGAGTGGTCAGTCTTTCAAGAAGGGCTTCCTTCCTGTACTTCTCTTCGTCGGCCTCGATCACGACACGAAGGCTTTCGAGAACTTCCTTGACTGCCTGATGGAACTCGGGCTGTGCGGGGTTCTGGGCGATTACTCTTTCCAGTGCTTCATCAACGTATGACATTTTAAATCCTCCTTAAATGATAATCAGGTTAATGAACTTTGACCGGCAATGCATAGGGCTTATACGGCTGTATATCCATACACATTGTATACAAATCTGCGGAGAGGTTTCTGATTGCATCAGTGTATACAATTCTGACCTGCAGAATCTGTCTTTTTCAGGAACTGGTTCCTTCCTGTATCCTCACGCCGCCTATTATAAAACGTGCAAAAGGGTAATACAAGGAAAAATTTGCTGAATATAGGGTGCAGAAAAGAAAAATATGCAGTCTTGGTATTCGTGTATATTAGAATACGAGTATACAATAATTATATTTTTTCAGTATCTGCCTTTTCCGCCTCTGCTCCTGCATGAAAAAAGGGCGCAGAATACGGGGGACTTCCCCCGTTTTCTGCGCCCTTGCAGTCATTCGTTATTCATTCTCTATGCCGGATGTATTTTTATTCCCTACAGAAGATGCACGCCTCTTCTTACGGCCTCCTCCTCCACGGCTTCGGGCCACAGGGAAGAATGGACTTCGCCGATGTGGGCCTTCCTGAGGAAGAACATGCAGATCCTGGACTGGCCGATGCCGCCGCCGATGGTGAAGGGCAGACGGTTCTCCAGGATGGCTTTCTGGAAAGGAAGCTCCGCTCTGTCCTGGCAGCCGGATTTTTCCAGCTGGGAAGCCAGGGAAGCGGCATCCACGCGGATACCCATGGAGGAAAGCTCCAGGGCGATATCCAGGACAGGATAGTAGACAAGGATATCGGCGTTCAGCGCCCAGTCGTCGTAGTCGGGAGCGCGTCCGTCGTGGGGCTCTCCGCTGCGCAGCTTGTCGCCGATCTGCATCAGACAGACGGCGCCGTGGGCTCTGGTATAGATGTATTCTCTTTCCTTGGGCGTTTTGTCCGGGAACATGCGCTCCAGCTCCGCGGTGGTCACGAAGGTGATGTCGTGGGGCAGGATCTCCTTGATGTATTCGTAGCGGATGGACATGTACTTTTCGGTCTGGCGAAGGACACGGTAGACCTTCTTTACGATGTCCTTGAGGAACTCAATGTTCCTGTCCGAGCGGCTGATGATCCGCTCCCAGTCCCACTGGTCCACATAGATGGAATGGATGTTGTCGGTGACCTCATCCCTGCGGATGGCCACCATATCGGTATAAAGACCTTCTCCCACGCTGAAGCCGTATTTCTTCAGGGCGTAGCGCTTCCATTTGGCCAGGGACTGAACTACTTCACCGGTCCTGCCGGTCTCGAGAATATCGAAGGATACGGGACGCTCGACGCCGTTGAGGTTATCGTTGAGGCCGGATGTGGGATCGACAAAGAGGGGAGCGGAGACGCGCTGCAGATTCAGGCGCTCTGCCAGAAGGTTCTGGAAAAAGTCCTTGACGATTTTGATGGCGACCTGCGTATCGTGGAGATCGAGATCGGACTGATAGTTCTCGGGAATGTAAAAGTGTTCCATGATGTCCTTTCTGCGTCAGGGCGGCGGACGGAAAGAAACCTGGGGATAGAGTTTTGTGAGGATCTCCCCATAGACGCTGATAGTGATTGAAAAAAATACATTTACCATTAAAGCGCATTTTTATCCGAATTGCAATAAAAGATTTGCACGGCTATAATCTTCCTATGAGCTGTGAAATCCGGATATCCGTCAGAAATCTGGTGGAATTTCTGATGAGAGCAGGCGATCTCGACGACAGACGGGGCGGGGCCCCGGAGGCGGCCATGGCCGAGGGTGCCAGGATGCACCGGAAGGTCCAGAGGAGCATGGGGGCGGAATACGCCGCGGAAGTCTCCCTGAAAAGAAGCTTTCCCCTGCCGGGAAAGATCCTGGAGGAGGACGCCTTCCTGGTCCTGGAGGGCCGGGCGGACGGCATCTACGAAGGCCATCTGGAGGATGACCCTGAGAAGGATGCGGCGGTGACTGTCGACGAGATCAAGACCACCTACAGACCTCTGCGTTCCATTAAGGAGCCTGAGCCCGTTCACAGGGCGCAGGCTGTCTGCTATGCCTGCATTTACGTGGAGGACAATGACCTGGAGGGCATGCAGGTGCGCATGACCTACGTGAATCTGGATACGGAAGGAACGAAATACTTCTATTCCTATAAAACAAGGCAGGAGCTGCGGGACTGGATGAGCGGTCTTCTTGGGGAGTACATGCGCTGGGCCGTCCTCAGGCTGGAGTGGGACCGGAAAAGGACCGCCTCCATCAAAGCCCTGCCCTTTCCCTATCCCTACCGGGAAGGGCAGAGGGAGCTGGCTGCCGGCGTCTACCATACCATTGCCCAGGGGAAAAAGCTCTTTCTGGAGGCGCCCACGGGAACGGGCAAGACCCTGGCGGTGCTCTATCCCGCCCTCAAGGCAGTGGGGGAGGGACTGGCCGGGAGAATCTTTTATCTGACGGCCAAGAACGTGACCGCGGCCGTGGCCACAGATGCCCTGGGCCTTCTGGAGACGAGGGGGCTGTCCCTGAAGAGGACGGTGCTGACGGCGAAGGAGAAGATCTGCATTCTGGAGAGCCCCTCCTGCAATCCCTCGGCCTGTCCCAGGGCCGCAGGCCACTTTGACCGGGTCAACGAGGCTCTGTACGAGTTGTTGACCGGTTCGGACAATATGGGCAGGGAAGCGGTGGAGGCCTGCGCGGAGAAGTACCAGGTCTGCCCCTTCGAGCTGTCCCTGGACGCCGCCCTGTTTTCGGACGCCGTGGTCTGCGATTATAACTATGCTTTCGATCCCAGTGCCAGGCTCCGCCGCTTCTTTGCGGAGGGAGAGAGCCATTCCCATATCTTCCTGATTGACGAGGCCCACAATCTCCTGGAAAGAGGGCGGGAAATGTACAGCGCGGACCTGCGCCTTTCGGAGGTAAGAGCCTTCCGAAGGGATGTCAGGGCCTCCTTCCCCTCCCTCTGGAAGCTTCTGGGACGGGTGGTCACTGCCTTCGGCAGAATGCCGGATCCCGGTGAGGGCCTGTGCGTCCTGGAGGAGGCGGACGTCCTTTCCGGCGCCTGTACGGAGGTCTTTGCACAGATGCAGAGGATCCTGGAACGGGACAGAAAGAATGACCGGAACGGTCAATCTGAATTCACCCCGGAACTGAAGACGGAGTTTCTGGATTATTACTTCGGTCTGGACCATTTCCTGTCCATGTATGACAACATGGACACGGATTATGTCATTTATCTGGAGCAGGAGACGGGAACGGAGGCCGGAAAGAAGGACCGGCATCTGAAACTCTACTGCGTGGACCCCGGACGGAATCTGAAGGCCTGCATGGACCAGGGGGTGTCCTCCATCCTGTTTTCGGCCACCTTCCTGCCCATCCAGTATTACAAGTCCCTGCTGGGGGGACAGGCGGAGGATTACGAGATCTACGCCCGCTCCGTGTTCGATCCGGAAAGGCGGGGGCTCTTCATCGCCCGGGACGTGACCAGCCGCTATAAGCAGCGGGGGCCGGACACCTTCCGCAGGATCGCCCGCTGCATCCATGAGATCGTATCCTGCAGGCACGGCAACTACATGATCTTTTTCCCTTCCTATGCCTTTTTAAAGGAAGTGGCCGGCCTCTATCTGCAGGCCTGGCCGGAAACGGAGGAGGTCCGCTGCGCCCTGCAGCACGAGAGCATGGACCCGGCCGAGAGAGAGGCCTTTCTGGGGCAGTTCGAAGAGTACCATGACGACAGATCCCTTCTGGGCTTCTGCGTTCTGGGCGGGGTCTTCAGCGAGGGGATCGACCTGAGGGAGGACAGACTGATCGGGGTCATCGTCGTGGGAACGGGCATGCCGGGCGTATCGGGAGAGCAGACCATCCTGAAGGACTATTTTGACCGGAAGGACGGGGCGGGCTTTGACTACGCCTACCGCTTTCCCGGCATGAACAAGGTCCTGCAGGCGGCGGGCCGGGCCATACGGACGGCCTCCGACGTGGGGATCGTGGCTCTTCTGGACGACCGCTTCCTGACCGGCCCCTACAGAAGGCTCTTTCCGGCGGAGTGGACCCGCTTCGAAGTGGTCACCACGGACACGGCGGGCGGGAGAGTAAGCCGTTTCTGGGACCAGTGGCTGTGAAAAATATGTAAACCAAAAATCATGGGTATTTTCAGAATTTTCTGACGAAACTGCACCGGGAATCCACTTTCTGACAGGAGTGTCAATGTGGATAACTTTGTGGAAATTGGGGATTTCTGCCGGGGACAGGGAGTAAAAAGACTGAAAATTCAAGGAAAATTCGAATAGTTTAAACACTACGTTTTTATGCGGTTTCCGCGGCTTATTGACTGATTGAGTCAAAACAAATATGTTAACCAAAATTGCCTGCGCAAATGTGGATTCCGCTTTACAGCGGCTGTGCATATCGCTTCTGATCCCCCTGATCCTCTGCTGAGCCCCCTTTGAACTCCTGTTTTACAAAATGCAAAACAGGAGGCGGCCTGTGAGAAGGGCAGATGGAGGAATTCTTAATTATCAACAAAAAACCATTAAAAAAAGCTGTGAAATATGGTTAGAATGTATTATCATGGATGTAAAATAATGTAAAAAACAGTAACATGCTGTAAACTGGAAACAGCACATTCGTGAAAATACTTTCGGCCGCGCACAGCTTCTGAAAAGACAACAGCGGCTTCCTTCCGGAAGGAAGACAGGGAGCGGCGGAAAGGCGGAACAAATGGACTATATAGTGGAAGTGCAGCACCTGTACAAGACCTTTCGGACCAAGGATGCGCAGGTGGAGGCACTCAGGGATATCAACCTTCAGGTCGAGAAGGGGGATATCTACGGAATCATCGGCATGTCGGGAGCCGGAAAGAGCACCCTGGTAAGGTGCCTGAACTACCTGGAAGTCCCCACAAAGGGCAGCGTCCTGGTGGAGGGGCAGCCCCTTTCGGAACTGTCCGGACCCCAGCTTCGGAAGCTGCGCAGCCAGATCAGCATGATCTTCCAGAGCTTCAACCTGCTGATGCAGAAATCGGTCATCGACAACGTATGCTTTCCTCTCCGCATACAGAACATGAAGCCGGACCAGGCCCGGGCAAAAGCCAGGCAGCTGCTTTCCGTGGTGGGCCTGTCCGATAAGGAGAACGCCTTCCCCTCCCAGCTTTCCGGCGGCCAGATGCAGAGAGTGGCCATTGCCAGAGCCCTGGCAAGCGACCCCAAGATCCTGCTCTGCGACGAGGCCACCAGCGCCCTGGATCCCCAGACCACCCAGCAGATCCTGGAGCTGTTAAAGAAGATCAACGAAGAGACCGGCATCACCATCATCATCATCACCCACCAGATGTCGGTGGTCAGAGACATATGCAACCACGTGGCCATCATCGAGGACGGCGTCCTTGTGGAGAACGGCCTTGTGGAAGACATCTTCAATCACCCCAAATCCAGAGCCGGAAGATATCTTGTGGTGGAGGGCAAGGACCCCGACGAATGGGAGAAGGCCCGTCTGGACAGGGAACGCCGCAGAGGCGAAAAGGACCTGCTGCATGAAGACCGCAGGATCCGCATCGCCTTCTCCAGCAACTCCTCGTTTGAACCTGTGATCGGAAACATGGTCCTGCATTTCGGCACCCCCGTGAATATCCTCAGGGCGGATACCAGAGATGTGAAGGGCGTGGCCAGGGGACAGATGATCCTGGGCCTTCCCGAAGACAGGCAGCTGCAGGAAGAAATGATCGCCTGGCTGATCGGCCGGGGACTTGCGGTAGAGGAGGTGGATGACGATGTGGACTATTGAAGTCTGGCAGATGATCGGAAGAGGCATTTTTGAGTCCCTGTACATGACCCTGGTCTCCACACTGTTCGGCTATGTCCTGGGCCTTCCCTGGGGCGTTGTGCTGGCGGTGACGGACGAGGGCGGCATAAAGCCCAACCGTCCGGTATACAGAGTCCTGGATTTTATTACCAATATCATGAGGTCCATTCCTTTCCTGATCCTCCTGATCCTGATCATTCCCCTGACCAGGATGATCGTGGGAAAGAGCTACGGATCCACGGCCACCATCGTTCCCCTGGTGGTATCGGCGGCCCCCTTTATAGCCCGTATGGTGGAATCCTCCCTCAAGGAGGTGGACAAGGGCGTGATCGAGGCGGCCCAGTCCATGGGAGCGGATACTTTCCAGATCATACTGCACGTGCTCCTGGTGGAAGCCCGCGTCTCCCTGGTCACCGGGGCGACCATCTGCCTGGGCACCATTCTGGGTTATTCGGCCATGGCCGGAACCGTCGGCGGCGGCGGTCTGGGCTCCATTGCCATCCAGTACGGATATTACCGCTATCAGGCGGATATCATGGTGGTGACGGTGGTCCTGCTGGTCCTGCTGCAGCAGATCTTCCAGCTGGCCGGCATGACCATTGCGTCGGGGATCGACAGAAGGCGGTCCTGACGGCAGCCAGTCGTATATTTCCCGAAGCCGGACCTAAGGAAGCCGGCTCCGGAAGAAATATAAATAAAAAAGCTTAGGAGGCTAATAAAATGAAAAAGAAAATGTTTGCGGTAATCCTTGCATCAGTTCTTTCTGCATCCCTTCTGGCGGGCTGCGGCGGTTCTTCCGGCTCTCAGGGCGCCAAGGAAGAGACTGTGGATGCTCCCGTGGAAGACAACGTAATCACTATTGCTGCGACCCCGGTTCCTCATGCAGAGATCCTGGAGAAGGTCAAACCGGTCCTGGAAGCCGAAGGCATTGAGCTCAAGGTCGTAGTCTACAATGACTATGTACAGCCCAATGAAGTCGTTTATTCCGGTGAAATGGACGCAAACTATTTCCAGCACATCCCCTACCTCGAAAGCTATAACGAAGAGCACGGCTATGACCTGGTCAATGCAGGCGGCATCCACTATGAGCCTCTGGGACTTTATCCCGGCACCAAGTCCGGTCTTGGCGGCATGGCAGACGGCGACGTCATTGCGATCCCCAACGACACCACCAACGAAGCAAGAGCCCTGCTCCTTCTCCAGGACAACGGCATCATCAAACTGAAGGAAGGCGCAGGCCTTACCGCTACCGTCAACGATATCGAATCCATGGCTTTCGATCTCAAGATCGAAGAGATGGAAGCAGCCCAGATCCCTCACGTCATCAGTGAAGTATCCTATGTGGTCCTGAACGGCAACTACGCCATCGAGGCAGGCTACAACCTGGAAGACGATGCCATTGTCTACGAAATGAGCGATTCCGAAGCAGCCGAGACCTATGTGAACGTCATCGCCGTCAAGGCAGGTCATGAGAATGACGAGAACATCAAGATTCTGGTGGAAGCCCTCAGGTCTCCCTCCATTGTCAAGTTCATCAACGAGAAATACAATGGAGCCGTTGTTCCTTTCATCGTGGAATAACAGGATCCGCGCGGACACTGGGAGCCGCGGGTAATCTGAAAGAGAAGAGTTTTCTTCATAAAGACAAGATCAGGCAGGAACGCTTCCTGCCTGATTTTTTGTCTCCGGTCTGTGTCATAAAGAGGAATTATGGTAAAATAGGAAGCAGCCCGTATCAAAGGAGGTCACGGATATGATTTTACTGGCCGCGGCGCTTCTGCCGCCTTTTTATCTTTTCTACAAAATATATACGAAGGACAGGATCGAGCCGGAATCGTCGGGCTTGATCGTCCGTCTTTTCCTGGCCGGCGCCCTGACGACCATCGCGGCCAGCGTGCTGGAGCTGGCGGGGACCTTTATCCTGGACCGGCTCGGGCTCAACCCCTACGGCACCCTCTATCTTCTGATCGACAACTTCATCGTCATTGCCTGCGCGGAAGAGGGAGTGAAACGGTTTGCCCTGAAGAAGCTTACCTGGAAGAATCCCGAATTCAACTTCCTTTTTGACGGCGTCGTGTACGGCGCGGCAGTGTCTCTGGGCTTTGCGGCGGCGGAGAACATTATGTACGTGACGGGATTCGGCGGACTGGGAACGGCCTTCATAAGAGCCCTTACGGCCATCCCCCTTCACTGCATCACCGGTATCTACATGGGCCATTTCTACGGCATGGCCAAATATGCCGAAAACAGCAGGAACCCGGCTGCCATGAAGGTCTATATGAAGCAGAGCCTGCTGCTGCCGGTCCTGCTGCACGGCCTTTACGATTTTCTGGCCAGCATGGAAAGCGATTTTGCAACCCTTGCCTTCTATGCGGTGGTCATCGTCATTGAAGTGGTTGCCTTAAGGCAGCTGAACACCTATGCCGTCCAGGACACCAATATCGAAGAGAAGGACCAGCCCTGGAGCTGAGCGCCCGCCCCGGAGAGGGCGGCCAGGCAGGATCCGGAAGGGCCTGACGGCGGCAGAGGGCAGGATCAGTGAAAATTTGAAAAAAACATGTTGACAAAGTCATCATGATTCGGTATTATAACGAAGTCGGCTGAAGAAACCGGCAGTACCGAATGCGATAGTAGTACAGTTGGTAGTACGCCACCTTGCCAAGGTGGAGGTCGCGAGTTCGAGCCTCGTCTATCGCTCTGAAGCGGAAGTCCAGAAATCCTGGATTTCCGCTATTTTTTTGCCTTTTCGAGAATCGTTTCTGTTTTTACCCAGGCCCGTTTTTTTCCGATGGGAAAAATGCTCCCGGCATGTCTTTTTGTTGCAGAAAGACTCAGCCCGGGAGCGTCTTGCTTTCTTCCAGCAGATTCTTCAGCCGAAGGAAGAAGGGAATCACGTCTTCAAGGTCAAGATCCATCTGACCTCTGCCGGCCTCGCCGTCCAGGACCTTCCGGAACCGTTCCACGTCCATGCCGGTGAAATAATGCTTTTCCGCCACCAGGGCCGAATTCCCGAAGAGCCTGGCAGCGTCCTCGATGGAGCCGCCGTCCAGGTTTACGTAGCGGGAGATGGCGTTCCTGCGGAAGGCATGGGTGCCGCGGACTGTGTCCTGGCAGACCGGGATATCCAGGGCCCGGCACATGCGCCGGTAGAAGTTGTAGACCGTGCTGTTGGTGATGACGCCTTCCGGAGAATCTGCCGGAAAGAGATATTCGCTGCCGGGGTAGTAGAGCCTGTGGACCTCTTTCAGCCTGTCCAGAAAGTCCCGGACTTCCCGGGTGATGGGGAACTGGCGGTTTTTGCCGTTCTTGGTGTGGCCCACGATGTGGAAGCTGTCCTTGCCGCCGGTACCTGTTTGAGGCTTCAGGGTGATCTGTTCCCGTTCGATCCCGATCCAGAAATCATGGACGTCGCTCCAGCGAAGGGGCGGGACCTCCCCACGGCGAAGGCCCATAATGATCTGCATCTCCAGGGCATAGGCCGGCAGGTAGGAAGGGGCCTTTCTGTGCTTTTCGGCGATGAAGGCCATGACATTGTCCATTTCTTCCTGTGAATAGGCCCTCTCCGCGATGGGAACATCGGGCAGGATCATGTCTTTAAACTGGGCGAAATCGCAGCGCAGGTAGTTGTTTTCCATGGTCCATCGTCTGTGGAAGGAGAGGTCCATGACCTGTTTGATCACGGTCCTCATGGACTGCCAGGCACGCTTTCTGAGGTTGTAGCGCTCCAGATTCAGTCTGCAGACAGCTTCGATGTCCAGTTCTGTGATCTCATCCACATGCAGCTTTTCAAAGTCCGTTCCGGCAAAGAAGCGGTTGTAGGTCTGCCAGTGGCGGGACACTGTGTTGGAGACCGAATAATGCCTCTCTCTGGTCTTGACCAGGTCGCCGGTCCTCTGCTGAAGGATCTCATAGGCTTCTCTGAAGGTCCTGCGGGCATCTCCGGACTCCCCGTTCTCATACGTCCTGACTTTTTTCTGCAGATCCTCCAGTGTTTTTGCTTTGATCTGCTTTCTACCGCTTTTTTTCAGCGGATCTTTTACATAGCAGTGATAATAACCGTCACTGCTCGGTTTTTTGGGAAATGTGACTTTTTTCAATGTTTTTTTCTCCAGTGCTTTTCTCTTCAGATCTCTGGCGATCCCCGGGGGAGAGGATAGCATTCCTGTCAGAGGGATGCAAGAACTGTGAGCGCCCCTGCACCGGCCGGGATGCCGCCGCGGTATTTTCGTGTGAAGTTATTTCACCCGTTCCCTATGAAGTTATTTCACACGCAATCCGGACGCGGCGCGGGAAGAAAGATTACCCGTGTCCCGGCGTGCTTTCGGCGCAGAAAAACAAATTGTATTCCGATACAGTGATGAAAATGGAAGCAGGATTCTGTTATACTTTTCTGAGAAACTGTATCCGGACAGAAGCGGCCGGAGTCCGGTACGAAAAGGTTTGTGTTTTTTTATATAAGCGTGTATAAATTGGATAGCGGGTGTCATTACGTTAAATATGGCCGTCCTTTTCGTGTGAAAGCGGCCGGGCGCCCCACAGGAGACGGAAGCCTATGAGTTCTGAAGGGAAAATGGCTGAAAACCCGGTCGGCAGACTGATGCAGAACGGGGTCAGCGCATCGGTCCTGAAATACGCGGCGGTCATTACCATGCTGATCGACCATATCACATGCTGCTTTCTGGAACGGGTCTACGTAGAAGGAGTTCCGCTTTATAAGACCGGGACCTTCTGGTATTACCTGGACTACGTGGGAAGAGCGGTGGGAAGGACTGCCTTCCCTATTTTCTGCTTTATGGTCCTGGAAGGCTACTTCCACACCAGAAGCAGGATCCGCTATCTCTTCCGCCTTGTCCTGTTCGGACTGATCTCTCATTATCCCTTCAACTGGATCTTTTTCCCGGGATCCACGAGGCCCCATACGGGGACCATGTTCACCCTGGCCCTGGGCCTCCTCAGCATCTGGATCCTGGATTCCATGCTGAGAGCCTTCCCTCCCGACAGAGATCCGAAGGGAAAGGGGACCGGAAACAGATGGCTGAACCTGCTGATCGCGCTGGCCGTATCCTGCCCCGCCGTCTTTGGCCTGTGCTGGGCGGCAAAGATGATCGGCAGCGACTACACCTACGGCGGCGTCATGACCATTGTGATCATGTACCTGCTGCGGCAGTCCAGAGACCTGCAGGCCATACTCAGCTGGGGCTGGCTGGCTTTTTACAGCTCGTTCGAACTCTACGCAATACCGGGCTTTTTCCTGATTCGGTGTTATAATGGAAGAAAGGGAAAGCAGTACAAATATTTCTTCTATATATTCTATCCGGCCCATCTGCTGATTCTTTACCTGATCCGTAAGTCGATCTTCGGATATTAAGGAGATCAGGCAGGGCTCTTTTGAGCACATCCTGCCCGGCAGAGCAACATACGTAAGGAGGTATCATATGGAGCTGCAGTTTATCGGGGCAGATCATGAAGTAACAGGAAGCTGCCACTATCTTCAGGTGGGAGGCAAACACATCCTAGTGGACTGCGGAATGGAACAGGGCGGAGATACCTACGAGAACGAATCCATGCCCGTTCCGGCATCGAAGATCGACTATGTCTTTCTGACCCACGCCCACATCGACCATTCCGGCATGCTGCCGAAACTGTACCATGACGGCTTCAGAGGAACGATCATTGCCACCCAGGCCACGGCCCTTCTTGCGGACATCATGCTCCGCGATTCGGCCCATATCCAGACCAGTGAAGCCGAATACAAGAACAAGAGGATCAAGAACAACGGGGGCGGAGAGGAAGTAGAACCCATCTACACCATGGAAGACGCCATGATGGCGGCAAAGCTGATCAGTCCCTACAGCTACGACAGGGTCTACCAGCTCTGCGAAGGCGTGAAATTCCGCCTGACGGACATAGGCCATCTTCTGGGATCCTCCAGCATAGAGCTGTGGCTGACCGAGGGAGGCGTTTCCAAAAAGATCGTTTTCTCCGGCGACATAGGAAACAAGAACCAGCCGCTCCTGCGGGATCCAAAATATACCGAAGAAGCGGACTATGTGGTGATGGAGTCCACCTACGGGGACAGGCTCCATGAGATCGACGATTCGGATCCTGTGCAGGAACTGGCAGATATTATTTCGGATACCCTGACTCAGGGCGGCAACCTGGTCATTCCCTCCTTTGCGGTGGGACGCACCCAGGTCCTTCTTTATTACATCCGCCAGATCAAACAGAACGACATGGTGCCGGAATTCCCGGATTTCCCCGTATATGTGGATTCCCCCCTGGCGGTCTCCGCCACCGAGATCTTTATGGAATCCGAGCAGGAATGCTTCGATGAGGAAGCCATGGACCTGGTCCATCAGGGCATCAATCCCATCAGCTTCAAAAATCTGCGCCTGACCATCACGGCGGAAGAGTCCAAGGCCATCAACACGGACGAGGAGCCCAAGGTCATTATCAGCGCTTCGGGCATGTGCGACGCGGGCAGAGTCCGCCACCATCTCATGTACAACCTGGGAAGGCCTGAATCCACCATTCTTTTCGTAGGCTATCAGGCGGAAGGCTCTCCAGGACGAAAGCTCCTGGACGGGGCCGCGGAGATCCGCCTCTTCGGCGAGGATATCCCGGTCAACGCCAGGATCGCCACCATCAAGTCCATGAGCGGCCACGCCGATAAAAAGGGCCTTCTGGACTGGATTAATGCCTTTAAGGCAAAGCCCAAGCAGGTCTTTGTGGTCCACGGCGAGGACAAGGTGACGGAGATCTTTGCGGACTGCCTGAAGGAAGAGTACGGCTATAATGCCATGGCCCCCTTCTCCGGCACCCGCTATGACCTGGCCAACGGAAAATTCATCGAGATCACAAAAGGCATTCCCGTGGAGCATGCGGAGACAGGCTCCAGAGGAAAGGTGGTATCGGATTCCTATACCAGACTGAAGATGACGTCCAGAGAGGTCTCGGATTTCATCGACAAATGTCAGGGCCTTCCCAACAAGGATCTGGACAGATTCTCCAGAGACCTGCTGGCCCTGATCGAAAAATACAGGCGATGACTTGGAGGAAGTATGAGCAAGGCTGATCAGATTTTTATCGACATGTGCCGGGACATCCTGGAGAACGGGACCAGCACGGAGGGAGAGAAGGTCCGTCCCCACTGGCCGGACGGGACGCCCGCCTATACCATTAAGAAATTCGGGGTATGCAACCGCTACGATCTGTCGGAGGAGTTCCCTCTGCTGACCCTGCGCCGCACCGCCCTCAAGAGCTGCACGGACGAGATCCTCTGGATCTGGCAGAAGAAATCCAACAACATCCATGACCTCCACAGCCATATCTGGGACGAGTGGGCGGATCCGGACGGATCCATCGGCAAGGCCTACGGCTACCAGCTGGGCGTAAAGCACCAGTACAGGGAAGGCATGATGGACCAGGTGGACAGGGTGATCTACGACCTGAAGAACAATCCCTTCAGCCGCAGGATCATGACCAACATTTATGTCCACCAGGACCTGCACGAGATGAATCTCTATCCCTGCGCCTACAGCATGACCTTCAACGTGACCCAGAAGAAGGGACATGACAGACTGACCCTGAACGCCGTCCTGAACCAGAGGTCCCAGGACGTGCTGACGGCCAACAACTGGAACGTGGTCCAGTACGCCGTCCTGGTCCACATGCTGGCCCAGGTATGCGGCATGGAACCGGGCGAGCTGGTCCATATGATCGCGGACGCCCATATCTATGACAGACACATCCCCATCATCCGGGAACTGATCGAAAGAGAGCCCTATCCGGCCCCCGTCTTCCGTCTCAATCCCGATGTGAAGGACTTTTACAAATTCACCCGGGACGACGTTTCCGTGGAAAAATATCAGACGGGCCCCCAGGTAAAGGACATTCCCGTAGCCATTTAGGGACCCTCGGAAAGGCTATTTTATGAATCTGATCGTTGCAGTTGACAGGAACTGGGGCATCGGCTATAAGGGCCGGCTCCTGGTCAGTATCCCCAATGACCACAAGATGTTCCGGAGAGAGACCCTGAACAAGGTCATCGTATACGGAAGAAAGACCCTGGAGACCTTCCCCCTTTCCCAGCCGCTGGACCGCAGGACCAACATCATTCTGTCAAGGAACCCGGACTATCAGGTCAGGGGGGCTGTGGTGGTCCACAGCATCGAAGAGCTTTTAAAGGAACTGGAGCAGTACGACAGCGAGGATATCTATATCATAGGAGGAGAGAGCATCTATAGGCAGATGCTTCCATACTGCGGCACGGCCCATGTGACCAGGATCGACTACGCCTATCAGGCGGACGCCTTTTTCCCCGACCTGGACAAAGATCCGGAGTGGGAGATCACTGCGGACAGCGAGGAGCAGACTTATTTCGATATCCCCTATACCTTCGTCCGCTATTCCAGAAAGAAACAGTAAGGAGACCCTATGACGGAAGCACGAAAGAAAATCCGCCGGTTTATGAAGGCGGTCCTGGCCTCCCTCCTTGCCGTGACCATCCTGGGAGGCTGCGGCAGGATCTACCTGACCACCGGCTTCAAGCAGGACCAGCTCCTTCAGATCAACGGACGCTACGCCTCTGCGGCGGAGCTTAAGGTCTACATGCTGGACCAGATCAAGGAGTGCCAGATGGTCATGGGAGCCGACGCCCTGGACGGGGCCGCGGACGAAGACATGACCAGGGAGCTTAAGAACCGGATCCGGGAAAAGGCCCTCAACCAGCTGGTCCGGGTCATGACCGTCAATATCATGGCCATCCAGGACAACATCATGCTGACCAACGCCGAAAAGCAGAAGGCGGCGGAAGCGGCCGGGGCCTATTTCGAGAGCCTGAGCGCCGTGGAAAAGGAATATCTGGGGACGGACAGGCAAGCCCTGACAGACATGTTCTGCCGCTATGCCCTGGCAGCCAAGACCTGCTCCTCTCTGGCAGGCGGATTCGAGGGCCAGTACCAGGCCCTGCTCTCCAGGATCGACGTGGATCTGAACGCGGCCCTCTGGAATACCTTCGAGGTCAATACGGTGGACGCCACGGCCAGTGCCGCCAATACCTTCCGCAGCGCCTACGTCCGTTACTGCACGGGCGGCTGAGGCGGCCTGAAGAGGGAGAGAAGGGGCATCATAAGAGATGATTATTAGCACTCAGACTTTCTGAGTGCTAATTTTTTATTGACTTTTGGATGACAGAGTTATAAACTCTGTATTTGTAGCAGGAAGAACAAAGGTCCTGCCCCCGGATTCATACAATACTGTCCGCCCTGCGGGGCCGGACAAATCTATACCATAAGGAGCGATCAGCATGGAAAGAGGATCATTATCCATTAACAGTGAAAATATGTTTCCCATCATCAAGAAGTGGCTGTATTCCGACCACGACATCTTCCTGAGGGAACTGGTCTCCAACGGGTGCGACGCCATCACCAAGCTTAAAAAGCTGGATATGATGGGGGATTTCGAGATCCCCGAAGGATATAAGGCCCGCATCGACGTGGTCACGGACCCTGAAGAAAAGACCATCAAGGTCACGGACAACGGCCTTGGCATGACCGCGGACGAAGTCCGTGAATATATCAACAACATCGCCTTCTCCGGCGCGGAAGCCTTCCTGGCCAAATACAAGGACAAGGCCAGCAGCGATCAGATCATCGGCCACTTCGGCCTGGGCTTCTATTCCGCCTTCATGGTCTCCGACCTGGTCACCATCGACACAAAGTCCTATCAGGCAGACGCCCCCGCAGTCCACTGGGAGTGCGACGGCGGAAGCGAGTACACTCTGGAAGAGACAAAGAGGGATTCCTTCGGCACCACCATTACCCTGCACCTGTCCGATGACTGCACCGAGTTCGCCAACTATTACCGGGTAAAGGAAGTCCTGGAAAAGTACTGCTCCTTCATGCCTGTGGAGATCTATCTGACGGAAGCCAACACCTCCATGACCGACATCATCAAAGAGTCCGAAAGAAGGCCTGAGGATGTGGTGATCGAGGAGCTGAAGCAGGAAGAGCCCAAAGAAGGCGAAGAGCCCAGGGAAAAGGAGCTGAAGATCCGCAGAAGGCCCGAACTGGTCAACGATATCCATCCCCTCTGGGCCAAGACCCCCAAGGACTGCACCGACGAGGAATACAAGGCCTTCTACCGCAAGGTCTTTGCCGATTACAAGGAGCCCCTGTTCTGGATCCACCTGAACATGGACTATCCCTTCAACCTGAAGGGCATCCTGTACTTCCCCAAGATCAACCTGGAGTATGAGTCCGCCGAAGGCGTGATCAAGCTCTACAACAACCAGGTATTCATCGCCGACAACATCAAGGAAGTCATTCCCGAGTTCCTGATGCTCTTAAAGGGCGTGATCGACTGCCCCGACCTGCCTCTGAACGTTTCCAGAAGCGCTCTGCAGAATGACGGCTTCGTAAAGAAGATCTCCGATTACATCACCAAGAAGGTGGCGGACAAGCTGGCCGGCATGTGCAGGACCGACAAGGAGAACTACGATAAGTACTGGAACGACATCAGCCCCTTCATCAAGTACGGCTGCCTCAAGGACGACAAGTTCTGCAAAAAGATGACGGACTACATCCTCTTCCGCGACCTGGACGGCAGATATCTGACCCTGCCCGAGGCTCTGGAGGTCAATAAGACCGACACCGAAGAGGCCGGCGCAGTGGACGAGAACGGCGAGAAGATCGAAGCCGAGATCGTGGAGGAGCAGGCAGAGAAGAAGGAAGAGGAAAAGGAAGAGGAAAAGCAGGACCGCACCATCTACTATGTAACGGACGAGCAGCAGCAGAGCCAGTACATCCGGATGTTCCGCGAGCAGAAGATGCAGGCCTTTGTCCTTCCCGACAACATCGACCAGCCCTTCATCCAGCAGCTGGAAGCAAAGAACGAAGGCATCCACTTCGCCAGGATCGACGCGGGCCTTCAGGACGCTCTGAAGTCCGACTCCGGCGAAATGACCGCCGAGGAACTGAAGGAGCAGGAAGAGAAGATCACAGAAGCGGTCCGAAAGGCTGCCGGCAACGACAAGCTGAAGGTCAGCCTGCAGAACCTCAGGGATGCGAAGACTTCCTCCATCCTGACCGTGGACGAGCAGAGCCGCCGCATGGCCGACATGATGAAGATGTACGCCGCCCAGGGCATGGGATTCGGCATGGATGAGTATCTGAAGGAAGGCCAGACCCTGGTCCTGAACGCAGCCCATCCTCTGGTCAGGTTTGCCCTGGACCACGCAGGCGAAAAGAAGACAGAGCTGATCTACGAGCAGCTCTACGATCTGGCAAGCCTCCAGAACGCCCCCCTGTCTTCCGAAGGCATGAGCAGATTTGTGGAGCGCAGCAACGAGATCATGCTGATGCTCACAAAGGATGCGGCATCCGGAGAGGCTGAGGCAGAGGAAGACGCTCCCGCAAAGGAGGAAAGCGCCGAATAAGCAGGAAAAGCCCCTGCAGGGAGGCCTTCTCCCTTTTTAAGATTTGTCACAGCTTCGTAATGTTATGATATAATCCCCTTGGAACGCATTTTCCAAGGGGATTGTTTTTATGTCCGGACTGATATTTTCTACTGAAGAACTGAATATAACCGTCGACGAGGGGCGCATGGCCGACGGCTTTATTACTGTGCGCCACGATCAGGGAAGGTCCTTCGAGGGCGTGGTCCATGCGGGAGGCATCTGCATGGAATGCCCCCAGCCCAGATTCGGCAGCGGATCCGGCTCCTTCTCCTGGCGCTTCACTGCCAGGAATCTGAAGGAGGGGGACCGGGTGAACGGTTTCTTCCGCATCATCTCGAACCAGGGGGAATACAGGATTCCCTACCATGCCCTGGTCCGCCGTCCCGGAAAGGAAGAGGGCTCTCCCGCAGGCGATGAGCCGGACACCTTCCTGGATCTGGCCAGGGTGGACTGGTACCAGGCGGCAGAGCGTTTCCGGTCTCCGGACTTCGAGAAGACCCTGACGGATCCCCACCACAGGGCCCTGTGGAGAGGACTGGTGCGTTCCAGCTCCGTGGACAGCGCCCTGGAACAGTTCCTGACAGGGGCCCTGGGAAAGGCTCCGGTCAGCTTTGAAACAGACGTATCCTCCCTGGATGCCCAGCTGCTGGGCAGGGGCTATACCGTCAGGCAGAGGCAGGCGGACTATGCCCTGAAGGTGCATCGGACCGGCTGGGGCCATACCAGGCTCAGGGTCTCCGTATCCGGAGACTTCCTTTCCGTGCCCCGGACCGTTTATGAGGGGAACGCCTTTACGGAGAATGAACTGACCATCCTCACCACCGTAAACATCGCCAGGCTCCATGCGGGCAATAACTACGGACAGATCCTTCTGACCTGGCCCGGCGGCGAGATCAGGATCCCCGTCAACATCCGCTACAGCTGCAGGAGAGAGGGAAATTCAACGCCCCGCAGGGAGATCCGTGCCTGCCTTCTCATGCTGACGGACAACTGGCAGGACTATGCCTGCGGCAGGATCGGCAGGGAGGAATGGCGCAGCGAGACCAGAAGACTGCTGGACCGTCTTTCCCTCTATGACAGGGACGGGTCCCTGGCCCGCCTCATGAACATCCATCTGATGATCGACGAAGGCCGGATCCGCGACGC
>DETN01000010.1:0-4633 GCA_002362155.1 Lachnospiraceae bacterium UBA3287 | reverse complement strand
GAGCGCTACGCGAAGAGCCGGTCCAACTGGCGGATCGCCTGGTTCTACATGCAGATGGAGCCGGAGTACGCCGAGGAATCCACTGCCAAATGGGAGTTCCTGCGCCGCCAGTACGCCAGGGGATCCAGGACGCCTGTCCTCTACATGGAGGCCTGGCAGATGATAAAGAGCAGTCCCGCCATGGTCCACGAAAGGGATTCCTACCTGCTCAGGAACCGCCAGGACGGCTCCTACCTCCTGCAGATCCTTCTCTACGCTGTCAGGCGGTGCATCATGACGGAGGAGGTCATGAAAGAGGTGCTGGTCCTGGTGGACAATTCCAGGGGCTGGTCCAGGGCCATCTGGAGGATCCTGACCCTGGCCTATGAACTGGAGAGTCTGGAGTCCATGAGGGAAGAGATCCTGCAGAGGATCTGCCTGCTTCTGATCCGGGAGGAGAACGCCTCCTCCGGCGTGCACGTCTGGTACGCCAGGGCCCTGGATGCGGGGATCCGCCTGCGGGGACTGGAAGAAGCCTTTATTTACTCCTGCCCCGGCAGCGGGGATGAGAGCATTCCCGACTTTATCCTGGAGGATCTGGAATTCTGCCATACCATGACCGCGGATATCCGGGCCTTCGTTTACAGGAAGCTCTATGAGAAAAAGGAAGAGCTGCACGAAAGCTATGTCATGAACCTGGGAACGATCCGCAGCTTCCTGCAGGACCAGGTGCGGAAGGGAAGAGCGGGCAAAGACCTGCTGATCCTGTACCGGGCGGCCCTGACGGACAGGGATCTGGGCCTTGGCGATATCAGGGCCCTGGTGCCCTTTGTCTACGCGGCCGTGATCCGGGCCGGCCAGTCCGCCTCCGACACCCTGGTCATAGTGAACGATCATACCCTGAACGAGCAGGCCGTGTCCTGTTCGGGAGGGCTCTCCTGCATGCCGGTCTACGGCAGCGACAACGTGATCCTGATTTCCGACAGAAAGGGGATCCGGACTCTGGTGAAGGAGAGCGCCGTCACCGGATATCTGGAGGGAGAGGAGGACAGGAACGCCTTCACCCCCGAAGAAAAGGAGATCCTCTGGTCGGCGGCCCCCGAGAGCCGCAACGTGCCCTTCCTCCTGGCCCTTCTGGGGATCCGGGACGGACAGGTGCAGGTGGGCTCCAGGGAAGAGCATCTGTGCCTGAGCCTTCTGTCCTCCAGAGAACTGACGGAGGAATGCAGGGACATCCTGCTCTCCGGCGTTCTGGACTATGAAAGGGAGAGGGCGGACCTTGACAGGATGCAGGAGATCCTTTCGGCCTGTTCCAGGCAGCTGGAGCGGCCCGTCTGGAGGAGCCGCATCCTGGACTACATGGTCCTGGGCAGGAGCCGGGAGGCCCTGGCCGTCCTCTTAAAGCGGGGCAGCTTCGGGATCCGGGACGATACCCTCTGCCGGATCTGCGAGAGCGCTTCCGAGGACTTTGCCCAGAGAAGGGATCCGGTCCTGGCGGAGCTGTGCTTCGAAGCCTTTAAAAAGGGAGACCGCTACCCGGCACTCCTTAACTATACGGCAGCCTATTTCGTGGGCCTTTCGGAAGAGCTGGAGGAGGTCAGGCAGGCCATGGAGGATGCGGCCCTTCCCTGCGAGCCCCTGGTCCGCAGGCTCCTGGAACAGCTGCAGTTCTCCGGCGCCGTCACCCCCGCCTTCGAAAAGCTGGCGGCGGCCTGCGCATCCCTGCCCGATGCCAGAAGCCTGCTTCCGCCCCTTCTGATCCCCCTGTGCAGGAGCATCTTCCTGGAGGAAAGGGAGGCCGGCACGGACCTTATGGATCTGATCATGCTCTGCGGAGAGCTGATCCGGGAGGACGATCCCTCCTGGGACGCCTGCCGCCTGGTCTGGCTCAGGCAGATGGCGGGAGCGGCCGGCATGTCCGCGGAGGAGAAGGCCGCGGCGGCATCCTGTGTGAGATCCCTTCTGGACCGTAAGATCCTCTTCCCCTTCTTCATGCACTACAGAGAGACGGACGCCCGCCTGGAGGAATGGAAGCACCATACCTTCATTACCTGCCATCCGGCGGAGGGTATCACCGGTGACTTCCTTACCCTTCATCCCCTGCCTGCTTCCGGAAGCGGAAAGAACCCCGGCTTCCCGGACAGGGTGATCATGCACCGCATGTTCGAGGGCTGCTACGTATGCGCTCTTCCCGTCTTTACGGGGGAGGAAGTGGAATATTATATAACGGATGACCCCTCTGGACAGCACGTGGTGGAAAAGGGAAAGGCCTTGAGAAAGCCGGTGGTCCCCTGTGAGGAGGAAGACCGGTTCACCGCTCTGGACCGGGCCATGACAGCCAGGGAGCAGGGACAGACGGAAGCCGTCATCTCCCTTCTGGAGCAGTATTACAAAAATGAAAGGATCGCGGAGGCCCTGTTCGGGAAAGCACCGCGGAAAATGTAAAGGCATATGATTCTGACCGGAAAAGAAGGAACTGAATATCTGGTGGGCCTGGATCTGCAGGCCTCCTTCTGCCAGATCTCTGCGGTGAACGAGAGGGCGGCCAGGGGAGGCATATATGCGGGCGCCAGATCCGATCCGGAGACCCTGTCCACGTCGGAGGACGAAAAGGACAGCTTCATTCCCCTGAAGGTGGCAAGAAGCAGGACCGGAAGCCTCCTCCTTGGCAGGGACGCCGTATCGGCGGCCCAGGCCCTGGAGATCCCCTTTGCGGATGATCTGATGGAGTGCCTGAGGGAGGGGAGGCCCCTCCTTCTGGGAGAGGAAAGCCTGGACCCGGTCCCCGTACTGGAGGCCTTTCTTTCCCACGCCTTTTCCCTCTTTTCCTCCCGGATCCCCCTGGAGCAGATCGGCCTTCTGGTATGCACCACGGCCTTTGACACGCCGGAAATGAGAGAGGCCCTGGAGAAGGCCCTGACAGGCCTTTCCCTGCCCAGGGAGCGGATCCGGATCCAGAGCCATACGGATTCCTTCTATTATTATATTCTCATGCAGAGCCGGGAGCGCCGGCCCGGGGACTCCGTCCTGTGCGACCTGACCCCGGAGGGGCGCCTTGGCATCTTCACCCTGTATTTTCCCAACCGTAAGGACGCCTCCCGCTACGAGGTGCAGGAGGGACACTGGAACCTGCCGCCCTCGGATCCGCCCAGCCGCAAGGATCAGATCCTTTTCCAGGCCTTCCGGGACATGACCGTGCTGCCCGGGGTCAAAGGCCAGTTCAGGACCGTATATCTGGCGGGAGACGATTTCCTGGGACACTGGATGCAGCAGTCCCTGCGCTACATGGGCCAGGGCAGAAAGCTTTTCCAGGGCAGCAACCTCTACAGCAAGGGAGCCGCCCTCAGCGCTCTGTACGAGCTGGAAAAGGAGGGCCGCACCAGCAGGGACCTGGTCAGGTCCGCTCCGGCTCCGGCCGTTCATCTGAGCCGGGAGGAGGCTGCCCCCCGCAGGGAAAAGGCGGACGACAGACCGGTCCAGGTTCTGAAAGCCGTGCAGGCGCCCCTTCCCCGGAAGGCGGAGCCGGCTCCTTCTCCGGAGCCGGAAAAGCCGGAGGAAAAGCCGGCGCTTCCCGGCAGGGAGGAGCTGATGGACCAGGGCAGGGCCTATGCCAGGGACTTTCTCTACGAAAAGGCCGCCCGCTGCTTCCAGAAGGTCTTTAAGGAAACGGGAGATCCCGAGGCGGGAGTCCTCCTCATGGCTTCCCTCAGGATGGGACTGCCGGAGGAGACCTATTTCGGCTACGTCCAGCGCCATCCCGAGCTCTATATGGCTTCCAAGGAGGCGGAGAGACGGATCCAGGAGGCGGATGCCGATTACAGGAACGGGTCCGAAGCCAGAATGATCCGGAAGATGCGGCAGCTGAAAAGAGAGGAAAAGACAGGGGAGCTGGAATCCCTGATCGCCTACCGCCTTGCGGATGCCGCCGCCCAGTACCGCAGTAAAGGTTGACGAAACGGATTTTGCTGATATACTGAGATTGCTTTAAAAAGGCCTTCTTTCTGGAAAAGGGGGCCGGGGGAGCCGCGCGGAGCGCCGCGGCCGCCCTTTATGCCAACCCGCGCTCCGGAATGGAGAAATACAAAAATGGCAAATGACAGATACGTAAGCCCTCTTTCGGAGAGATATGCCAGCCGGGAGATGCAGTATATCTTTTCACCGGACATGAAATTCAGCACCTGGCGCCGTCTCTGGATCGCTCTGGCCGAAACGGAGAAGGAACTGGGCCTGCCCATCACGGACGAGCAGATCGCCGAGATGAAGGAGCACATCACCGACATTAACTACGAGGACGCAAAGGCAAGAGAGAAACAGGTCCGCCACGATGTCATGAGCCATGTTTACGCCTACGGCCTCCAGTGCCCCAGGGCAAAGGGGATCATCCACCTGGGCGCCACCAGCTGCTACGTGGGCGACAATACGGATGTGATCATCATGCGGGAAGCCCTGCGCCTGGTCAGAAAGAAGCTGATCAACGTCATTGCGGCCCTGGCCCGCTTCGCGGACGAATACAAGGACCTGCCCACCCTTGGCTTTCCCCATTTCCAGCCTGCCCAGCCCACCACAGTGGGCAAGAGAGCCTCTCTCTGGCTGCAGGAATTCATGATCGACCTGGAGGAGGTGGACCATGTGCTGGGCGGCCTTCGCCTTCTGG
>DETN01000051.1:6801-7660 GCA_002362155.1 Lachnospiraceae bacterium UBA3287 | reverse complement strand
GACATCAGGATGCAGAATCCGTTCATGCCGCCGCCCAGAAGGATGCCGGCCAGAACAGCTTTGAAATTGTTTCCGTGTCTGTTATAGAGAAAGGCCTTCCACATGGGCCAGTTTCCCTTAAAGATGGTGATCACAAGGATAAAGGCGATCCAGATTCCATAAAAGTTAAAATACTGGAGCAGGAACTGGACCACATCCTCGTCTCCCGCAAGACGCATTCCCAGGTCCTGCACGTTCAGGAACCTGTTGATAACAGAAGGGAAAATCTCTCCCAGCATCAGCATTAAAAAGGTCAGCAGGGCTGCGAACACAAATATATCCGTCACCCTGCCCGAAGCACGGAAGAAAGATTTTCTGTTTTTTCCAGCAGGAGGGGCTCCGCTTCCTCCCTCTCCTGCGCCCGTATCCCCTTCAGAGGGAATGGTAAAATCACTCATCACTTCTTCGTTCATATCATTCACACCCATTTTCTTCTCCTTACCGCGCCTGCGGGCCCTTTCAGACATCAGGCCTGCATTCGCTGTATTTTTATCCATACCATTGTATAACATCCGGCTTCATCTATCCACATGACAAATATCCGATTTAAAGGAAAGAATGCATAAGAAGGCAGGCGGTCCCTGCCGGAATCACCTGCTCCCTGCTCAGACATGATTCATAGGTTTCCGCTGCGGGTATGGGATGACGCAGATACAGAAAGCCCCCGGTCCCCGAGGGACTGAGGGCTTTCCGCATTTAAAAGAAAGAATATGAAGAATAGTGGTCAGGCTGCTTTGTGCCTCAGTTCCTCATTGGCCTTTTCAACGTTGAGCCTTGTCAGGATCAGGGTGATCAGAAGGTTGAAGCACATGGGCATCCA
>DETN01000051.1:0-6697 GCA_002362155.1 Lachnospiraceae bacterium UBA3287 | reverse complement strand
GATAATGCCAGAAGCCAGCCGGCCAGAGCGGTACCGATGCCGCCGCCCAGCTTGGTTCCCAGGGATGTGCAGGAGTACATGGTGCCGTCCACACGCTTGCCGCTGGTCAGGAAGGTGTATTCGGAGCAGGTGGCGATCAGAGCGTTCATATCTCCCTGCAGAGGGCTCATGCCGATGGCGGCGATGGCCGTGCAGGCCAGCATCAGGGGTACGGATCCCATATAGCCGGCGATCACGACGCCCAGACGTCCCAGGGTGCCGATGGTATAGCCTGTCAGATTCAGCTTATACATGCCGCCCCATTTGGCCACCAGGGTAGGGGTAAAGAGCAGGCCCACGATCATGGGGATGTTGATGGCCCAGGAGAATACGCCCAGCAGGTTGGCGTTCTTCAGGACATAGGTCATGTAGTATATGCCCATGTTGAGAGTTGCGGAGTAGATCTGCATCAGGATATAGGATGCACAGATCATCAGATAATATTTGTTGCGGATCAGCAGACCGAAGGCGTCCAGCAGAGAATACTTCTCCTCTTCTCCCTGCTGGTGCTTTACTTCCTCTCCTTCTGCGAGTTCTTCGGGAGAAAGCTCTCTGACGGACAGAACGGACAGGGTATTGGAGATCAAGCCCACGATGGAATAGATGATGGCCACGGTCCGCCATGCACCTGCGCCGCCGCCGAAATAAGCCACCATGCCCACAGTAATGGTCTGGATCAGCATGCTGGTACCGAAGGCGAACATGAAACGGATGGAGCCCATCTCCACTCTTTCATGGTTGTTCTTGGTGACCAGAGCGGTCAGTGCGGAATAGGCAATGTTGTTGGCCGTATAGAAGCCTGCATTCAGCATGGTATAGGCAATAAAGAACCATGCGTACTGGGCCGTGGGGCTGATATCCGCAGGAATGCAGAAGATAGCCACCAGGCAGAGGGCGCAGCCGAAATAACCGTAGAGCATCCAGGGTCTGGCCTTGCCCATCTTGGTATGGGTCTTGTCGATCAGGGACCCGAAGAAGATATCGGAGACGCCGTCAAAAAGCTTTGAAACCGCGATCAGAGTACCTACGATGCCCGCATTCATGCCTACGGTATCCGTCAGGAAGATCATGACGAAAGCCGAAAGCAGGGCATAGACCACGTTGCCCGCTATATCGCCGGAGCCGTAGCCCACCTTGTTGTACCACTTCAGATAAGTTTTTTCCTTGTTATTCATTTGTTTAGTTCCCCCTGTATATTCTTATTGTTTACGTATCAGGTTCATATCTCCTCCGGCCTGAGCATGAAAGAAAAACGGAAGCTGTCGGCTGATACTCTGTACTGTTCGGGCAGATCCGGCCCGCAGCTCTTGGACCCGATGCCGGCCATCCTGTGGTCCAGGCACAGGACGGTACTCCCGCAGGGCTCCAGCTCATAGTTGTGCCTTTTCCTCTCCAGCTCCTCCTGGGTATAGACAGAAGCATTGAAGGAGAATGTCTGACCTGGATCCCCCGAAGCAGCACTCATAGCAAGATCCACACCTTTGAGAGTGACGAAGTCGCAGTCAAAATGAGACCCGTTCTCCTGGGGCCTGATATAATCTTCGTGAAGGTCTGATACAAGAGAGCGGAAAGCGCCGTGATATCCCGCATGATGCTTGTCGATGTAAGTCTCCATGGGCCCCATGCCGTACCAGGACGCCTGCTTCATGGCAGCCGGCAGGAAAAGCCTGAGTCCGATCCTGGGCAGAGTCTCGATCTCGGGATCTTTATCTGCCTTTATGTCCAGTCGGATCCTTCCGTCTCCAAATACTGTGACTACATTGTCTATCCGGAGGACCGGCTGTACGGACATGGCGCCCGTGGACTGCAGGATATGGATCTCAGCCCCCTCATCCGTCTTCTTCCAGGTCACCTCATAGGCCCTTGCCGAAATGTGGTCCAGGCGTTCCCATTTCCAGAGATCTGCCGGCACCGCGTCGTTATCCGTAGGAGCCCGCCAGAGATTGAATTCCATGGGCTTTTCCAGAAGCTCTCTTCTTCCGATCTGTATGGAAGCAAACATTCCGGAAAGCAGATCCAGCCGGTAAGTAAAGCCCTGTCCCTCTATGACGAGGAAATGTCCTTCCTCCCGGAGATCCAGAGGTCTCTCCTCCCCGCTTTCTTCCAGAAGCGCCGCCGCTTTTCGGGCAAGGCTCTCCTGATTGGGGATAAAGATATCGTCGAAGCCCAGATCACATCCTGCAGGAAGGGCTGTGGTCTTCTCCTTCAGCACATAGGTCACCTTCAGATAGCAGCGTCCCTTTTCGGGAACGCAGAAGGTCAGCGGAATCTCAGCGCAGCTGTGAGCAGGAATGGAGGGCAGGGAAAGCGGCCCTCCTGCGATCGCGGCTCCGTCCAGGGTAAGCTGCCAGGCGGCGCTGATCCTGGCGGAGGCATCCATAAAGTCCAGATGATTCTCCACCGTCAGGACCTGCCTGTCTGTGTCGTAGGAAGCTCTGAGAGGCCTGTGCACGTTTTTATATTCCAGAAGGCCCGTATGAGGCCTTCTGTCGGGATAGACCAGGCCGTCCAGACAGAAGTTGGAATCATGCTGCAGCTCTCCGTGGTCACCGCCGTACCAGTACATGTCCTTTCCGCCTGCAGTCTTTCCCTTGTATACGGCATGGTCGCACCATTCCCATACAAAGCCGCCGCAGAGGGACGGATATTTCTCGGTCAGATCCAGATACTCCTTGAAATCTCCGGGGCCGTTGCCCATGGAGTGGCAGTATTCCACCAGAAGGAGGGGTTTGTCGGGATGGCTGTTCAGGTAATCTGTCACTTCCGAAAAGGCCGGATACATACGGCCGAAAAGATCTATGTCGGATACATCGAATTCCCGGTCTCTGCTGAGGTAGAAGGCGCTCTCGTAGTGGGTCAGCCTGGTGGGGTCCGTTTCCTTTGTCCACCGGAGGGCTTTTTCAAAGGTGACACCGTATCCGCACTCGTTGCCCATGGACCATACAAGGATGGACGGACGGTTGCGGTTCCTTATGACCATGGACCGTATCCTGTCCAGGGTAGGTTCGATGAAGTCAGGATTGTCGGCGATCCTGACGTGGGCCAGTCTCATCCTCTCGGAGTAATCGTCCTCACGGAAATAAAGAGGCCCGGTTCCGTGGCTTTCATTGTCGGCCTCGTCGATCACATAAAGGCCCATGCAGTCGCAGAGCTGGTAGAACCAGGGCACGTTGGGATAATGGCTGGCCCTGACAGCATTGAAGTTGTGGGCCTTGATCATGCGCAGGTCCAGAAGGGCCTGGTCCATGCTGCAGACAGATCCTGTGACCGGATCCGATTCATGACGGTTGACCCCGCGGAAGGTGATGGGCGATCCGTTTAAAGTCAGGACGCAGTCTCTGACTTCCACCTTTCTGAAGCCCGCCTTTTCGGTAATGACTTCCTTTCCCGTATCCATGACCAGGGTATACAGGACAGGTTCCTCCGCATTCCAGAGAGCCGGACTGTCCACGGGGATATGCACCGTAGTCTCCTCTTCCTTTCCGAAGGAGACCCTGGCGTCATAAAGGACTGTCTTTCCGTCGGGACCGGTCAGGGTCACACTCACTGGGACAGGCTTTCTGGAAAAGCTGAAGGAAATACTGAGGTCTGCCGATTTAAAATCCTCTGCCAGGTCTGTCCGGATGACATAGTCGCTGATCCTGTCGGCAGGCCTTTTCAGGATGTAGACATCCCGGAAAATACCGGAGAAACGGAACTTGTCCTGATCCTCCAGATAGGATCCGTCGCACCATTTGAGGACAAGGACGGCCAGAAGGTTGTCTCCTTCCTGCAAGAACTCGGTCACATCGAACTCGGCCGTATGGTGGGATATCTGGCTGTAGCCCACATAGGTCCCGTTGAGCCATACGTAAAAGCAGGAATCCACGCCTTCAAAATTCAAGAAAGCGCAGGGAGCTTCCGGATCCCTGTGCCAGGAAAAGCTGTGCAGGTAGGCCCCGCATGGATTATCCTGGGGTACATAAGGCGGATCAAAGGGAAAAGGATAACGGATATTTGTGTACTGGGGAGAATCATAGCCCCTGAGCTGCCAGCAGAAGGGCACCGTCTCCTCCTTCCACCAGCGGCCGGCTTCGTAGTCGGGCAGATAAAAATGATCCTGCAGGTCATGGATGCTTGGATACCAGGCAAAACGCCATTTGCATCCGCTGAGCATCTGCATGCGGTCAGAGCTCTCCCTGTTCCAGACAGTCATGTCATTGCGGACGGAGGAGGGTATATAATAAGCCCTCTCCGGCAGGGTATTCTGGTGCAGGACCGTAAGATCTTCGTAGAGTCTTGGTACGATCAAAATAGGAACCCCCTTTCGTTCTGATAAGGCAGTCCCGGGCAAATATCCCCCCGTACTGCTGTTGATTTTTACAATTTTTTGCCAGTCCCCTAATGAAAGCATAATCAAAAAGCCCTCCGAACCATATGAACGAAACGATACAAAATCTGCACAAAGCCTTTCTTCGAAGGAAAGAGTATGGAAATAAAGTACGGAAAGTGACTAAAATATCAGAGAGAGGAATCAAAATAACCTGACAGAAAAGAGGAAAACTGGATATGACAGAAAACAATACCAGACAGGGCGGAATTCCCGGAAAGGATATGTATATCAATTCCGGTTATCTTTTCAATTCCAGAGTACCCTTCAGAGAAAAGAAAAAGCCCCTGCGCATCTTAAGCGCAGGGACCTATCAGCTTTATACATGGCCCAAGCTTCCCACCCTGCGGCCAAGGGGCCGGGTGGACTGGCAGATCATATATATCGCGGCCGGTAAGGGCCACTTTATACTGGACAATCAGGAGGTCATCGTCCCGGCCGGCAACATGATCCTCTACCAGCCCAGACAGGTCCAGAACTACTTTTATTACGGAGCGGACAAGACCCAGGTATGGTTCGTCCATTTCACGGGCCGGGAGGTGCGCAACATCCTGAAGCATTATGAAATCCCCACGGACGGCTACATTCTTCATACTGGCATTTCCAGGGAATACGAAGCTCTCTTCCGCAGAATGAGGGACGAGCTCGTCAACTGCTCCTGGGGATACGAGGAAATGCTGACCTATCTCTTCCGGGCCCTTCTTATGACCATGCACAGGCATATGACCGAAAAGGCCCCCAGGATCTCAGGCTTTGTCCAGGATGAGATCGAAAGGGCCAGGATCTATTTCGATGAGCATTACAATGAGGAAATCAGCATAGAGCAGTATGCGGCTTCCCGCAGCATGTCCACCAGCTGGTTCAACCGGAGCTTTAAAAACGCCATGGGCACCTCACCCATGAAATACATTCTGGACATACGGATCCGCAACGCCCAGGTCCTTCTGGAGACCACAGACTATTCCATCAGCGATATTGCAGCTCTTATAGGCTATGACAATCCCCTGTATTTCAGCCGCCTTTTCAGTAAGGCCAAAGGACTTTCCCCTTCCAGATACCGCAAAGTCTTCCGGGAGCAGTTCATGGCCGTGATCCCTGACGGGGAAGAATAAATCATACGAGCCTGCATATCAGATAAACTTTAATAGCACAGGAATCTGGCCTGATTTAATCTGCCGGTTTCCTGTGCTTTTAATCTTCATATGTGACTCTGACGCAAGTTCCGGACAAAGAGGATATGTTGTTATAAAGATTTACAAACGCGAATTTGAATTTCCCAAATTCACAGGCATTTACCGCTGATTGTAGGGCTTTAATTTATTAATTGTTACACCATTTCTAAAATGTCTGCGGCCCTGATAAGGGCAAAAGCAAGGACAAACGGATTGGCCCGGAAGGTCTGTTCTACCAGTAGTAGAATTTTCTCAATTTTCTAGTTATTTACGAATTGCTTCTCTTACTCAAACTCTTCTTCCTTATGGAAGGCGGAAATATACAGATCATTTTTAACAAAGTGCCAGCAGCAAAAAAAGAAAAAGCAGAGCCTCCGTTTCCGGAAGCTCTGCGCAGGACGTCACCATCCGGTCTTCCTTAGCACCGGATCCGTATCTTTTAGGTTCTTCCTTCCGGCCTCCGAAGACGGTGCAGACAGCTGTCTGAAACGGCCATCAATGACACGATTCCCGGTCACGTAAAGACACTATTCCCGGTCAGCGACAGACGTCCATACGGTCAAAGAAACAGTGCCAAAAGCATTTGCATCACTCTCTTACGGAAACCCAAAGCGATAAACCTCAGGGGGCCGGGGACTGGTCCCCGGAAAAAAATAAACACGGGATAAGACACAACGCTTTCAGAGTGACCGTCAATTATGTCTTTTCATGACCGTGGTATGCGTCTTTACTGACCGTTTTCACGTTCAAACTGCAGACGGCAGGGCAGTGACCGGATATTTCGATCCTTCCGCCGTTCTTCCGTTACGTTCATCCGGTTCGGAAGAGAACCCCTCATAAGCCCTTCGGCCCCTGTCTTTACCAGGCTCCGCCTTTCGGGCATCTTCTCTGTATACTCCGCTTTCCATCAGCCCGGAAAAATCATCTTCCTTCCGTACTTTCCGCAGGCGCACCCGGTACCTCGCATTGATCTGACGCAGGTGCTGGCTGTATTATTAAAGCTTCCTGCGGGATTCGAACCCGCATGGCCTGTCTGGGAGGCAGGTATCCTGACCGGTTGGATGAAGAAAGCATGGATCAGGGCAGCTTGTCCCCTTCATAAGAACAGACTGAGAAC
>DETN01000142.1 GCA_002362155.1 Lachnospiraceae bacterium UBA3287 | reverse complement strand
ACAGGGCATCTGTGTTCTGCCTTTTTCCCAAGTATAGCACTCTATGCCCTGCAGGTAACAGCAATCCTGTTAAGAATTCGGTCCCGCAAAAGGGTCCAGTCAGGGCGAAGGGGCAATCCTTCTCCCCGGGGCGGAACCTGGCCCGGACTGCACGGAAGTATGCCTGAGATCCAGGCGGCAGAGGCCGGGCAGGCAGTAAAAAAACACGGCTTATGACAGAAAATAAAAATCCCATCAGGAAAGTACCATTCTTTCGGTACTCTCCTGACGGGTACAGAGCATAGCAATTTTTAGTCCTGCTGTTTCAGAGCCTGCAGGATTTCCTCCGGAGAGGCTTCCGGGTTGGCAAGGATCAGGTCATAGATCGGACAGATACTGTCCTCCTTCGTCATAAGACGGTCAGCAATTGCCGCAGAATCCAGGCCTTTACCGATTCCCGCTTCAACCTGACTGATCAGCATCATTCTGGCGCCTTCCTTTATTCCTTCCTTTCTGCCTTCCTTTCTGGCAAGTTCCTTCTCATGTGCCAGTTCCATTTCATAAAGCATATATTCCCGCCTCCAGTCTGTATTCTTTTTGGCTTTTTTTACCGCTTCGTCCAGCATTTTTATATAAGGATCTTCCTCTATAACGATTCCTTCCATGTAGTTCAGAAAAGAAAGGACCTCGGATGAAACGTCATCAGCAGTTCCTTTGGAATTTAAAAACACTACAGAAGATCCGTCTCCCAGGAGAACCGAAGGTTTCCCGTCGCACATCTGTGAAAAGGTGTACCGGTGCAGTCCCTTATGGAACAGATCGAAAGGGCAGAACATCACTACGCAGGCAGGAGGAAATGACGCCCAGGTCGTCCCTGAAGCCAGAAGTTCTTCGAACATCATGGCCGAGTAGTATCGGGTCTTTTTAGGAAGATCGCCTGCGTTTTCCGCCTGCATCTCCAGTGTAAATGCATACTTTCTGAGATTCTTCAGGTAAACATCGACCCGGAATCCCATGGGCCCGACGGATCCTTCCTCTGCTTTTTCCGCTTCAACATACTCGACGTCCGCTATTTCCAGCTCAGGGAACAGTCTCTGCAGAAGCGGAAGACAGATTTCTTTCTGCTGCATGACTTTTGCGAAGATGAAGCGGCTGGTTATATCCAGGCTTTCCCACTTTTTGGACAGCCGATCGGCAAATTCCACTTCAGATGACGCGGTTTCAGGATTTACAGTTACAGTTTTGTTCATGAGTGCCTCCTAGAATTGAAAAAGCCGGCAGGAGACAGACATGCATGAAACACATCACCGATTTCTCCTGCACTGAATAAAGAAAACAGGGATACATACAGCAGGAAAAATCAGAAATGAAAAAAGAAATGATGATTTACTGCTGAAGGGAAAAGACCATTCCCTGTAAACAACAGTAAACAGAATTTGGTTTTTTGTCAACCTGGTACATAAGGATTTTCGCTGAGCCCGGGGAGGCAGACCGGGGAGGGTCAGGGGACCCGTCAGTCGGGCAGAGCTTCTTCATTATTTTCCGTCTGCTTTCAGCACCGGTCCGTCATGTCTTTTTTTGTTTTCCGCCCGAAACCACATGTCAAAAAAGTATTCGGAAATCCCATATTCTTCTTTCAGAAGGCGGCGCAGGCAAAGGGGAACTGAAAAAGCTCCCGGACCGGCAGGTCGGGGAGCTTTAAGTATCGGGATATGTCAGGATCAGTACACGCAGATCTCGGAGATGCAGGTATCCTGAAAACGGGTGCCGGGCCTGACCTTGTCGATCCGGATGGTGATCTCCCTGGCAGTAAACTCTCTGCCGAAGGAAACGGAATCGGTGTAGAGAGAGTTTTCGTAATCCTTTCCGTTTATGATATCCTCCACTCCGTAGGGATCATCCAGATGCAGCGGCATAAAGTTGTCATTCCATCCATCCCATCCGGCCCCGGGAATGATCACGGTCTTTCCGTCCAGAATGATCGTATACTTTTCGGGACATCCGTTCTCCTCATAAAGGGACATGCTCTTTAGGAAGCCGGATCCGAAGTGGATGCCGTGTACTTTTGAAAGTCTTTCCGCCCTGAGGGTGATCTCGCTTCCTTCTCCGTATCCTGCCTCGTCTTCCGCCCAGGTAGTACCGGGGTCTTCGTCAAGAAGGTTTTCCGCCAGATACCCATCCAGGGCCGATGACACAGTAATACTCTTTACTGTAAACTCCGGTTCTACAGCTCTTATGCGGGACAGGCTCCATCCAAAGGCGCTTTCGGGGTCACGTACAAGAGAGATCTCATACATGCCCTCACTCCTGGCCAGTGTATTGCCGCAGTAGACAAGTTCGGCGGCAACGGTCCTTTCCTCGCCTTCAGGGTCCGCTTCTTCGGAGACCGGACGGAAGAAATACATGGGGTCGGTCAGGGTAAGGCCCATGACTCCAAAGCGCCCGTCTTCCCCTCTGGTCAGCATGGGATATTCAGACGCCTCTCCTTCCAGAGCCGCCCTCTCAAGGTATCTGTCCGCATCCGGTCCCAGGGCGTTCCGGAAAAGGGCGTACATATCTTCCTCTTCCACAGGAAAATAATTGTCCACCGGGTCCATCTCGCTGGGCGGCGTGCCTGTTCCCATCCTGTAGAAGGCCGTGACGGCATAGGAATCCATGTGCACGTCCGAAAGCCCCTCTTCTGTGACCGAAAGGTCCTGGGGAATTTCCTCATAAACGGATGAGAAAAGGCAGCCTGCCGCTGTCATGAGGCTCCCCAGATTCCTGTCACAGTATAAGGACGACAGGGATTCGTTTAAGTCGATTTCGTTTCCGAAAAAGTCGGTTCCCTTCCATGTGGCGGTATCGATGGTATACCAGTCGATGGTGGCGTCCACCACCTCGTGGGGCTCGTACAGCTGGACTTCCACTTCGCTGTCTTCGTCTCCGTAGAGATCATCCTCTTCCATACCGTCTGTCATACGGGCGCTCAGCTGATACCACTGGTCCATACCGGAAAGGCAGTGGTAAATGCAGGCGTCCATGATCTGCTGAGAAGAAAAGATCCTTCTTTCCTGAACAGGAGCGCTAACTTCCTCTTCCTCTCCCTGCCCGGCAGGCAGGCTTTCTTCCCCTTCTTCAGTTTCTTCCGTATCCTGGCCGGAGGCTTCCTCCGCTTCCCCGTCTGCGGGCGCTTCAGGGTTCTCGTCCTGTCCGATTTCCAGTTCGGGAGCGGAAGCCTGCATGGTTCCGCCGCATCCCGCAAGACAGATGCTTAATATGACTGCTGTCAAAGCACTAATAATTCTGCCTGATTTCATTTCTATCTCCCAAATCCGCCTCTGCCCGGATCTGCTAAGTCCGGGAGAGCAGACTTTTTTCTCTTTTTCTCTATGATATAAAACAAGATAAGACCGCCAGAAAACCTCTTCCGGCCCTCTGCAGTCTTATTTTCTCTGCCTGAAACAAGTAAGTATGTCAGCGCTTCCCTCCCGCCTTTCCGGGAAGGCCAGCATATCCATTCATGACTGAACAGAAGTCTGTTTTTATTTTCGGCATTATAGCATATCGGAATAATGTAAACAACAAAAATAAACCGGAAGTAATGTAAAAATCGGGTTAAAAAGCCTGGTATAGTGCCGGAAAACCGGTCCGGGACCTGCAACAGGCTCAAAGAAGTGCAAAGGGGGCCGGACGGCAGAAGCATGCCCGCAAAAGCCGCGGCAGTAGGCTGCGCATAAAAGCTCCGGGGCGTCTTACGGCAGGATAAGGAACTTGCACAATACCACGCAGGCCGTGCTCATCAGAGTCCCCAGAAGATAATATTCCGCGAATCCCTGGTCTTTGGAAATCCTGTCATATCTGGCGATGGACTTGGCCGTCAGCACCACGCCCATGGCCGTATACTGGTCGAGGGCGATAAAGAGCAGCATGATCAGCCTCTCTATGGTGCCGATCTTTCTGCCGGCTTTATTGTCGTTTAATTCGGACTCTGCCTGCAGGCTTCCCCGGTTCTCCTTCAGCACCTGCTGGATCAGGATATTGGCCGGCATATGGACCAGCATCAGGGCCAGGATCCACCTTGCAAGGGCCATCTTCGATACCTCAAAGGTCTCCAGCACATGGGCGATGGGCGGAATGACTGCAGCGGGGACTGCGGCGTTGTACAGAAAATAGGCCGCGGCAAAGATGCAGGCGATGTGGGCCATCTGGTCATAGACAAAGAGGCCCGCCGACTTTTTTGCCTTTCCCTTTTTCAAAAGCAGATACTTGGCCGCGTCGATCAGGAAATGGGAAAAGGATAGGCCCAGGGCTCCCAAAAGCAGGTTCCAGTCAAAGACGGGAATGACCGCGGCCGCCATGACCAGGGCATATTCCAGGGAATGCATGACAACGCCCCGGAAGGACTTATCCTTTTCCTCCGCCATCTTCTGCGACTGCAGATAGAAATCTCCTGCCGTATGGCCAATGCCCAGTATAAGCAGATATTTAATGATCATGATTTTTCCTCCAGGAGCTGAATGGATTTTTCGGTAATGTCCAGCGTCTCCCTGTACAGATAGTATCTTCCCGCAGAAAGCCTTCTGGCTATGGTGGACTGGTGGGTCTTCATCCTTTTCGCGCACTCCTCCTGGCTGCCGCCCTTTTCCATCATATCCCAGACGGTCAGCCTCTGGTCTTTGCTCCAGTCGTCTTCTATCATCCAGATCATGGACAGGAGCAGATTAATGCGGTCCGCTTCGAAAGACTTCTTTCCGTACAGGCAGAGCCGGATATCGGAGCCGGTCCTCTTATTCTTCTTTTCATCGGCATGGACCCGGCCGATCATCTCTCTTGCCCCGTAGTAGGCCGGACCGTCCGCCCCTATGGCCGCATAGGGATTGATCTCTGTAGAGATCTCTCCGATCCCGATCCCGAAGCGCAGGGCAACCGGGTACATCTTCCTCTGAATATATTTGATGATCTCCAGCACAGGTCCGGAGATCTTCATCAGTCCCTGAAATTCGTCTCCCAGAGTGATCAGAAATTCAGAGACGATCTCTCCGCGGTACTGACTGTTTACCTGATCGAGAACGGCTTTCAGCTGCCTTTGTACATCCCCTCTGTTTTCCAGGTCTCTGGAATCCTTTATATCGCCGATCACGGCAAGGTATCTTCCGGCTGCGTGTTTCATGGCTGGCTCTCCCCAAAGAAGTGTAAGATGGCAGCCGCAGACAGGGAAACTGCCTGCAGCTGCCGCTCATTGTTTTCTCTTTGAGATAATTATGCGATATTTACGCATATTTGTCAATAATGCAGATTTAGCGCATGATTTTAAATTATGCAAATATTGCGCATATGTAACCCGGCTGCCTGTCAGAGAAGGATTTTTTCAGGGAAGACTTCCTTTCTCATAATGCCCCACATCTTATCGATATAGGCCAGGGTATAGAAGTTCTCATAGTAGTGGTAGTAGAAGGCCCCCTTCAGAGTCATCTCGTAGACGCCCTTCTCTTCCCTGATAAAGCCCATTTTTTTTGCAAGCCAGAGTTCAGAGCCGTACATGCTCCGGAGGGATACACCGAAGAACCTTTCGAAATCCTCTTCTCTTACCCTGGTACTGTAGGCTGTCCAGAAGAGCCAGTAGACCATCCTCTGGCGCCTGGTGAAGCGTATGGTCAGTGATGTGGCCGGATCTCCCTCAAAGATCCTTCTGCAGTAGGATGCCACGTCAAAGGTGTTGATCTTGAACTGGTCTCTGAAAAGGCTTGTGGCCGAGCAGCCAAAGCCGATGAAGTTCTCCCTGGTCATGGAAGAATAGACCGCGCCGGATTCACTGGAAAAGGTCCAGATGGAGCTTCTGGTATATCCCCTGCCCAGGCAGTACTTTGTTATCGCATCCAGAAGGGCTCTCTTCTCTTTCTTTTTCATGGCCGGGACCCGGCTTTCCGTGAAGGTAAAGTCTATAAAGGGATAGACGGCCACATGATTGGCGCCGCAGGAAAAAGCCGCATCGATGTCCGATTTCAGATCTTCAAAGGTCTGGCCGGGCAGGGCAAAGATAAAGTCCATGGAGACCGTATCGAAATGAACCCTGTCAAGGGCCGCCTTCAGGGCATCCGGATCCACTCTCTTTCTGCCCAGGATCTTCTGATACCTGTCCCCGAAGGACTGGATCCCGATACTGATCCTGGTCACGCCCGCACCTTTAAGCTTCTGCAGCAGCTCCGGCCTGACGTCATCCGGGTGAAGTTCCAGGCCGATCCCGTCGCTGATTGAAAAGTGTTCTTCCAGGGCCTGGATGATCTCTCCGATCCTGCCTGCGGCAAGAGCAGGCGTCCCTCCGCCGAAGTAGAGGCTGGTCACCTCTTTCCTGCCGGGATGCTGGCTCCCCACCATATGGATCTCCCGGATCAGGGCGTCGATATATCTGTCGCACAGGTCCTTTTCATAGCGCATCTTGCAGTAGGGACAGAAGCTGCAGATGCTCCTGCAGAAGGGGATGTGGACGTAAAGCCCCAGGTGATCACATTCGGCAAAAGGCAGGATGCGGTCATATTCATTTTTAAAAGTAAAGGGCTGCCATGATCTGGTAAGCCAGGTCCTGGTAAGACTGGTCAGAAGGCTCATACCCCTCCTAAATATACTTCAGATAGGTGAACAGCATCTCGAGGACGATCCTGGGATTTCCTCTGAACAAAAGCGTATATTCCGCCACAAAGAAGTATCCGCACTCATCGCAGAGGCCGGGCACATCTATGCAGCGCCCGCATACGGAAAGTTTTCCGTTTTCCATGACCAGGCACTGGTGGCAGGGGGTGGGAAATCGGTTGTCAATCAGATAAGGGAAAGCCCCCTTCAGGTTGAAGACCGGGCATCCTTCCTTCATCATCTGCGTGATGACCCTGCAGCACTCCGCTTTCTCCTCCCGGCCAAGGGCCAGGTCTCTGGTGTCCGGATAAGGGGTATGAAAGTTGAAGGATACCGCCTTTACATGGGCCGTATCCCTGGCTTTTTTGCATACGTCCCGGACGCAGTCCTTATTGATCTGGTTGATGGCCATGTAGAAGCAGATGTTGTCCGCGGTGGCATTCCGGATGTTCTCCATGATGGTATCGTAAGTATCCCCGCGGATCATGTTGTGGCGGTCTCTGTCGCCGTCAAGGCTGAGCAGGATCAGGTCCGCCTCCGGAAGATCGATGGGAAAGGTCCCGTTGGTCACCACGTTGACAATGAGAAATCCCATTTCCTTTGCCTCGATGACCAGGTCCCGCAGGGACTTATCCCCGTCCCTCCAGAGGAAGGTCTCTCCTCCGCAGAAGAAAAGGATCCGGACCCCCATGTCATAAAGTGTCTGCATCTCCCCTCTGATCTGACGGTAGGGATGCACCACCGCCGTAATGTTGTTGACAGAGCAGTGTTTGCAGTGCAGGTTGCACTTATCTGTCACGATCACGGTCCCCAGGATGGGATCCTTCTTCCTGAAGAGGATGGTCCTGATGCCGAAAGAGGCAAAGTGGAGAAAAGATGATATCTTCATGGAAGGCTCCTTTTTCAAAACTGGTCATGGCAAAAGCCGGTGCACAGTGGTCCCTGCGGCCGCGGGTTGGCTTCGGCCTGTCACGCATCCCTTCCGATGCATCTCTTCAGATATTCGGAAAGATTCCTGTCCGTGCAGTAGACGTAGCAGCCTTTCATGCCCCTGGTCATCAGGGTCCGGTAGGTGTTCTTGATGATCTCATCCGCAACTTTCCTGGCCTTTTCCGGATCTTCCCTCTGCATCTTTTTTATGCCCTTTATGGAGTTGTCCGTTCTGGCCCTCTTATCCACGTCCGTGACCACATGCCCGTTTATATAGCGCAGGTCGTCTCCTATGATGACGCCCACGTAGTCGAACTCCAGGCCCTGGGCCGTATGGATGCAGCCGGCTTCCTTTACGGACTCCTCATCTATGGCATAGGTCTGGGTCCCGCTCAGGTTCCAGCTGATCTCAAAGTCGCCGATCTTAATATCGTGATAGTCGCTGCTGTTCTTGGTATCTGTGGGCCATTCCCAGCAGTAGCCGGCAAGGAGCCTGGCCCTGTTATGACTGGTTTTATTCTTTTCCAGGATCAGATCGTAGACCTCCTGCGGACTGTCGAAAATACGGATGTCATAATCGATCTCCGCCATGTCCGTATTGGCCGTATCCCGGATCTCCAGGGTATGGTCCAGCCAGGCCAGATAGCCGTCGGATCCGTTGCAGCGGAACTGGGATACCAGCTCCATCCGGGTGATCTCGGACCCTTCCCACCTGGCCCACTTTGCGATCTCGGCCACAGACCCGATGTCCTGCAGGGTAACCCTCTGGGATTCGTCGATGAAAAAGACCGAGCATCTGCAGGCATGGATGATCTCCTTGATCTGGTTCTCGCCCAGGTTGTGGAACATGCCGGATTTCTCGTTCAGTCTGTGGGCCTCGTCCACCAGCACCGTATCCGCAACGTTTTTGTCTGCGTCCACATAGATGCCGGAGCCCTTGAACATGTTGTCGATGGAACTCCTGCGCACCGATCCCTTCAGCTTCTTGCGGTAGACGTTTCTGGGAGCCGAATTCTTGCTGACATACTGGACGAACTGGTCCTCGTTCGTCAGCTGGGCCAGAAGATTGATAGCCACCACCGACTTGCCTGTGCCGGGGCCTCCTTCCACGATGAGGGTCCGCTTCCTGCCGTCTTCCATGCACTTTCTGGAGGAAGAGAGGATCTCCTCATAGACCACCTTCTGGTCGTCCAGCATGATGAATTCCCGGCTGCCCTTCAGCATTTTCGTGATGGCGTCCTGCAGTGACTTGGAAGGCCGGATCCTTCCGTGGTCGATGGTATATAGGAGTTCTTCCCTGTCTCCCCTTACGATCCGCTTCTTTATGAAGTCCCTGAGCCTGCCCACCTGGCCTCTGGTAAAGGCCGGCGTATCCTGCAGGTATTCCTGATACTGTTCTCTGTCCAGGGGATCGTCCTCCACTCTCCTGTAGTTATGCAGATAGGAACAGGGGGACAGGAGGATCTTTTTACTCTGTACTTCCTCATTGTAGTCATTGATCAGCATGGCGTAGGACCAGGCCTGATAGGAGGGATGGACCACCTGCCGGACTGCGCCTCCGGTATAGGTCTCCACCAGGCCGTCCCTGCCTTCTATGGCCGTAATCTTATCCCACTGCTTCAGTTCGATGATGACCACATTTGCCCTCTCCGTCCGGTCATAGCCCGAAATCAGAAAGTCCACCCTCTTGGATGTCTGGGGAATGTTGTATTCTATGGCAACACCCGCATCGGAAGGGATCTGGCTGTCATTCAGGACCTTGTACATATATTCCAGGGAATTCTCCCAGGCCCGGAATTCGTTCCTGGCCGTGGCCCTGTGCATCTTTTCATAGATCCTGGTCTCGATCTCTTCCGCTATGGAATCCTGTTCCACGCTTTTCAGGAACTCCTCTTTGATACCGTCATAAACAAGCATATCTGTCTCCCTTAAAAGTCTCTCTGTGCCCGGATGGCATCTGTGGCATCCAGAACCCGTTCACGGCCCTGATCCAGCCTTTTTCAGTCATTCTCCGAAAGCCACTCTTTCATCATTCTCATATAATTTGGATGGTCCTCCGCAAAGCACATGTGGCGGCAGCCTTCAAAGAGTTCCCACCTGGCGCCCGGGATCCTGTCGTACATGGTCTTGGCAATGAGAGGCGTACACAGATCGTCCGTTCCGCTGACGATCAGGGAAGGGACATTGATCTCCCCAAGTCTGTCCGTATAGTCGAAATCCTTCAGGGTCCCCAGGGGCGTGAACTCATTGGGCCCCCAGGCCGTCACATAGGATTCCGTGCCGCTTCTTTTAGGCCTTCTGATGCACTCCGGACTCTCTTCAGAAACGGGCCCTGCGCAGTGCCTTTCCATGAAATGCGCATTGGCTGTAAGGTATGCCTCTCCGGTATAGTCCCCGGACGCTTCCGCTTCCTGAATGGCCGCCTGGTCTTCTTCAGACATAAAGCGGATCATCCGGTGCTGCTCCCTGCCCCAGAGCCGGGAGGAAGGAAGGGTGCTTGTCAGCACCGCCGATGCGGCACCTTCCCCTTTCTTTTCGATCAGATACATGATCAGCAGCATGCCTCCCCAGGACTGGCCCAGCAGATGCATCCGCTCCAGGCCCAGATGGTCCCTTAAGGCGCACAGCTCATTAAGCCATGTCTCCGCCTTCCACAGCTCCGGATGCCCTTCCACCCAGGAATTGCCGCACCCCAGCTGGTCATAGGAAATGACTTCCCTTCCGTCCTCGCACAGCCCGTCGAAAAGCTCCATGTAGTTGTGGGTGGAACCGGGGCCTCCGTGCAGAAGGACCAGGGGCGTCTTCGTGACGGGTACATCGGAAGGCTTTACGATCCGGTACCAGGTATGAAAGCCCATAAAGGGCATAGTCCCTTCCGTCACGATATGGCCGGCTTCTGTATGATAAATCTCAGTATTCATGATAATAATGCCTTTCTCTATGGTGTGGTATGAAATACTCTGCAGGAAATAAGGATATGTAAGCCGGGGACAGGGGCGGGCCGCAGCCTGCCGCCTTCCGGTCCTGGTCCGTCAGGGGATTCGGGTTCCTTTTTACTGTAAAGCCTTTCCAGGTGGGTATTCAGAAGGTAGCTCCTGTAATCCTCCTCTTCAAAGGCTTTCTCCGATACCGGGTCTCCGTACAGGCGAACCAGTTCTCCCAGGGTGATCCTCCCGGCTTCCCGGAGGGCAGGAATATCTTCCTCCTCGATCCGCCTTACCAGTTCGTCCATGGGATCCGTCTTCAGGTTCCCGATCCTCCATTCCGGCCGCATGTGGGTGAAATTAAAAAAGAGGTCATAATTATTTGCCACATACAGGACGATATCCTCCTTATTATGCGGGATGACTTTGGAAGGATCCTCTTTCCACTCTGCGTACAGATCCCTTTCGGGGACCAGCAGATCATAGTTGTAGAAGTATGGAATCAGTTCCCCCGGGATATGGTCTTTCTCTATGCGGATGGGATAGAGCTTCCTGTTCTCTCCGTCGCAGCTTCCCGGATGTACAAAAAAACGGAAGGTCCCGCCGAAGTCCCTGCATCGGCGGGAAAGCTCCAGCTCCTTAGAAAGCTTAAGGAAAGAGGGGATCTCTTCCTTATTTTCTTCGTTGATAAAAGCCTGCCATCTGGGACTGATTTCATGCTCCAGCAGGATCTCCGTGGCTTTTAAAAGCTCCCGGAAGGCACCTTTTCGTCCCACGTACTTATCCGTCGTCTCTTCCAGCCCGAAAAAGGTCAGCTGGACGCAGGAAACTCCAACTTCCTTTAGGAAGGGAGCATAGTCCGGGTCCCGCACCAGTCTCCAGAAGCTGGCCAGTTCAAATCTGGGCGGAAGAGCGCCCGCGGAAAGCTTCTTATCTCTTTCCCACTGCTCTCTGTAATGGGGGCCGAAATCCGGCTCCCGCAGCCAGCTGAAAAAGGTGATTTTTTCAAAGTAAGGTCTGAAGCGGCTTACGATCCATTCGTCCGCCCCTTCCTCCATGGTGCGGCTTGGCATATGTCCCAGCCAGCAGTGAAGGCACCGGTTGGGGCAGCCGTACAGATCGGCCGCGATAAATAAGGGTTTTCTGTTCATAGGTATATATCAGTGAATGCTGCTCATGAAAAACTGTGCTTTTCGGATATAAACGTAAATTTCCTGTCTGCCGT
>DETN01000201.1:1024-4181 GCA_002362155.1 Lachnospiraceae bacterium UBA3287 | reverse complement strand
TGGAAGAACTGAAGGCCTTTGAAAGGCTGGCCAGGGAAAAGCTGGCCTCTCTGGAGAGGCCGGAGCTCCTCTGGCCCTTTTCCAATCCTCCCTATATCAGAAACGAAGAAGATATCCCCGTAGCCCGCTTTGAGGGAGCCCTCAGGGAAAAGACCCGCTACCGGCATTACCTGGCCAGGAACTACGGCCGCACCAAGATGACCTTCTGCGGGATCCATGTCAATTTTTCCTTAAATGAAGACCTTCTGCGGGAGGACTTTGCCCTTTCGGAAGAAAAGGACTACGAAAGCTACCGTAACGGGATCTACCTGGGCATGGCCCGCAATCTTATGGAGAACGGCTGGATCGCAAATGTCCTTCTTTCCGCCTCCCCCCTTCTGGACAGATCCTTTCTGACCAAAGGCCTGCAGGGAGGGGCCGATTTTCTGGGTATGGCATCCATCCGCTGCAGCGAGCTGGGCTACTGGAACCACTTTGTTCCCACGTTTGACTTTTCATCCCTTCAGGGCTATGCGGAAAGCATCCGCAGCTATATCAGGGAGGGGCTCCTGATCAGCCATACGGAGCTCTACTATCCCATAAGGATCAAGTCCCGGGGAGAGAACAGTCTGGAGGAACTGGTCAGGACCGGCGTGGACCACCTGGAGCTGCGCTGCGTGGACCTGAATCCCTTCGCCTTCGGAGGCCTGGACCTAAAAGATCTGAAGTTCCTCCACCTCCTCTTTGTCTACGACGCCTGCCTGGAGCCGGTGGAAGCTTCCAGGGAGTGGCAGATCAAGACGGTCATGAATTTCAAGAACGCCTCCCGCTACGACATAGACGGGGTCTTCCTCATGCGGCGGGACCGGGAGGTGGTCAGCGTAAGGCAGGCTTCCCTGGCCCTGCTTTCGGAGATGAAGAGCTTTTTCGACAGCCTGGGGATCGATACAGAGGAGATTATGGACTATCAGCTCTCGAAACTTTTGGTTCCGGGAAACCGCTACGCCGAAAGAGTCAGAGCCATGTTTTCGGATGCTTTTGTGGAGAAGGGTCTTCAGTGGATGAAGGAAAAGGAGGACGGCGGTCTGAATGCGATCTGAAACGGTCTGAAAAGGGGGCCGGGGACGCCTGCTGATTGACAGAAGATGCGGATGTGCTAAAATGGGCCCATCCCAAGTCTGACGAAAAGAGGTAAAAGAAATGTTCAGAGAACTGGTCAGAAAAAAGCAGGCCCTGCCTTTGGAAGAATGCGTCCGGATCCTGAAGGAGGAGCCCCGGGGCGTCCTTTCGGTCCAGGGAGACGACGGCTATCCCTACGGGACGCCTCTCAACCACTGGTACTGTGAGGACAACGGCCGTCTGTATTTCCACAGCGGAATGAGCGGACACAGGATCGACGCCCTTAAAAAGTGCGACAAGGTATCCTTCTGCGTATACGATCAGGGATACAGGAAGGAAGGGGACTGGGCCCTTTATATAAAAAGCGTGATCGTCTTCGGAAGGATGCGCCTCGTGGAAGATCATGACAGAGCCATGGAGATCTGCAAAAAGCTCAGCGTCAAATACACCGACGACATGGAATATATCCGCAGGGAGATCCTCCATGCCGGTCCCAGGACCCTGGTCTATGAGCTGATCCCGGAGCACATGACGGGCAAGCTGGTCCACGAAGCCTGAAAAAGCAGATATGCGAAAGCAAAAATGACCCCGGCCGGAAGAATGGCCAGGGTCATTTTTTGAGAATTATGTCAGAAAAACGGAACCTGTCAGGAAAGCAGATAGAGGTCTATGACCTGGGCGATGCCGTCGTGGTCGTTGCCTGCGACGACTGCGTCCGCGGCGCCAAGGGCAGCCTCGTTGGAGTTGCCCATGGCAATGCCAAGGCCGGCGGCTTCCAGCATGGGAACGTCGTTGAAGGCGTCGCCCACCCCTATGGCAGCGGATACGGGGATGTCAAGGACCCTGCACAGGTCCAGAAGGCCCGAGCCCTTGGATACGCCCCGGGGCGTGCATTCCAGAGAGGTGGTCTCCGCAAAGGTCAGATCCAGCGGGAGATGGGAAAGGCGCTGCCTTGTCCGCTCCCGGCTCCGGGGATCTGTATGGTAGAGATTGATCTTGTTGATCCGGTCCCGGTTTTCCAGGGCAAAGGCCCTGACGTCCTCCGCATAGGAGGTGGTGGCCAGGTAGAGGGGCTGATAGACCCCCATCTGATAGCGGTCCATGCGCTCTGCGTCTTTTCTTTCCACGTAGGAGATGCCTTCCACCATGACCTGGAACATCAGGTCCTCTTTACGGGAGATGTCCGCGATGAGGGGGATCAGGTCCGAGGGGATGGTCCTTCGGAGCAGGACCTTTTCCTCCCGGAAGTCATAGATGACCGTGCCGCAGGCGCAGGAGCCGTAGCGGATCCCCATGTCTGCGAAATGATAGAGGGAAAGCTCCGAAACGGCCCTTCCCGTATCCAGGGCAAGGATCTTTCCCGACGCCAGGGCCCTTTCAAAGGCCTTAAGGGAGGAGGGGAGTATTTCTTTATTTGAGTCAAGCAATGTGCCGTCCATGTCAAAGGCGGCCAGCCGGTAAGCGTTCATAAGAACATCCTTTCATGAAGATGGGGCAGAGAAGGCGCCTCTTCTTTTTTCTGCCTATTGTAGCGGGAGAGGAAGGGGAAGGCAAGACGAAAGATTCCCCGGATTTATGGAAAAGGGCGGATGAATGCATGTTTGTGAATATAGTACAAAGCTTTTAGGTTTCGCAAGGCAAACTTGGCAGTGTCGGCATTGATTTTCTTCGGATTTTCTATATAATTCAAAGTGTAAAGTTGTTGAGAATGGCAGACTATGGCGGTTTCTCCGCCGGAAGCCATGTAACAATGATTCTATAAAAAAAGAAAGAGGTTACTAACATGGCAAAAATCGATTTAACCCAGTATGGTATTACAGGCGTTCAGGAGATCGTTTACAATCCCTCCTACGAGCAGCTCTACAAGGACGAGATGAATCCCGCTCTCGAAGGCTTCGACAAGGGTGTTGAGACAGAACTGGGTGCTGTCAACGTTATGACAGGTATCTACACCGGCCGTTCCCCCAAGGATAAATACATCGTTATGGATGAGAACTCCAAGGATACCGTATGGTGGACCACAGAGGGCTACCCGAACGACAACCATCCCATGAGCGAG
>DETN01000201.1:544-971 GCA_002362155.1 Lachnospiraceae bacterium UBA3287 | reverse complement strand
GTCTGGGCACAGGTCAAGGAACTGGCTATTAAGCAGCTCTCCGGCAAGAAGCTGTATGTCGTGGATGCATTCTGCGGCGCCAACAAGGATACCCGCATGGCCGTCCGTTTCATCATGGAAGTGGCCTGGCAGGCACATTTCGTAAAGAACATGTTCATCGTGCCCACCGCTGAAGAAGAAGAGACCTTCACACCCGATTTCATGGTCTACACCGCTTCCAAGGCAAAGGTAGACAACTACAAGGAGCTGGGCCTCAACTCTGAGACATGCGTAGCTTTCAACGTTTCCTCCCGTGAGCAGGTCATCCTGAATACATGGTACGGCGGCGAAATGAAGAAGGGCATGTTCTCCATGATGAACTATTACCTTCCTCTGAAGGGCATCGCTTCCATGCACTGCTCTGCCAACACCGATATGGAAGGCAAGA
>DETN01000201.1:0-371 GCA_002362155.1 Lachnospiraceae bacterium UBA3287 | reverse complement strand
GAAGGCGGCTGCTATGCAAAGGTCATCAACCTGGACAAGGAATCCGAGCCCGACATCTACAACGCCATCAGGAGAGACGCTCTGCTTGAGAACGTTACCGTGGACGAGAACGGCAAGATTGATTTCGCTGACAAGAGCGTGACCGAGAACACCCGTGTTTCCTATCCCATCGACCACATTGAGAAGATCGTCAAGAACGTATCTCCCATTTCCGCAGGCCCTGCAGCTGACAACGTGATCTTCCTGTCCGCTGACGCTTTCGGCGTACTGCCTCCCGTTTCCATCCTGACTCCCGAGCAGACTCAGTACTACTTCCTGAGCGGCTTCACAGCAAAGCTGGCAGGTACAGAGCGCGGCATCACAGAGCCCAC
>DETN01000058.1 GCA_002362155.1 Lachnospiraceae bacterium UBA3287 | reverse complement strand
CTTCCTTGGGAGCATAGGGGAAGGTATAGGAAATGTCGGATTCCACTAAAAGAGGCATGTCGTTGATGGAATCGCCGATGCCGTAGAGCTTGATGCCGTCGTACTTGTCCGCATAGAATTTGCGCAGTCTTTCGACGCCCTTGCCCTTGGTGCAGCCCTTGGGAGCGATATCCACCTCCACCACGTTCTGGAAGGCATTGATATAGTCGCCGAACTTTTCGTTGATGGCCTTGGCCAGGGCTGCGGCCTCCTCGAAAGTCTCGTTGTGGACGCCCAGCTGATGGACCAGTCCGGGCATGGCGTCCTTCATGCCTGTAATGACATGATACTCACCGGGATAATCCATCTCGGCAAAGACGTTGATCACGCCGTTGATGTCGATGGAGATCCTGTGCTCATTGGGGTCTGTGGGGTTGACGAACTTGCAGATGGCGTCTACCACGTCCCTGTCGATGCCTCTGCGGAAGATGTCATTGAAATCCCCGTCGACGATGTTGGCGCCCGTGGAGGTGATATAGAAGTCGGGCTTGATGATCCCGCCGATAAAGGGAGTCAGACCTCCTACCTGTCTGCCGGTGCAGAGACCGAAAAGACCGCCTGCCGCCTGGTACTCCTTGATCTTCTCGACATTTTCCGGAGGAAGCTTGACTTCCGCCTTATAGAAATAGAGTGTTCCGTCAAAATCACTGGCGAATACTTTCTTCATGCCTGTCATCCTTTCTGTTTTTTTTATTTGTGCACTTCTCATGAAGTGCCGTCCCTACTCTCAATCATACCATGAATTCGCCCATATTTTTCATTATTCTTGCTTTTATTTTGTGAATCTCATACAATAATAGTGTTAAGTTCCGTACCATATCAGCCAGCACTTTTTAAATAATCGGAGGTATCATTTTGAGAGAATGGACTCGTGAAGAACGCTACCGCGTACTGCACAGCGCAGACGAAATTATTGACCTGCACGACAAGATCGTTTCCTCTGACTACCGTCAGAAATTCCATGTACAGCCCATCACCGGTCTGTCCAGTGATCCCAACGGCTTCGGATATCACAACGGGATCTGGCATCTCTATTATCAGTGGTGCCCCTGGGGAGCCGTCCACGGCCTGAAATACTGGTATCATGCCACCAGCACGGACCTGATCCACTGGACCAACGCAGGCGTCGGCCTCTGGCCCGACACCGTCTATGACAACAGAGGGACCCACTCCGGTTCCGCCTTCTCCAAGGGCGACGACCTGTATCTCTTCTATACAGGCAACCACAGAGACGAAGACTGGACCCGCACTCCCTACACCTGCGCCGCCAAGCTGGGAGAGGACGGCAAGCCCGTCAAGCTTCCCAAGCCCCTCTTCGGCCCCCGTCCGGATTACAGCGAACACCAGAGAGACCCCAAGATCGTCTATGTGCCCTCCAAGGATAAGTACTTTATCTTTATCGGCGCCCAGAACCTGGATCTCAAGGGCAGAGCCCTGATCTACGAATCCGACTCTCTTCTGGAGGGCTGGAAGTTCGCGGGCGAGCTCAAGGTCCCCGGCTTCGAGGACTTCGGCGGCATGTGGGAATGCCCCTGCATCGTAAACATTTCCGGCAAGGATGTCCTGATCTTCTCTCCTCAGTACACAAAGCTTCCCGGCCGTGCAGAGAGCACCAACCACAATATCTATCTGATCGGAAAGATGGACTATGATACCCTGACCTTCACTCCCGAAGGCGACTATCGTTTCCTGGACTTCGGCTTCGACTTCTATGCGGCCCAGTTCGCGGCAAACGTCTCCGATCCCGACAAGGCCATCCTGATCGGCTGGATCGGCCTGCCCGACAACCACTATCCCACCGAGGAAGAGGACTGGGAAGGCTCCATGTCCGTAGTCAGAGAGCTGCGCCTGGGAGACGGACAGCTGATCGCATCTCCCGTAGAAGGCTTTGAACAGCTCCGCGACAAAGAGCTTCCCGCAGACGGCACCCTTCCCGCTTTCGGAGAATTCCTCCTGAAGGCCGGTGCCGGCGACATGGATCTGAACCTCTTCACAAAGGCAGACGGCACGGGCGGCCTGAAGATCCACTATGACGACGCCGCAAAGACCCTGACCGTGGACAAGAGGGGCATGGAAAAGCGCTTCAACCAGAACGTGGGCGAGGTCCTGGAGGTCCCGCTGGACAGAGCCCTTTCCGACATCCGCGTCCTCATCGACCGCTGCTCCGTGGAAATGTTCATCAACGGCGGCGAAGCCACCTTCACGGCCCACGTCTATCCCACAAAGGATGAGCACAACTACACCGTCACAGAAGGCGCATGCGTCACCATCTACAGCCTGAAGCCTTCCGTAAAAGACGACTTCGTTTTCTGATCAGGAAAAGCCATTAACAAAATTTAGTTTGTTCTCCAAATGAATGCGCTGTATACTTTTCTGTACAGCGCATTCTTTTTATGCGTGAAGAAACCGCCCCCTCCGGCGGAAGAAAGGAAACATTAAGCATATGTTGGCAAATATCCCTTACAGACTCTCTCTGGCCGCCGCCGATACCCTGGAGACCGTGGCCGAAGAGGTCTCCGGCGCGGACTCTCTGACGGAACTGTTAAAGACCCTTCAGCCCTACGCGCTTTCCCTGGGACTCAAGCTCCTGGAGCTGGCGGTCATCTACTTCGTGGGATCCCGCCTGATCCGTCTCTTCATTACTCTGCTGGATCACACCTTCAGCAGGATCGGTTCCAACGAGACCCTCCGGAAGTTCATGCGGTCCTTTATCCATATCGGCCTTTACGCCGTCCTGGTCTTTATCATGGCGGGCGAGATCGGCATCAATATGGGCACCCTGGCGGCCCTTCTGGGCTCGGGCGCCGTGGCCATAGGCCTGGCCCTGCAGGATGACCTGTCCCACTTTGCGGGCGGCGTATTCATCCTGCTGATGCATCCCTTCCAGGTGGGAAATTATATCACCACATCCGAAGGCGACGGCACAGTCCAGGAGATCGGCCTTGTCTATACAAAGCTGAAGACTCCCGACAACCGGGTCATCATCATTCCCAACGGCAAGCTGGCCAGTATTACCGTCACCAACAACTCTCTCATGCCCATCCGCCGCATGGATATTTCCTGCGGCATCAGCTACGGAGCGGATATACAGAAGGCCAAGGCCATTATGGAAAAGGTCATCCGCAGCTGCGATACCGTCCTCCAGGAAGAGCCTGTCACTGTATTTGTGGATTCCCTTGGCGACTCCTCCGTGACCATTGCCTCCTGGTGCTGGTGCAACGGATCCGATTACCTGACCACAAAACACTGGCTTCTGGAAAACGTCAAGCTGGCCTATGACGAAGGCGGCGTGGAGATCCCCTTCCCTCAGGTGGACGTCCACATCCGGGACCAGGCCTGATCCCATCTTTATCGGAAAGAAAAAGATCCCCTCCGGGGCTTTATGCAGGCTTATGCCGCGGAAAGCTCCCGGAGGGGACTGTTTTTTTGTCATATTCAGAAAGGGCCGCTTCTGCCCTGGCTTTCCTTCCCTGTTTTTCAGAGCAGGGCTTCGAATTCCCTGAGTTTTTTCTTTGCTTCTTCGCTCAGGTTCCTGGGCACCTCCACCTCCACGGTCACGTACTGATCGCCCCTGGCGGAAGGAGCGTTCATGGAAGGAATGCCCTTGCCCTTCAGGCGGATCCGG
>DETN01000024.1 GCA_002362155.1 Lachnospiraceae bacterium UBA3287 | reverse complement strand
CGCAGGGAGAGGGGCCGCCTCTCCCGCCGGGATTCTGCCTCAGTCGCTGAAGTCGTAGACGTCCCTGTACTTTTTCTGGAAGAGGCGGTAGACCTTTTCGTCCACCTTCGGATCCTCCACAGGGGAATAGACGGCCTCGTCCTCTGTCCCTATCACCTGCTCGTAGACAAAGATCATGATCTCCTCGTCCCCGCTTAAAAGGACGGCATACTCCTGGTCGTGATATTCGATGATGTCCAGGCACTCAAAGGTCATGGACTCCCCGTTCTGGTCCGTCAGGGTAATGAAATCCCTCTCCTCTTCCTGCGCTTTTGCTTTCTTTCCTGCCATACATGCTCCTTTCCCGCAGGGAACTGCGGCTGTCTTATTATATGCCCTCCGCCTTCTCCTTTAAAGTCCCCTGCCTTCCTCTTTTCCCAGTTCTTTCCGGAACTCCGCCCGTCGCATCCCCCATTTAACAAAGCAGGAAGTATATTTTCCCTTCTCTCTCCCTATAATAGAGTCTGTAAGAGCCGCAGATATGCTGCGGCGGAAAGGAAGCCTATGTCCGGAATTATTCTTCTTGGCCTTGTGTGCGTGGTTATAAGTTTTGTTTTCAGTATCCTGGCCTTTCTGGCCAAGATCACCTGGGGCCTCTTCCGCCTGATCGTCTGGCCCGTGGCCGTCTTTTTCGGCGCCCTCCTGGTGGTCGGATGGCTCATGGGACATGTGGTCCTGCCCGGCGTACTGATCCTGCTGGTAATAGTAGGACTTCTCATCGCCCACTCATAAAAACCCCTGCGGGAGGCTTTATGGCCCCCGGCAGCTCAATAATCTCCCCCAATGCAGGAACCGGCCGCCATTTTCAGGCGGCCGGTTCTTTCTGTCTTATTCGGTATAGAGTTTCCGGAGCCTGTCCAGGGCCGCCCCGTCCAGGCCGTACTCCGAAAGGAAGAAGGCCTCCAGAGAGTCATACCTTGCGTGAATGGTCTCCAGACTGGTCCGGATCCCCGACTCCAGGACGCCCTCCTGGATGGTCAGGAAGGTCTTCAGATTTCTGGACAGCATGCCCAGGACCCCCGCGGACCGGAACCGCCTTTCCAGGCGCTTTCTCCTGCAGGTATTGGTCTGCATGTAATCCTCTATGATGGTCTCCTCGTCCACTCCCAGAGCCAGAAGGATCAGCATGGCCGCCACGCCGGTCCTGTCCTTGCCTGCGGTGCAGTGGATGACCATGGGGACGCTCCCCTCCAGCATCAGTTCGAACATCTTCCGGTAGGCAGGGTTTCCGAAGGGAATGATCTCATAGCAGAGCTTTGAAACGGCCTCCACCTTGTCCCTGCCCTTCTGCTGCACGGCCATCTTAAAGAGGGCCGCAGGGGAATAATTGATATCCTCTCCCTTTTCGTCCACCATGGCGCTGATCCGGATATAGTCCGCCCCCGGGAGGGCGGGATCCGGAAATGCGGCGGCTTCCGCTTCGCTCCGAAGGTCCAGGACGGTACGGATCCGTCTGCCCTCCAGCAGGCGGATCTCCTCCGGGGTGAACTCGTAAAGGGCCCCCGACCTGTATAAAAGACCTCTGCGGACCAGTCTGCCGCCCAAAGCCTTATAACCGCCCAGGTCACGGAAATTCAGTTCTTTTCTGATCCTGGCCATAGGTTATCCTCCGGTCCCCCGTCACATGGTCTTCAGAGCTTCTTCCACGCCCCGGGCCAGCTCGTCCGGGCAGGAGTGGCCGAAGCGGCAGTCGATCCCTTTCAGTCTCTTTACCACTTCTTCGGCGTCCATGCCTTCCGCCAGTCTGGCCACGCCCTGGGTATTGCCCCGGCAGCCGCCGTCGAAGCGGATGTTGGTGACCTTTCCGTCCTTAATGTCGAAGTAGACGGCTCTGGAGCAGGTCCTGCCGCCTGTCTTGTGTACAAAGTGCTGTTCGCTCATAATCATTTTTCCTTTTTTATACTGTGATCAGATATTCCGCTTCGAATTCCCCGCCGGGCGCCAGTACGTTTCCGTGCTCCCTGTGCTCCAGCTTCTGGTCGAAGTCCGCTCTGTCGGATCTTCCGTACCAGGGCTCGATGCATACGAAGGGGGCGTTCTTTTTGACGGGAGACCATACGCCGAAGAGATGGGACTGGAAGTCCACTTCCACCACGGCCTTTCCTTCGGAATCCAGGATGGCCACGTTGTGGGCCTGGTCGTTCTCAATGATCAGGGCGTCGTCGTCGAAAAGATCATTGGTGATGGGATAGGTCCCGTTGTCCAGGACAAGGGTCTTCTGCCTTTCGGAGAGGACGCCGTTCTCCAGGATGCCCACGGTAAGGGGCTCGTCGGTGTCGAAGCGCAGCTTCCAGGTGCCGTCCATGGGGCAGTTGAAGGCCGGATGGGCGCCGATGGAGAAATACATGGTGCGCTCATCTGTATTCTTCACCTTCCACATCATGTGGACGCTTCTGCCCTCCAGGCGGTAGCCGCAGGAAAGAAGGAAGTCAAAGGGATACTTTTCATGGCTCTCCGGTGAGGAGGCAAGAGCGAACCAGATCTCGTCCTCACTCCGGCTCTCCAGGGCAAACTCCATGTCTCTGGCAAAGCCGTGCTGGCCCATGGAATAGGCCTTTCCATCGTAGTAGGAAGTCTTGTCCTTATACTGGCCTACGATGGGAAAGAGGACCGGGGAAACGCGCCCCCAGTAGGCTCCGTCGCCGCACCACATATATTCGTGCCCAGAGGCTTTGTCCACCAGGGAGATCAGCTCTGCTCCCGCTGTCTTGACGTCGATCTTTATATCCGCATTTTCAA
>DETN01000186.1 GCA_002362155.1 Lachnospiraceae bacterium UBA3287 | reverse complement strand
GCATGGACTTTTGCCCTGGTCTTTCGCCTTTAAAACCTTCCGGCCCCGGTACTTTCCCTACTTAACTTCTACAGGGCATTCCCGGAAAGTCATATCAGTTTCAGGCCACTGTCTCCGCCTCGATGACATTGCCCATGCGGGCATATTCCCGGTTGCGGAGGCTGTCCGTGATGATGGTGGCAGCGGAAAAGGAGGCAAAGGTAATGGGGGATACCTGGTCGAACTTGGAATAGTCGCACAGGACATAGGTCTGGCCCGCCTGCTCCATGGCCGCCTTCTTGACCATGGCTTCGGAAGGATCGGGGGTGGTAAAGCCCGCCGAGAAGGAGACCGCGTTGGTCCCCAGGAAAGCCTTGGTGAAGTGGTAGCGCCTCAGGTCCTCCACGGCCATGGCCCCCACCAAGGCCTCGGTGGAAGCCTTGAGCTCTCCTCCTGTCATGAAGACCCTGCAGCCCCTGTGCGCCAGCTTCCTGGCGTGCATGACGGAGTTGGTCACAAAGACCGCCTTCTTTTCCTCAATAAATTCCACCATCATGCCGGTGGTGGTCCCTGCGTCGATATAGATAAAGTCCTCCGGCCGGATCAGGGAGACCGCATACCGTCCTATGATCTCCTTCTCCCGCATGTTGAGCTCTGTCTTTTCCTCCATGGTCAGCTCGCGGACGCTGAAATTGGCTTCCGCGGCAGCGGCGCCGCCGTGCACTTTGCGAAGGCGCCCCAGGGCGGCCAGCTGGGCCAGGTCCCTGCGGATGGTGGAAGCGGAAGCCCCCACGGCCTCCTCCAGTTCGGATACCGTTACCGTACGTTTTCTCTCCAGAAGCTCCAGAATGATGGCCCAGCGTTCTTCCGTAATCACTTTTCCTTACCCCCTGCTGCCTTTTTCAGATCATAGAATAAGCCCGCGCGGCATTCATGCCGCAGCGGGCTTACCTGCTTTTTATATTATATTACACATAGCGCTTTGTTTTCCACTGGCTTTTTGTAAGGCCTTTCTTAAAAACCTGCAGAAAAGTTTTGCCATAGCCTCCCGTCAGGGAAAAATATTTTCTGTCTCTTACTTCAGTCCGGACTCCTCTGCGGAAAGGGGCTTCTTCAGCATGGACAGGATCAGGCATCCCACTACAGAGCCGATGATCAGGGCGGCCAGATACATTACAGGGTTGCCGATGACCGCGATGACCCATGCACCGCCGTGAGGAGCGGGGGATGTGCAGTGGAAGAGGCAGCTCAGGCCGCCTGCGATGGCGGAACCCACTACGCAGGAAGGAATGACGCGGCCGGGATCTGCTGCAGCATAGGGGATGGCGCCTTCGGAGATGAAGGACAGGCCCATGATGTAGTTGACGACGCCGGCTTTGCGGTCAGCTTCGGACCAGCGGTTCTTGAAGAAGGTAGTGGACAGGGCAACGATGATGGGAGGTACCATACCGCCGACCATGATGGCTGCCATGATCATCTGGCCCGCCTCTGTGCCTTCGGAAAGCATGGCAATACCGAAAGCATAGGAAGCCTTGTTGATGGGGCCGCCGAAGTCTACGGACATCATGCCGCCGACCACTGCGCCCAGAAGGACCAGGTTGGATGTGCCCATGCCGGAAAGCAGGTTGGCGATGCCTGTGTTGATGGCTGCCATGACGGGGTTGACCGCGAACATGACAAGGCTGATCCCGAAGATGCCCACCAGGGGATAGATCAGAACGGGCTTGACGCCTTCCAGAGCTGCGGGAAGCTTATCGCAGGCCTTCTCCAGATACAGGGTCAGATAGCCGCCTACGAAACCTGCCAGCATGGCGCCCAGGAAGCCGCCGCCTACCAGAGCGGTATCGGGGTTCATCAGCCAGCCGAAGGAATAGCCTGCGCTGGCCAGAGCGCCGCCTACGAAGCCGACTGCAAGGCCGGGACGGTCTGCGATGGACTCGGCGATAAAGCCTGCCAGGATGGGAAGCATGAAGCCGAAGGCTGTATCACCTGCCTGCTTGAAGAAGTGGGCAAGGGGCGTGGAGGAACCGTAGCTGGAGGTACCAAGGCCGGGCTGGTCCAGCAGGAAGGCGATGGCGATCAGGATACCGCCGCCTACGACGAAGGGCAGCATGTGGGAGATGCCGTTCATCAGGTTCTTGTAGGTCTTGCGGCCGATGGATTCGTCTTCCACAGGGCCTGCGGATGCGGCTGCATTGCCTTCCAGGATGGGAGCTTCGTTGTTCAGGATCTTGTTGATCAGTTCATCGGGCTTGTTGATGCCGGCGGTAACGTTGGTCTGCAGGACCTGCTTGCCTCCGAATCTATCCAGCTCGATCTTCTTGTCGGCCGCGATGATGATGCCCTTGGCGTTCTTTACTTCGTCAGCGGTCAGGATGTTCTTTGCGCCGACGGAACCCTGGGTCTCGACCTTGATCTTGATGTTTCTGGCGGCGGCTGCCTTTTCCAGGGCCTCTGCTGCCATATAGGTGTGGGCGATGCCGGTAGGACAGGCTGTGATGGCCAGGATCTCGAATCCGCCGGACTCTGCGGCGTTCTCCATCTTGGAGACTTCTTCCGCCAGCTTGGCGACTTCGAACTTATCCACTGTATCCAGGAATTCTTCCTTGGTCTTTGCGCTGCGCAGAGCCTTGGTGAATTCGTCGTCCATCAGAAGGACGGACAGACGGGACAGGACTTCCAGATGGACGTTGTCCTTGGTGTTGGGAGCGGCGATCAGGAAGACCAGATCGACGGGCTCGCCGTCCAGGGAATCATATTCCACGCCCTTGGGAATGGTCATGGCTGCAAGGCCGGGCCTGGTAACGGCGTCGGTCTTGGCGTGAGGGATGGCGATACCATCGCCGATACCTGTGGTATCCTCTGCCTCACGGGCAAAAACGCCTTCTTTGTAGCGTTCCTTGTCGTTGATGTTGCCGGTGGCATACATCAGGTCTACCATCTGGCTGATGGTATCCTTCTTGTTGACGGGGCTGCCGCCCAGCTTGATGCCTTCGGGCTTGAGCAAATCTCTGATTCTCATTCTTCTCTCCTCATAAAAACTTTATGTCTTTCCCTGCCGGGCAGGGATGTGGTCTCTTACAGAGCTGCAAGAAGGGCTTCCACTTCGGGCCTGGTGGCCAGATTCTCGGAAAATGCGCTGGCGGAGCCGGTGCACAGTCCCATGCGGAAGGCGGTGTTATAGTCTCCTGTCTCGATCATGCCGGTCAGGAAACCGGCTACCATGGAGTCGCCGGCGCCTACGGAATTGACCAGGGTCCCTTTGGGAGCGGGGCTCTTCAGGATATCGCCCTTTTCCGATACAAAGACAGCGCCTTTGCCTGCCATGGAGATCAGGACGTTCCTGGCGCCTGCTTCCTGGAGCTTCCTGGCATAGGGGATGACCTCGTCCTGGGTCTGAAGGTCCACGCCGTAGATCTCGCCCAGTTCGATGTTGTTGGGCTTGATCAGATAAGGATGGTACTTAAGGACATTGACCAGAAGATCCCTGGTCGCGTCCACGGCGATGTCGATGCCTCTGCCGTCCAGTCTGGCCATGATCCTTTCATAGATGTCATCGGGAAGTGTGTTGGGGATGGAGCCGGAAATAACAAGCAGGTCACCGGCCTTCAGCGCATCCAGCTTGGCGTAGAGAGCTTCAATGGCCTCGGGAGTGATGCGAGGGCCCTGACCGTTGATCTCGGTCTCCTCGTCGGACTTCATCTTGACATTGATGCGGCTCATGCCTTCCTCGATCTCGATGAAATCGGAGGCGACGCCGAAACCGGCAAGCCTTGCGCAGATCTCTCTTCCGGTGAAGCCGGCCATGAATCCCAGCGCTGTGCTCTCATGTCCCAGGTTCTTAAGGACGATGGATACGTTGATTCCCTTGCCGCCGGGCAGGATGTTCTCATAGGTGGTGCGGTTAATGACGCCTGCTCTGAAATGATCCGCTCTGACGATGTAATCAAGGGAAGGATTGAAGGTAACAGTGTAAATCATGATATTTCTCCTTTCTGCCGGAAGACGGTCTCGCTTCCTTTTTCCGGCGGATTTCTTTATGTCATTATGATAGCACCAAAACGAATCATTTTCAACCGAAACATTTCATTTGTGGTCAAATAAATTCATAAACTATCAGAATCCGCCATTTTGTAATCATATTTACTTACAGTTTTTCCAAATCTGTTAAAAATCAGTCAGAAAACCCTGTATGCTCCTGATAACAGTATACCGCAGGAGGGGCGCTTTCTTAAGCAGAATCTGGATGCCGCAGAAGGAAAAAAGCAGGAAAAAGGCCCTGCATGGGGCCTTTTTCCTGCTTCCCTTCTCATCTGAGATCTTATGCTTCTGTTTTTTTGTATGAGCACCTGCCCGCAAAGGCTTTCACGTCGTAAGAGGACTTTTCATCTGGCTTTCCGGCCTTTCTTCTCCTTCTTATTTCCGGTCTCTTCCTTCTCCTTTTTCTTTCCCATGATCCTGAGTCCCTTCAGGAAATGGCCGTTGGCCATTTCCAGCATGCCCTCCGCCACGCTGGCGGGGAAGGCGCTGCCGCCGGAGAGGACCGCCCTCTCCCAGGTCGTTCAGAAATGCCTCTCCTGCATCTCTGTCCATCTGCATGAGACCATCTCCCTGGACCTGCTCTCCCGCCGCTGCGGTCTCTGCGGCCGCTCCCTCTCCATCCGCTTTAAGGAAGAGATGCACATGGGAATCCCGGAATACATTCACCGGGAAAAGCTCCGGGAGGCTGCTTATCTCCTCCGCCACACGGACTACTCCCTCTCGGAGATCACGGTCTGCCTGAACTATCCTTCCCAGAGCTGCTTTACCCAGATCTTCAGAAAATACAGATCCGTCACCCCCCAGCAGTACCGGAACGCCGTACGCTGAGGCCATACCGGGGACAGGCCGCAGGGCCTGTCCTTTTTCCTGCCCTGCCTGCCCTTTCCTCCTGGCCTTCCCTTTCCTCCTGGCCTTCCCTTTCCGGATCCGGTTCATTTCCATTCACACGAATATCTATATTTGATATACTGAATATGTGACATCGTCATCTGCCGCGGCTTCCTTTTTGAGCGATCGGCAGATCCGGGAAAGGAGTCTTATGGGAGTCAGAAACGATACGGAAAACCTGTCCTCTGCCACGCTTTTTGCCTTTAACAGGAACGGGCTTGCCCTTCGCCATCCCCTGGTGAAAGCAGAGACCATAGGGTCCAATCCAAGGACCGTTTTAGGCGCTCTGGCTCCGCTTAAGGACGGAAGCTGGGGATACAGAGACGCCCATCTGGCAAAACTGACCACCAGAAACGGCCAGCCTGTCACCGGGGACGTCCGTCTATACCCCGGAGATATCATTGCCTACCGGGCGGGAGAGGGCGTTCAGGAGAGGACCGTCTTCAAGATGTTCTACGCAGAGACCGGCGGCCGGGTGCTGGAGTGGAACCAGCTGCCTCTGACCCAGGCCCTTCCGGAAATATCCATTGCCTGCTCCGGAGACGCGGTCCGTCTCTTCAACTTCCGTATGGAGGGCTCCCACGCCTTTCTGAAAAAGACGGACCTGGGCCACGTCCTTGTCCTGCAGGAAGGAGCTCCGGTAAAGGTAAACGGTATTCTCCCCGCTGAAAAAATCCTGCTGAACCACCTGGACATCATCCAGATCGCAGACAGCTTCTTCGTATACTTATCCGGCACTCTCTGGATCGGATCCGTCTGGCCCGTTGCCCTGCAGAGCAGAAAGAGCACGGTCAGAAAGGAAGCCCCTGCAGAGCCGGCTGCCCCCGGAAGAATCCTTCCTCCTGAAGAAAGCCCGGAAAGGCCATCTCCTCCCCTCCCCGCAGCGCCCCCGCTGCAGGCCGCGGAAGAGAAAGCTTCTCTCCCGGAAGCACAGGTAAATGTACAGGAAGCGCAGACACAGGTACAGGAGGCGCAGCCACAGGTGCAGGAGGCGCAGGCACAGATGCAGGAGGCGCAGGTACAGGAAGCTGTTCTCCCTCCCGAAGAAGCTGCATCGGAAGCAGCGGAAAAAGTCCCTGAAGAAGTTCCCGGGGAAGTTCCTGAGGATACCGCCCGCAATAATGGAGACGAAAGGGAGGAAAAAAGGGAGGCAGAAAAGAAAGAGACTCCGGACGACCTCCGGAAAGAAAACTCTCCGGAGGATCATCCCGTCTCCGCCATCCGCCACGACGCCGCTTTTCATGGAGCGGGACTTGACATCGAGATCCGGGAGCGGAATGTGAGAAAGGGCCTTCGGAAAAGGACCCTGCTCAGGGATATCCGCCTCCAGGTGGTCCCCGGAGACTTTGTCCTCATCCTGGGCGGGTCAGGCGCGGGCAAATCCACCTTCATCAAGTCCGTCATGGGCTATGACCGGGCGGACGCCGACATCAGCTACGGAAGCCTGGACGTCTACCGCGACTATGAGAAGGTCAAGTACGAGATCGGCTATGTCCCCCAGCAGAACCTGATCCGCCTTAACGATACCGTCTATGATACCCTCTACGCCGAGGCAAAAATGAAGATGCCCGGCACCTCCACCCGGCAGGAATATGTCCAGCAGGTGGACTGGGCCATGTCTCTTCTGGGCCTTAAGGCAGAAAAGAACAACCTCTGCGCCTCCATCAGCGGGGGCCAGCTCAAGCGCCTCTCCATTGCCATTGAACTGGTGGGAGACCCGGGCATCTTCTTTCTGGACGAGCCCGATTCGGGTCTGGACGGCACCATGTCCCGTCTTCTGATGGAGAACCTGAAGGAGATCGCGGACCTGGGAAAGATGGTCATGATCATCACCCACGGTCCCGACAGGGCCGCCGACCTCTTCACCAGGATCCTGGTCCTGGGAAAGACCGCCGACAATGTAGGACACCTCCTCTTCTACGGAAGCGTAAAGGACGCCCTCTCCTTCTTTGAAGTGGACTCCCTGGAGCGCATCGTAAAGAGGATCAACTCCAAAGCGGAGGGCGGAGAAGGACTGGCGGACTATTTCCTGGAAAAATACACCGCGCTGCAGCAAAAACAGGCCTCTCTCCCAAAGGAGAGCTGAAGATGACCCATGAAAGGAGGATTTCCCATGGAAGAGAAGCATTCATCCCGCTTCAAACAGACCCGGATCTGCCTTGAAAGGTGCTTTCGCGCCTTTGTCAACGACAAGGGCTGGAAGATCCTGATCAGCGTCGTTCTGATCACCCTGATCATCTGCTCCGTCACCGGCGAGAACATGTTCGTGACCTACTGGGATACCAAGAACGGGGCCTTTACCCTGGTCTGCGCCTGCATCTGGATCGGCCTCTTCAATTCCATCCGGACCATCTGCAGAGAGCGGGCCATCTTAAAGCACGACCATCGGACCGGCCTCCACATGAGCTCCTACCTGGCGGCCCACTGGCTCTATGAAGCCTGCCTGTGCTTTGCGGAGACCATCCCCGTGACCCTGATCGTATGGTTCGTAAACAGGAATCACTTCATAAAAGAAGGCATCATTACATCCCCCGTCCTGGAGCTCTTTATCACCTTCTTCCTGATCCTTCTGGGGTCCGATGCCCTGGCCCTTCTCATTTCCTCCATTGTCACAAATGAGAATACGGCCATGACCGTCATGCCCTTTGCCCTGATCATCCAGCTGGTCATGGCGGGACAGATCTTCGCCCTGGAAGGGGCTGCGGAGAAGTTTTCCGCGGCCACCATCAGCCGCTGGGGTCTCGACGCCATCTGCGTCAGCGCAGACATCAACGCCATGGCCCCCCTGCTGGCCACGGAGGAACTGGACGCGGTCCCCGAAAACCTGCGTTTTCTCTGGCTCCTCCTTCTGGGCTTTGCCGTTCTTTACGGCGTCCTCTCCGTTATCGTGCTGGAGTTCATTGACCGCTATTAAAAAAGAATCCTCCTGCCCCGGCACATGATGCCGTGGGCAGGAGGATTCTTTATACCTTTATTGACTTTATCTTTTTCTGCCCGGCCCCGTCGTCCGGGCTTTCCTGCTGCTTCTTTTTCCCCTTCTCACTCCCTACTCTCCTCATCGTGGAGCCTGCGGAAGTTTTCCAGGTCCTGATTCATCCTTCCCGCTTCCGCCAGGTCCCGCAGCCACAGGAAAAGATTGACCAGAAGAAAGATGACCAGAACGCTTCCCATAAGGGTCAGGACCACCTGCATCCTCCCCGTATCGATGACAGGACTGGTAAATGCCATATAGAGAATGACTCCTTCCACAAGGACCAGCATCAGGGCCTTGCGGAAAAGCAGCTCCCGCATTGAAAGCTCCCGTCTGGACCAGGTCACAAAGGTGGGCAGAATGCAAAGCGCCGCATAGCGCATGGGAGAGAGCAGGGCGTCGTAGCCGAAAAGAGCGTCTCTGTCATAGGCAGAGCCGATCAGATAGACCGCCGCCGTGATCATTGTGGACAGCATAAAGAAAAGGGTCAGTTTTTCTATAAGAAACTTTTTGAATTCCACCGCTTTATTCTCCCTTCAGAGCTGCCTTGAGGGCCTTCACATAATTTCTGGAAATAATGATCTGTTCGCCGGAATACAGAAGGGCCGTGAAGCGTCCTCCCATGGCCGGCCGGATGGACTGGATCTTCAAAAGACTGATCAGCATGGATTTTGAGATTCGAAGGAAATGCCTTGTCCTTAACTTTTCCTCCAGCTCGTAGAGGCGGCTGGAAGTCTCATAGACCTTTTCCTTTGTGTAGAGAAAGGTCTTTCCGTCCACCGATTCTATGTAGCAGATGTCGGACACCGCCACCTCAAAACGCCTCCCCTCCAGGACGCCGGTCAGGCTCCCCTGACGGGACTTTACAAAGGCGGCGATCTCTTCCACCTCCTCCGTGACGGACCGGCACTGTATCAGGACCTGTTCCTTCTCCTTTTCTCCGATCTTTTCGATCCGTACGTCCATTGTCTTTCCTCTGCCGTCTAATAAATCTCTTCAGCCGTAAAGGAGCCCTCTCCCTTCAGGTAACAGTTGAAGAAGGAAAGTACCTGGGAATTCACGATGGTCATGGTCTCCTCGGTTCCCCGGCTGCCGCTTCCCAGCATTTTTCCAAGGGTGGGGGAAAGAAGGGGAAGGTCGGTATAGTCCATGTGCTTTGTATCCCGGATGGTCGTAACAAAGCCTTCCCCTGCATTTTTCATCAGTACCGTGTTGGGATAGGCCTCTGCCTCTTCGGGATATTCCTGCAGTTCACTATACGAGTCCCAGTTGACAAATTCAAGTATGGGGAGGGGATAAGGCTCCTTTCGGACTGTGAATTTCCCGTTTTCGGTCCCGGTATATTCGCCCAGCATGGTCCCGTCGATATCGATGACGGCGGCGATATCCTTTCGCTGCCGTCCCAGTTCCACACTGGTGGCGCCTCCCATGGAGTGGCCCATAAGGCCGGTCCGGGAAGGATCTGCCATGGCAAGGGCAGCCATGAGAGATGCCCTGTCACTTTCGGAGACAGACCAGGCACCGCTCAGGGAGCTGGACAGAGCGGCCTCCCTGATCTCATCCAGCGCGCATCCCATATCGGCTGTCCGAAGATCCATCCAGTCCCTGTAAAGAACATACTCCTCCTCGTCATTCATCTCTGAAGCGTTCAGATTCAGGGCGGTATTCAGAAAGTCCGTATCCACGATGACTGTGCCGCCGGAAGTATCCTCCGTGAAGAAAGCATGATGGGGATGGTCCAGAGCCGCCACCACATAGCCGTTCGATGCCAGTTCCATGTATGTGGAGGTATTGCTTTCATAGTAGCCGAAGGCCCCGTGGGAAAAGACCACCAGGGGATACTTCTCCTCTCCCCCGTCTCCGGGATAGTAGAAATGCACCGGCACCTCTCTGAAACTGCCGTCTGACTCGAAGGGATCCTGCCTGGAACTGTCCGTCAGGATGGCATCGGCTCTTGCCACGGGGTGGGAGCCGGAGACCGGAAGTCCGCTGTAGCCGGTAAAGACAAAGGCCGGAATCAGGAAAAGGCCAAGGAGCAGGCAGGAGAAAAGGCCTGAAAGAAGAGCGGAAAAAGGCTTCTTTATTCCGTCCTCCTTATTTTTTCCCAAAAGCGCCGAAATCGCAGCAGCCGAAAGAAGAAGCAGCAGAAAGGCCAGGACCGGTATAAAGCGCCATTTCTGCCCGGCCGAAAGAAGGATATGAAGGATAACAATCCCCGCCTGGAGGGCCCTTCCCGCCAGCCGCTCCCGCCTCCATATCCTTTTCTGTGTTTTCCTCCGGCAGGTCCTGACTGCCAGAAGGATTTCCACTGCAAGTAAAAGAACAAATGCTGTCATTCCCATTTTTATCACCTCTCATGAATCTGTAAATGTAACTTCATTTTCACAGAAGAGGCCCGCTCCTGCAATAAGCCGGATGCCAGGATGCATTTTGGGGGGATAAGATGCATCAGAGAGGGGAAGTACCGGATACAAAAAGGTCCTCCCGGCCGGATGCCGGAAGGACCTCCCTTCTTTTAAGCCTGTTTGTAATCGTAATCCAGGATCTGATGCCAGCGGTCCCTTACATAAAGAAGGGCACGCAGAAGAAGGAAAGGACCCACCCCAGGACAATAAAGACCGGAAGCATGCCCAGGAAAGAAGAAAACCATACGGAAAGAGGCAGATGCGCGATCAGGACGGACCCGATCAGGCTCATGCCAAAGCACATGGCAAAGGCAAAGGGGACGGCGGTCCCTGTGGTCATAAGGCAGCGGTATTTAAGGCTCCCGGGCTCTGCATACTTTTCTCCCAGGGCCATGACCCACTTTGAGAAGGGCAGTCCCAGGGCTATGACCATCTCCAGGACATAGGCGATCAGGATATCTCCGATAATGGCGGGAAACTGAATTCCCCCCATGCTCATGAACTGGGCCTCGGCCGAAAGGATCAGGGCCAGGAACAGGTTGTACATCAGATTCATTCATTATAATCCGCGGGATACCACGTCCATAGGAGCAGCTGCACCGCATGGGCGTGGAGGAACGCGGTCTTTTTTCTTTCCACGAAAGTCCGCGCACCTGCTGTCCCGCTTTCTCCTTTCTTATTATGAGATGCGTTCCCATGCTCCAGGGAACGACAGGGCCTTTACTTTTCCTGCAGCGACGCTCTTTCCGTTATCCAGTATGACGCGTGTCCCTTTGTTATGCACGCCTCTGG
>DETN01000199.1 GCA_002362155.1 Lachnospiraceae bacterium UBA3287 | reverse complement strand
TCCTCCTATAAGGTGAATGAGGACGGGACTCTGGTCCACCTCAATACCGTCGATATCGGCGGAAGGAACCCGGTGGACGTGACTGTGGACAGGACCAACCGCTTCGTGATCGTGGCGACCCTCCAGGGAGGGATCCTGTATACCATCCGCAGGAAGGAAGACGGGTCTCTGGGAGAGATCGCGGCAAAATATACCTATGAAGGCAAGGAAGAGGGAAAGGTCTCTACCATTCATCAGTGCCTCTGGGATCAGAAGAAGGAATATCTCTTTGCCTGTGCCCAGGGCAGGGTCAACGGCTACGGCCAGATGCAGGCCCTGAAGTTCGACGCAGAGACCGGCGTCTTTACCCAGACCGACCGTTTCCTGTCCCGCACCTGGGACGAACCCAGACACGCTGCCATGCATCCGGGCAACAGGTGGCGCTGCATGGTGGAGGAGAAGGGAGACAAGGTCCTTTACTTCCAGTTCAATGAAAAGAACGGAACCTTCAAGGCCCTCCAGGAGTTGTCCACTGTCCCCGAGACCGTGACCGGCTACTCCGATGCCTCCGAGGTCATGATCGATCCCACGGGCGAGTGGGTCCTGGTATCCAACCGCTATACCGACAGCATGGCTGTCTACCGGATCGATCCCTTTACCGGCCATCTCCGCACCACGGGATTCTTCCCCTGCCTGGGAAAGACCCCCAGATCCTTCTGCTTCGGTCCCAACGGAAAGTGCTATGTGGCCAACGAGGATTCCGATACCGTCATTGAGTTTGACTTTGACCCGGTCAGCGGCCGGCTCATTCCCACTCTCAACATCATTCCCACCGGCAGCCCTGTCTGCATCAATTTCCTGTAAGCAGCCCTGCCGGCCGCTTAAAAGAGCAGGTTCCCTGACGGCCTATGCCGTCCGGGAGCCTCTTTGGGCAGAAGCGGGTGAGAGGAAGGAAAGAAAATGACACCGGAGAAAAGGAGGCCGGCTTATGAGAGAGAGCGACTGGGAAATCCTGGACAGTCTGCAAAAGACCGGAAATATCACGAATACAGCCAGGCTCCTCTGCCTTTCGCAGTCTGCCGTGACCAAAAGAGTGCAGAAGATGGAAAGCGATCTGGGGGTCAGGATCCTTTCGCGCACTTCAAAAGGGGTGGCCCTGACTCCGGCCGGAGAGTACCTGGCCGGAAAGGCCGCCGAGCACAGGGCCTTTATGGAAAGGATCAGGAAAGACCTGGGAGAGATGCAGGATCCGTAAGTCTTTTCCTGCCGGTGCGGATATGAAATTCCATTCCGGAATTTCAAAACGTTTTCTGTCCGTGGTACTATTGGATGTGATAAATATCATTTTTGGCCCCGGGCGGAAGGGGCGATTTATCCGCGGACAAATGAAAGATTCTGACTGGCTCATTCTGAGCGAACTCTACGATACAAAAAATATCACCAAGGCGGCCAACCGCCTCTATATCACCCAGCCCTCCCTGACCAAGCGGCTCAAGCAGATCGAGGAGGAGTTTTCCATTACCGTGGTCAACCGGACCACCAAAGGGGTGGAATTCACTCCCGAGGGAGAGCTGCTGGCGGAAAAGTCCAAGGAATACCTGAAGTTTCTGGGGGACCTCCACCGGGAGATCCACGAGATGAACGAACTGACCAGATCGGTCATCATGCTGGGTTCTTCCTATACCTTCAGCAAGTATGAGCTGAGCGATCTCCTGATGGAGTTCAAAAAGCAGCATCCCAACATCGATTTCGAGATCCGGATCGAGACCAGCAATATCCTCTACCGGAATACGGCGGACGGATATCTGGATGCCTCCTTTGTCAGAGGCGACTACAAGGGGGATGTGGAACGCATTGACGTGGGCGGCTATCAGGCCTATCTGGTGACCAGGGAGCCCGTCTCCCTGGAGGACGTGCCCGGCATGAGCAAGCTGGACTACAGGACCAGCGACCAGACTCTGATCCTCCTGGAAGAGTGGTGGAGGCAGCACTATCACACGGATATACCCAAAGGGCCTACCGTCGGCTTCCTGGACGTGACCTGGGAGCTGATCGCCAGGTCCTCCGACTACTATACCCTCTGCTTCCTGCCGGACGAATTCCGCAATCCCTACGGGCTCTCCCTGCAGCCTCTTAGGATGGAGGACGGGAAAAGCCTGATCCGGGGGACCTATTTCATGTACCGGGAGAACCGGTCCATGTCCCGGGCCGTCAGGGAATTCATCCGTTTTGTGAAGGCATGGTACGCGGATAAGGATCGGAGATAAGTCCTGTCTGCCTTATAAAGGAGCCGGAGACGGTGAGAGATCACCGTTCCGGCTCCTCTTTCTGCTTTCTGTACGGCCCTGTCCCTTTTTTCTTTTTTTCCGGACAGCAGGTGACATTCATCGCGCTTATGTAAATTTTTATAAGAAACTGTTGGTTTTATATAGCAGAAAGTGTCATAATGATAAAGAGGTATCCTTCGGGATAGAAAATTTAGAAAAGGGAGACAGAAAATGAAGAAAAGAACACCCATCACCAGACAGGACTTCTGGAAGGGAATTGTTGCGGCTGTTCTTGCTCTGGTCATTCTGGTGGTGCTGAATTTTACAAACAGCCAGATCTCCGGATCGGGAAAAGACGCATCTTCCTATTCCACAACCAGCACCGAAGCAGCTTCCGCTGAAGGTGCCGAAGGCTCCTATATCCCCGGTGAGTACACGGCTTCCGAGCTTGGCTTCGGCGGACCCGTTGAACTGACCATGACTGTAGGCGAAGCCGGCGGCATCGAAACTGTCAAGCTGACCGGCGATGCCGAGACGCCCGAAGTGGGCGGCGCGGCTCTTGAGACCCTGCAGCAGCAGATCCTGGATGCCCAGGGCCCCGAGATCGACGGTGTATCCGGCGCGTCCCTGACCTCCGGCGCTGCAAAGGCCGCTGCAGAAAAGGCCTGCGCGGCAGCAAGAGGAGAAGAAGTGGCTGAAGCTGCCACTCCTGCTGACGGCGCTCTCTTTGTTCCGGGCACCTACGAAGCGTCTGACAAGGGCTTCGGCGGCGACATCAACGTAGCCGTGACCGTTACCGACAACGAGATCACCGAAGTAAAGATCGAAGGCGATCACGAGACCGAGAACATCGGCTCCTTCGCAGTCGAAATGCTGGATGACAGGATCATGGAAGCCCAGAGCCCCAACGTGGACGCTCTGACAGGCGCTACCGTTACATCCAACGCCATCCTGCGCGCGGTCAAGAGCGCCTTCACCCAGGCAGGCGCGGATCTGTCCAAGTTCCCGGCAGCCCAGGAAGAGGAAGCCGGCGAGAAGACAGATGAGACTCTGGACTGCGACGTTGTCATCGTAGGCGCAGGCGGCGCAGGCATGACAGCGGCCATCAACCTGACCCAGGCCGGCAAGAACGTCATCCTGGTGGAGAGAATGCCTTATGTGGGCGGCAATACCACAAAGGCTACCGGCGGCATGAACGCGGCCGAGACCCACTATCAGGCTGAGCAGGGCATCGAGGACTCCGTAGAGCAGTTCATCGAAGACACCATGAAGGGCGGCCACGAGATCAACAACAAGGATCTGGTCACTGTCATGGCAGAGAATTCCGCAGCCGGCATCGACTGGCTGGATTCCATCGGCGCGCCTCTGCCCAAGGTATCCTTCTCCGGCGGCGCTACCAATGCCCGTATCCACGCTCCCGAAGACGGCTCCGGCGTCGGCGCATATCTGGTCACCAGATTCAGACAGCAGCTGGACAAGCTGGGCATCAACGTACTGTATGAGACCAGAGCGACCCACATCCTGATGGAAGACGGCAAGGCAGCCGGCATCCAGGCCGAAGGCAAGACCGCCAACTACACCATCAATGCCGGCGCAGTCATCCTGGCTACCGGCGGCTTCGGCAACAACGAAGAAATGATCGTCAAGTACAAACCCGACCTCAAGGGCACTGTCACCACTTCCGCACCCGGCATCATGGGCGACGGTATCGTCATGGCGGAAGAAGTGGGCGCTGATCTTGTAGACATGGACCAGATCCAGCTCCATCCCACCGTTGAGCAGGCGACCTCCATGCTGATCACGGAAAGCGTCCGCGGCGACGGCGCCATCCTGGTCAACCAGGAAGGCAAGCGTTTCATCAACGAACTGCTGACCCGTGACGTGGTTTCCGCAGGCGAACTGGAGCAGACAGGTTCCTACGCCTACATCATCTTCGACCAGCGTCTGCGTGAAGGTCTGAAGGCTATTGAGAAGTATGTCTCCACCGGCATCACCGTTCAGGCCGATACCATCGAGGGACTGGCAGAACAGATCGGCGTTGATCCCGCAACTCTGGCTGATACTCTTAATACATGGAATACCTATGTTGCCAACCAGAAGGATGAAGATTTCGGACGTGACACAGGTATGGAAAATGATCTGAGCCAGGCTCCCTACTATGCCATCAAGATCGCTCCCGGTATCCACCATACCATGGGCGGCGTGAAGATCGACACCAGCGCGGAAGTCATCAGCAAGGAAGGCGAGCCGATCCCCGGCCTCTTCGCAGCAGGCGAAGTGACAGGCGGCGTTCACGGCGGCAACCGTATCGGCGGCAACGCTGTTGCTGATATCGTAGTCTTCGGCCGTGTGGCAGCTGACAGCGCAGAGAAGTATCTGGACGCACAGTAAATAAACAATCCCATGAGACGGGAATGACCTTTGCAGGCTGCGGAGCGATCCGCAGCCTGCATTTTTTTCTGCCTTTTTTTTCTGCCTTTTTCCGTGCCCCGGCCCGTCAGGCCCAGTGCCGCCGGGTCTCATTACTTTTGAGATGACGGAAAAACAGACTGCGCTGTATAATAAGGCAGGAAACCGTTCAGAAGGGATCCGGAGAGGAATCGGGAAAAAGTGGGAAAGAAAGAAGCAGTTACAGAAGAGGAATTTCTGAAAGAATATGATCCTTCGGCCTTTGAACGTCCTTCCATTGCAGTGGACGTTCTGGTCTTTACCACGGAAAAGACTGTGCTGAAGATCCTGCTGGTCAGAAGA
>DETN01000047.1 GCA_002362155.1 Lachnospiraceae bacterium UBA3287 | reverse complement strand
CATCCTCATCTGCAAGGCCCTGCAGAAGATCGCCCGCCTGAAAGGAGGCGGCTCCGCCCTCCCGGGCCTTCTTGCCCAGAAGCTGGATCCCCGTCTTTTAGGGGATGTGCTCTCCAGCCTCCCCCTGGGAGTAGCCGTCATATCCGGCACCAACGGAAAGACCACCACCACAAGGATCGTATCAGAGCTCCTCTCTGACCGGGGCCTTAGAGTCTTTACCAATAAGACCGGCAGCAACTTTGTCCGGGGGATCCTTTCCGCCCTCCTTAAGGAGATCTCCTGGGACGGCCGCTTTGACTTCGACATTGCCGTTCTGGAGCTGGACGAGGCCCATGCGGTCCGTTTTCTGGAGGCCGCCCCGGTGGACTACTGCCTGATCCTCAACGTCTGCAGGGACCAGCTGGACCGCTTCTGCGAGATTGACCATACCGCGGCCCTTCTGGCAAAGACCGCCCGGGCGGCCAGAAAGGCCGCCGTCCTCAACCGGGAGGATCCCCTGGTGGCCGCCCTGCCATCCGTAAATAAGGTCTTCTACGGCCTGGATGAGAGCCTCCGGCCCCTCTTTCCCTCCGACGAAGACCTGCTGGCGCCGGCCGGGCAGGAAGAGGGCACCCCGGATCAGAAGGATGCGGACGTGGTCCTTATGTCCCTTACCGGAAGGGAGGCCCTCTACCGCATGGACGGGGAAGACTTCCCCTGCTCTCTTTCCCTGGAAGGGGCCTTCAACGCCTTCAACGGGGCGGGAGCCCTCTCCCTCTGCCGCCAGATCCTGGGAAAGGAAGCATCCCCTGACCTGGTCAGGGCCCTTTCCGGCGTGGAGGAAGCCTTCGGCCGGGGGGAAGTCCTTCATAAGGACGGGAAAGAGGTCCGCCTGATCCTGGTAAAGAATCCGGCCGCCTTCCGGCAGAGCCTTCTCTCCTTTGGAGGCAGAGGCGGCTCCGTCATGATCGCCATAAACGACCGCGACGCGGACGGAAGGGACGTCTCCTGGCTCTGGAACGTGGATTTCAGTGCCCTTTCCTCCGTTCATACTGTCTCTGGCACAAGGGCCGCGGAAATGGCCCTCCGCCTCAAATACGACCAGGTGCCGGTCTCCTTTGCGGAGCCGGATCTGGGAGCCGCCCTGGAGGGCTTTATGAAGGCCCCCGGGCCCAGACAGATCTTTGCCACCTATACAGCCATGCTGGAGATCCGAAAGCATCTGGCAGGAAGGAGCATTCTGTGATCACAAAGGACCATCCCCTGACCATCCTTCATCTCTATCCCCGGGAAATGAACCTCTACGGGGACCACGGCAACGTCCTCTGCCTTCGCCGCCGCCTGGAGTGGCGGGGCATCCCCGTCCGGGTCGTCCCCCTGGAGAGGGGGGACCCCTTTCCCGACCATGTGGACATCCTCTTCGGAGGCGGGGGCCAGGATTCCGGCCAGTCCAGGATCGAAAAAGACCTGCTTTCCCGCGGGGAAAGGATCCGGGCCCTGATCGAAGACGGGACCCCCGGCCTGGTCATCTGCGGCCTCTACCAGCTCTTCGGCAGGGAGTTCATTCCCCTGGAGGGGGATCCCATCCGGGGGATCGGGGTCTTTCCGGCCTGTACAAAGGCGGGAAAGAGCCGCCTTGTGGGCAACATCACCATAGACGCCCCTCCCTTCGGGCCTGTCACAGGTTTTGAGAACCACTCCGGCAGGACCTTTCTGGAGGGGGCCTCCCCCCTGGGCATAGTGGTCCGGGGAAAGGGCAATAACGGCAGGGACAAAGGGGAGGGCATCCGTTACAGAAACTGCATCGGCACCTACCTCCACGGCCCCATCCTGCCAAAGAACCCCGCCCTGGCGGATTTTCTGCTCCTGACGGCCCTGCAGAGAAGAGACCCCTCAGCCTCCCTGGTCCCCCTGGATGACAGGGCAGAGGAAGCCGCAAGGAAAAGCGCCGCCGCAAGGCCTGTATAAAGGATCTCCCAAGCCGCCCCCTTCATGCCTCTTCCCTGCCTGCTTACAGTGTATATACAAAAACAGATACGGCCCGCCGATTCCTGCGGGCCGCATCTGTCTGAGAGTTTCTGCCTGTGCAGAAAGCTGGTGTTATCCTTCTGCGTCTTTCTCTTTTTTGTATTCTTCCTCGAGTCTGCGCATGGTCGATACCAGCCTGCGGACGATCTCTTCATCGTGGGCGTCCAGCCCGTCTATATTGACGGTGTGGCCGTTTTCCAGAGAAAGGAGATAGTCCGTCGACACGTGGAAGACCCTGGAGATCTTGACCAGGGTATCCGGAGACGGGACCCTCTCATTGACCTCATAATAGGATACCACCGACTTGCTTACGCCGAGCAGTTCGCCCAGCTGCTGCTGTGTCATTCCTTCTTCTGTTCTCAGTTTCTTTAGCTTTGCGCCGAATTCCACCATATCTGTTCCCTCCTACTATAGTAGTTTACATAATACCGTATTTAAGTAGGTGGAAAAATGTACTAAGTTAGTTAACTTTTGCAAAATGCCTATAAAATCCTTAAAAATTCGCCAAGTCGCCCTTTTTTCTTCCCTTCCGGGCGCAAAAAAAGACAGGTCCCCCTTGAGACCTGCCCCTTCCGGATGCATCTTATCCTATTTTCTTTGTCATAGTCAGGACGTTCTGTCCGTTTTCGTACCTGTAGTCCATGGTATCCATGACCTTTTTGGCCATAAAGATCCCAAGACCGCCGATCTCCCTCTCTTCGACGGAAAGGGAAATATCGGGATCTGTCTTTGCCAGGGGGTCAAAAGGAATGCCCCAGTCTCTGAAGGTGATCCTGAGGACGCCGCTCTTCGGATCCGGACCGGCTATAATCACCGCATCTCCCACCGTCCCCTTATAGGCATAGTGCGCGATATTCACGAACAGCTCTTCCACAGCCATATCGATCTGGATCTGGTTTTTCATGGAGCAGCCCATGATCTCCAGCGCTGCATCGACATATTGCAGGACCCTGTCCAGGTTGTCTGTCAGGGCTTTTATCCGTAAAGCTTCCATCTCCCCGCTCCATAAGGTGCATGGCCCGCTCCGTGCAGGCCGTCAACAGTCACGAAAAGGAGCGTCTTACTCGATGGTCAGGATATCCGAGAAGCCTGTGACCTCGAAGATCTCGCCGATGGCAGGAGCCACATGGATCAGCTTCATGGTGCCCTGACGGTTCATGGTCTTCTGGGCAGAGAGCAGGATCCTGAGGCCTGCGGAGGAAATGTACTCCAGCTTTTCGAAATCAAATACCAGATCTGTGATTCCGGGAAGGAACGCCTTCAGCTCGCCTTCCAGGGAAGGAGCCGTGGTGGTATCCAGTCTGCCTTCCAGGGCGACCAGGGCCTGTCCGTCGTTCAGTGATTTTGTGATATTCAGCATCTTTTTATCTCCTTTCAATCTGCCCGCCGGGCAGCGCAGTCTTCGCTCGTTCTATTTTATCATATATTTCCGTCATTTTTATCGTTTTTTCACAGGCCTTTCACAAAATATCCCACGAACATGTCGATCAGAAAGGCCGCGAAGGGAATGGTGGAAAGGCAGGCGAAAAAAGTCCTCCCCGTTCTCTCCGCCAGGCGGCAGAGCAGGGGAAAGATCAGGTAGACCAGGGCCAGTCCCGCCAGGGCAAAGACCAGGATGGACCGGAAACAGATATAGCCTCCTATGTTGCCCCAGTTCCAGATCTCCGTATTGTAGTCCCACAGGCGAAGGCCCCCGAAAAAGGTATAGAGGACCCATCCGGTCAGGTATTCCAGAAGGCCCGACGCCCCGGCGCAGACAAGAAAGACCGCCCAGGGCCTTTTTCTGAAACGGGATGCGGCAAAGAGGATCATAAGGCTTCCGAAGGCGTAGATGGGAAGCCAGGGCCCCAGGCCGTGGCCTCTTTTTACGAAGTATCCGAAATTGATCCTGTAAAAGCCCATCTCGTAGAGCCAGCCGCTGATGCCTCCCGTCACAAAAAGGAGCATCAGGATCCGGACCTTTGTGACAGGGTCGAATGTATGTCCCTCAAAGAGCCTTCCGCTTTCCATAGACCGCCTCCCGGCCCCGGGCTTTCCGGGGGGGAGCTTTCCTCTCCCTGCCGGGGCGCTTCTCCTCTATTATACGAAAAAAGCCGCCTTCCATGAAGAGCTTTTCCCAAAGGCCTGTTTCTTTTCTCTTTCTCTTCTCTTTTTTTCTCTTTTTTCCTGCTCCCTTACTGATCTTCCGGGCGGACTGGCCCCCTTGCCTTCTTTCCGATGGCCCCTATGAGGCGCCCGGCAAACAGGGCGGCCTTTTCGGGGTCCGGATCCGCCACAAGGAGGGCCGCAAGGGGAGCATCCTCCGGAAGGTCCTCTCCTGTAAGGGATGTTCCCGCAGCGGCAAAGCCGTCCGCCCGCCTGGAGGCCAGCATGGAGGGAAAGGAGATCTCCTTTTCCCTGTCTCCCCCGCTCAGGCGAAGCAGCAGGTCATAGCCCCTTCTGGAAGTCTCCTCCTCGAAGGCCTGGGCAAAAAGAGCCAGGCCAGGGCCTTCCAGATCCGGCAGAAGGAGCCCGATCAGGGCCGTCCTGCCTCCGATCAGGCCCTGGGCCGCCCGGTCCGGCTGAAAGCCCGTTTTCTTCACCCAGTAGAGAACGCTCTCCCTTGTGGACTCCCTGACCAGGGGAGACCCCGAAAGGACCCGGGAGACCGTAGCCCTGGAAACGTGGGCAAGAGACGCAATTTCCTTCATGGTAGTCATAAAAGCCATCCTTTTCCCCGCGGGAAATCAAAGCAGACATTCCCCCGGCGGGAAATGCCTTCTTACTGCTTCCTTACGGTTATAAAACAATTCTGAACCTGTCAGCTGCGGATGACCTTATTATAAACGGAGCAGGGAGTAAACTCAAATATGACAATTCTCCCTGTACTGTTAATTACTCCGTCCCGCCCCCGGGCATGGAAAGAGCCGGCTCCCTGCACAGGGAGCCGGCTCTCAAAGCCTCACAAGGTCAGGGCCCCGGCCTTAAAAAGGCAGGCCCTCCGGGGGCATTTCCGTCTTTTTTCAGTCGGTCAGATCGTATTTTTCCACGTCGATCTCGGCGCTTCCGTCCGCATAGAACATGATCTGGTCCGCCTCCTGGTCCGTATAGAGAAGGGCGGTCATGACCTGTTCGCCGTCGTTGATAAAGACCTCTACGCTGCAGCGGTCCAGGATGACCCTGAGCTTCAGTTCGTCATTCCTCTGTCTGATCAGGCACCGCCTCTGGTTGATGACGGCTCTTCTGGTCCCGGAGAATTTACGGTCCAGCTTGAGGACGTTTTCCTTATAGCGGAAGGACAGCTGGGTATAGAATTCCTCGTTCATGGCAAAGCGGAGGATGAACTTGTGATAGGGATGGTCAGGGTCCATGGGCCTGACCTTCACTGTCATGTCGATCCTGCGGCCTCCGATGCCGCTTAAGAGGCGTTCTCCCTCCACCGGGATCTTTTCATAGGAAACAGGATTGGACCGGATGGCCTCCAGTTCCCTCACAGGCTTCTGCCAGAGCCTGCCGTCCTTTATAAAGAGCTCTCTGGGAATGGTCATCTGGCCGTACCAGGGCTTGTAATCCCCCCTGTAGGAGCAGCCGTCCGGATTCTGCATCCAGCCGATCATGATCCTCCTGCCGTCGGGGGCGAGCATGGTCTGGCAGGCGTAAAAGTCGATGCCGGAGTCAATGGCCTGGGCCCTTTCGGGGGCAAAGCTCTCTTCTTTATCGTCGAATTCTCCGATCATGCAGACATTCCCGTTGCCGTTGTGGAATTCAAAGCCCTCGGGCAGCATGTCCATGGGAGAAAGCAGAAGGACTCCCTTCCCGTCCAGGGTAAAGAAATCCGGGCATTCCCACATAAGGCCGTAGACCCCGTCATTTTTCAGAAAGACCTTTTTGAACTTCCATGAGAATGCATCGGGGCTTTCAAAGAGGAGGACCTGGCCGGTCCCGTCGGATGCCCGGCTGACCGCCACGGCCCTGTAGGTCCCGTCTTCCCTTCTCCAGATCTTGGGATCCCTGAAGTCGTGGGGATCGGATCCTTCGGGGGTATCCGTATCGGACAGGACAGGGTTGCCCATATATTTGTCGTAGTTTTCACCGTCGCCCACGGCCAGGCACTGGACCTGATAAGGATCGCTGTCCGGCTTGTTGAGCTCGTCGTCCAGGCCGGTATACATGAGAAGATGCCTGCCGTCGGGAAGGACCAGGCCGCTTCCCGAGAAGACCCCGCCTATATCCGCTCCCGAATCGGGCGCCAGAGCGCAGGGAAGATACGTCCAGTGGAGAAGGTCCGTGCTGACCGCATGTCCCCAGTGCATGGGGCCCCACTGGGAATTGTAGGGATAATACTGATAGAACAGATGGTACTGTCCCTTATAAAAGGAAAATCCGTTTGGGTCGTTCAGCCATCCGCACCTGGGGGAAAGGTGGAAGGACGGTCTGTCCTCCGGACTGATGCGTTTCTCTGCTTCCAGTTCATAGGCTCTTGCCTGCCTGAGTCTCTTGCTTACCATAGCTTTTTTATCCTTTGATCGGCTCCTTTACTATATCGCAGTTTTAAAAAGCCGGAGGCACGGCTTTTCGCACCTCCGGCAGTCGGATTCAGATTATACTGTACCTTTCAGGAATGTCAAGCACTTATTCTTTCATGCTTTCGGCATAACGGTCATAGGCTTCCTGATAAACAGTCAGCAGCTCGTCCATGCCGCAGGCAGCGGAAAGGTTCTGCTTGTAAGCTTCCCATTCCTCATCGGTAGGGCCGCCGTTCTTGATCCAGAGGCCTTCGTTCTCGGCGACGGTGTCCTGGAAGTCGGTCTTATAACGGTCGATGGTCTCCAGCTCTTCCGCTGTGAAGACGCAGTCGATGGGATAGGTGGTGGTATCGGATACCTGAGGCATCCAGTAGTCATAGAGGTCTGTCAGTCTCTCCACGGCTCTGTCTTCCATCTTGAAGGTGTCGTTGTAGTAATGGGACAGGATCAGCTTGGGACCGGCTACTTCGTAGGTGGACTTCAGCTCGCCTGCGCCCTTGCCGAACTGGGCCTGGGCCTCCTCTTCGGTAATGGAGTTCCATACGCCGTTCTCGTCCTGGCCGGTGAAGAATACGCCGATAGGGCCGTACTGGAGCTGCATAACGGTCTCGCCGTCATACCACTTGTCGTAGAATCTCAGAAGGTTGGAAGGGCTTTCGCATGCTTCGGTGATGGAGAGCTGGCCGGAGCTGGTGCCGCCGCCTGTACGGACGGTGACATTCTTGGTTCCGTCGGGGCCTTCCAGAACGGGAAGGAATACATAATCCTTGGCATAGTCGCCCATGAGCTCTTCGATGTACCACCATGTAGAAACACCCACATAACCCTGCTGGCACTTAGACATGAGCTGTGTGTCGTCCTGAGAGAAGGTCTCGATGTCCATGAGGCCCTTTGCATACCAGTTGTGGAAGTAGTCCATGGCTGCACGGTAGCCGTCGTCATCGCATACGAAGTTGACTTTTCCGTCCTTCTGCAGAACCAGGTCGTTGCAGACATCGTTGATCCAGTTGGTGAAGCCGAAGCCTGCATAGAAGATGTTCTGGCCCCAGCACCACTGGTCAAAGCCTGTGGACATGGGAATGGTGCTGCCGGGATCGTTGCCGTAGTACCTGGCGGACATGTCGTTGTCCTTGAAAGCCTGCAGGCAGACTTCCAGTTCATCCAGGGTGGTGGGAACTTCCAGGCCCAGGTCGTCCAGCCATGCCTTGTTGATCATGGAGAACTGAGGAATGGTAAAGATGGAGTAATCCTCTTCCCTGCCGATACCTGCGGTGCCCATCTGCTCAGCGGAAGGAAGGCCGTAGATACAGCCGTCGTCCATGGTGATGGCTGCCCGGATGCCGGGATGCTCGTCCAGGATCTTTGTCAGGTTGGGCATCACGTCTTCGTTGATGTAGGGAGTCAGGTCGATGAAAGTGCCGTCTGCGCCGTAGTTGGCCAGATCATAGTTGGAAAAGCCCACGCCCTGGAAAGCATCGGGAAGCTCTCCGCCGGCGATATGGATGTTGACCTGCTCGGCCAGGGAATCGCTCATGGTGTTCCATGTGATCTTGATGCCGGTCTCCTCCTGCAGGGCATTGAGGACCTCGTTGTCGGCGTAGCCCGGAGACAGGGCAGACTGTCCGCCCATGATCTCGAACTCGGTCTGGCTGGTGTTGGAGATGGCTTCCTCAGCGCTCTGAGAGGATCCGCCGCCTCCGCCGCAGGCTGCCAGAGAAGCTGCCATGACAGCAGTGAGTGACAGAGCTGTCAGTTTTTTGATCTTTTTCATACTTTTCTCCTTTCTTTTATAAATGTCAGACACTGTGTCTGCACTTAACCTTTGACTGCACCTGCCATCATTCCCTTTTCGAAGTACTTCTGAACGAAGGGATAGATGATCAGCATGGGTGCGGCTGCGACGATAATGGAGGAGAACTTGATCATCTCGGTGATCTTGTTCAGTTCGGCATAACCGCCGGAGATGGTGCTGGCCTGGGCAGCGGAAGCACTGGACTTGATCAGTACGTTCCTCAGTACCAGGGGAAGGGGAGCCTTTTCGGCGCCGGTCAGATAGATCAGGGCCGTGAACCAGTCATTCCAGTAGGCGACCATGGAGAAGACCACCATGACGGCCATAATGGGAGTGGACAGAGGAATGATGACGTTCCAGAAGGTCTGCAGCTTGGAACAGCCGTCGATCTCGGAAGCCTCCACCAGCTCCTGGGGAATGGAGTTCTGGAAATAGTTCCTGACAATGATCATGTTGCCTACGGCAACGCCTCCGGGGAGGAAAAGGGCCCACATGTTGTTGATCAGGCCTGTATTCTTGACGACCAGGTAGGTGGGGATCAGACCGCCGCCGAAATACATGGTCAGCAGGAAGAAAAGGCTGAAGAACTTACGGCCGGGCAGCTCTTTTCTGGACAGGGGATAGGCCGTGATGTAAAGCATGGTCACGGAAAAGAGGGTGCCGATGACGGTATACTTGATGGAGTTGATGTAACCGGTAAAAATGTTGGAATCCGCGAAGACCGCCTTGTAGCCGTCCAGGGTGAACTGGCTGGGCAGGAGGAAGGTCTTGCCGGCGTAGACATCATAGGGGTTGGAGAAGGACGCCACCAGGACATAGTACAGAGGATATGCCACCAGGAGCACGACGATCAGGGTGATGGCCACCAGGATGATGTCGCTGGTCCTTTCGGAAAAGCCGGATGCCGCATTCTGTTTCTTTGCCATAGAGCACCTCCTTAAACAAAATCAACGTCCGAAGCACGTTTGGCGATCTGGTTGACTATGATCAGAAGAATGATGTTGACGGCCGTATTGAAGAGGCCGACGGCTGTGGAATAGGAATACTTGGCGTTTTCAATACCCTGCTGATACACATAGACGGCGATGACGTCGGAAGTGGCCTTGTTCAGGTCTGTCTGCAGCAGCCAGACCTTCTCGAAGCCGACGTTCATCAGGGAGCCGGCGCTCATGATCAGGTTCAGGATGGCCATGGGCAGAAGGGCGGGGACGTCGATGGCCATGATCCTCTGGAATACGGAAGCTCCGTCTACCTTGGCGGCCTCATAGAGACTGGTGTCCACGGCGGACAGCGTGGCCAGATAGATGATGCAGCCCCAGCCTGCGTCCTGCCAGATTCCGGACGCGATGTAGATGGTTCGGAAAGCAGAGGATTCTGTCAGGAAATCAATGCTGGTATGCATGAGCAGGTTGATCAGACCGCCCGAAGGGCTGAGGAAAATTCTGATCATACCGCAGACGACCATGGTCGAAATGAAGTGGGGGGCATACAGGACCGTCTGCACGACCCGTTTGTACCTGGCAAACCGGAGCTGGTTGATGCACAGGGACAGGATGATCGGTACCGGGAAGCTCCAGAGCAGCGAGAAGAAGCTCAGGAGAACTGTGTTGCGGATCATTCTGGCGCAGGTAGGCGCGGAGAAAAATCTCTCGAACCATTCCATCCCGACCCATCTGCTTCCCAGGATTCCCCGGCTTGCCTTATAATCCCTGAAGGCGATCTGGATGCCGTACATAGGGATGTACTTATAGATAAAGGTAAGCACAAGAGGAATCAGGAGGAGCAGATAGAGCTGCCAGCTATCCTTCAGCCTCCTTTTGAGAGGAGCCTTCGGCACTGCCACCGCAGCAGTTTTCGCTTTAGATTTCATGTCTCTCTCCTTACAATATGAAACTGTACGATTGTTTCATGTAACGTTTCATTTACGATTCCGAAATAAAGCCCTCCTCTGCACCGGGCCCTGCTTGGAATTGAAACGTTTCATTGACCATGATTCTACGAGTTCCCCAGGCCGTTGTCAATCCCTTTCCTCGTACCCCTTCCTCTTTCTCCGATTTACACAAAGCCAGGGGTTCATTTTAGGTAAATTTTTCAGTTGCCGGTTCATGAAATGTTTCATGAAATATTCAGTCCCCGGAGCTGCCCTTCTGTCCCTGCCCTCCTGGCCTCGCCAAAACCCCCGGTATCGGCAGTTTTCCGTCCTGAAATGGCGGTATTCTTCCTTCCGGCCCTGTGTCGGGATTCTGCAGCCGGTCGGTCATTTTTTGAAACGTTTCATTAAAATTTATCCTGTTCTTCCTGTGTTCTCAAAAGGTCTTGACATATATGTAACGTTTCACGTATGATTCAAACAGGACAGATCCTGATTTTTCAGTTTTCAGTCCCTTTCACGGGTCCCTTCTCCCCTTTCTGCAGAGAGCAGAAGTAAATTCAGCAAACAGTCCATGGTGCTTTCATGAAACTATGCTTGTTATTTCATGAAAATCGGCTTATAATTTTTACAAAGCAGCCAACACCTTCATTATTTACTGAAAGGGGCCTCACATGAATAAAAAGACTTCCACTCCCACCATGAAGGATGTCGCCAGGGAAGCCGGCGTTTCCCTCGGCACCGTATCCAACGTCTTCAACGGAGCTCAGGTCAGCGAGTCCTATAAAATAAAGGTAGAAGAAGCGGCCAGAAAGCTGGGCTACAAGGTCAACCGCTATGCCAGAGGGCTCAAGACCAACCAGACAAGGACCATCGCCTTTATCTGTCCCGGGACGGACCATCCCTTCTTCGCAGACATGGCCAACTATATCAGCAAAGCCCTGCAGGAGCAGGGCTACCGCATGATGCTGGCCGTGACCCAGTACAGCCCGGACATGGAACAGAAGTGCATTCAGATGGTCACGGAGAACAAGGTGGACGGGATCATTGCCCTGACCTACAACCCGGACCTGATCATTGACGAGAACCTTCCCTTCGTCAGCATAGACCGCTTCTACTCCGAGTCCGTTCCCTGCATCTCCTGCGACAACTACGCAGGCGGAACCCTGGCGGCCAGAAAGCTCTGCGAACTGGGAGCCACAAAGCTCCTCTTCTTCAACATAGCGCCTGCGGTATCCGGCGAGCCCGACAAGCGCCAGGCCGGCTTTGAATCCTGGTGCCGCTTCCACAACGTTCCCTTCGAATCCATCGTCTCCAGCGATGATCAGGCCTTCCGTCCCTTTTTAAATCTGGTGCGGGACAGGATCCACGACGGCAAACCTGATTTCGACGGGATCTTCTGCAACACCGACAAGCTGGCCTATGTGATCTGCCAGATCCTGAAGGAGAACGGCATCTCCGTGCCCGAAGACGTCCAGGTCATCGGCTTTGACGGCATCAACATGTTCGGTGACAACATGATGCCCTGTGTATCCTCCATCGTGCAGCCGGTGGAGCAGATGGCTTTGCAGGCCGTCTCCATGCTGCTTTCCGCCGACAGGACCCACCTGCCGACCCTGACCTGCCTGCCTGTCCGCTACAGGCCCGGCGGCACCACCAGAGAAGATTTCGTCAAGGAATATATTTACGGAAACGGAGAAAAGGAACCCAACTGACATGGCCGGAGAATACTACAGATGGCAGGCCAGGAACGAAAAGCCTCCTGAAGAGGCAGCCCCCCTGACCGGCAGAAAAAAAACAGCAAACTGGCTTTACTATCACCGGATCCACCTGATCGCCGGCGGAGCCGCCATATTTATCCTCCTGGAGATCCTCCTGGGCACCCTGGGGGTGGGGAAGACCTTCCCGGACTACCAGATCGCCTATGCAGGCACCCGCTATCTTCCCGAGGAGACGGTAAAAAACCTCGAAGAAGCCCTGGCCCGGTACGGAGAGGACTGCAATGGAGACGGAAAGGTCATCGTCCAGATCAATCAGTACGTGAGGGACAGGGGAGAATCCGGAACCGCCACCCCTGACGCCTCCTACAACGCCGCCTCAGAGGCTGCCATGCTGGCGGATATGGAAGGCTGCGATAGCTACTTCTTCCTCCTGGAGGATCCCGGCCGCTTCCAGAAGGACTACCAGATCCTGGCCCTTGCCGACGGATCTCTGCCGTCAGAGGGTGAAACCCGGGAGCCGCTGGCCGTGGCATGGACAGACGCGCCCCTCCTCAGGGACATGGATCTCGGCACCTATGAGGAAACGGTGGGAACAGAGCGTATTTCCGGAAAGGGAAGCGACATCCTCTCTCCTCTTTACCTTGCAAGGCGGGGCTTCTGGGGAGAAAAGACCTGCGATCACCAGGAGGCATGCAGTGTCCTGTGGCAGGTCCTGACAGAAGGAGCCCGCTGACGGCGGAAGAAAGCATAAAGAGAATCATCCTACGGGAAAGAAAGGCGGAAAAAGATATGCGGAAGATCATAAATGGCGCCAGGCTGACAGCCCTGGCCGCGGCCGCGGCCCTTGCCCTTTTGCTCGGCGGCTGTGAATCCTATCCCGAAAAAGCCGCGGACGGAAGCGACTGGAACAGGGAGTGGACCATCCTGGGCAGGGTGGCCGGCGTGGAAACAGACCCCGGACACGGCTTTGTCCTTTCCGAAAATCCCGTGGTCCTGACAGGGAGCGACAGCTACTATGCCACCTGGGCCGTGGGAGAGGCCAGGCCCTTTACCAACGAGGAAGGCAGGGAGACCGATCTTTATGATGCCCAGGTCTATATGCTGGTCTACGGAAATGATGTAAGAAAGGGAGAAGATCCCCAGGGCACCCTGAAGGACTGGATGGACCGGGAAAGAGACTCCTACCAGATCCTGGATGAGAGGACCCTGGACATAGGCGGACAGTCTTACCAGGTCCTGGACTATAAAGTGGTGACAGACTCCAACCCCTACAGCCGGGGCACCAGCGCCTTTACCGTTTACGGAGACTACACCATCACGGTGGAGGCCGCAGGCACGGAGGAATATGAAGAAGATACGGCCCGGGTCCTGGCGGATTTCCTCTCCGCCTGCCACTACAGCGCAGACCTTCTCAATTAAGGCAGGGAGAAACACCCATGGCATTATTTTTTGCAGATGACAGTTCCTATGACGAGAGCACGCGAATGACCGGTTTTTACCGCTACCGCCAGCTCCTCTCCTTCTATGCCGGCACCTGGTTCAAATCCAGTGTCATGACCAGTATCGGGGGCCTTCCCCTGCTGGCCGGAGTGACCCTTTCGGTCCTTTCCTCCAGCTTTCTGGTCCTTGTGCCCGCATCTCTCCTGGGAGGACTGATCCTGGGCCCCTTCCTGGCCGCCCTCTATGACATGATCATGCGGGGCCTTCGGGACGCGCCGGGCCGATGGTGGAAATCCTACAGAAGAGGCCTTGCCCAGAACTGGAGGGAGGCGCTTCTTCCGGGCGCCCTGACCGGCCTGATCTTCGGCCTCTATGTCTTTATGGCCTACATCATGTTCTGGGGCGGAGGCAGGTTCAGCCTTTCCATCCTGGTCATGTACCTTATATCCCTCTACCTTTTCCTTCTGGTCAGCATGCTCCTGTGGCCCCAGCTGGTCCTTTTCTCCCAGCCGGCCTCCGTCAGCATCCGAAATATGATCCTGTTCACTGCCAGATATATGTGGCGGGTCCTGGGGGCCGCCGCTGTCAAGCTCCTTGTGGTCATGATCATTGCCCTCTTTGCTCCCTGGACCGTGATCCTGGTCCCCTTTATAGGCCTCTGGTTCCCCATCTTCCTCTCCGAACTGATCATCTACGAGCCTCTCAACCGGGAGCTGCAGATCGAGGAAAAGATCCTGGAAAAGATAAGAGAGCAGGAGCCGGAGGAAGAAGAAGGCGCGGGGCTCCCGTAAAAAAGGCCTCTGAGGCTCCTGTACAAAAAGAAAGAACCGGACCCTCTCCGGAGCGCTTTCAGGTAAGCGCATCCGGGAAAGGTCCGGTTTTTCTTTTGTTCAGATCTCCAGGATCTTTCTGAGCAGGCGGTCCATCTCCATGGCAAAGGCAGCGTGGCCCGCGGGAGAAAAGTGGACCTCGTCATAGGTCATATGGATCCGCCACCCGGCCGTATCGGCAAAATAAAGGCCGTACTTCTCTGCAATGGATCTGTATACGGCGGCAAGGCCCGCGGAGGCTTCCAGCAGGACCCCGTCCGTATCGTCGGCCATATTTAAAAGGGGCGGGGAAAGAAGAAGGGTCTTTTTTCCGCCCGTCCGGAAGGCCGAAAGGCCGGGGACCTTCTCGAACAGATCTCTCATCCGGATCCCCACCCTCCCGGCCGTGGGACGCCACATGAGGGCCAGGTCGTTGGTCCCCAGCATGATGACCAGGACGTCCGCGTCGGCGTGCCGCTCCAGGGTATACTCCAGGGAGGAAAAGGCGGACTGGGTATGGGGGATCTCCCTCCCGTTCTGCCCCCGGTTGATGACCTGATAGCAGGGCATGGCGTCCAGGATCCCGGTCCAGCGCTTTTCATAGGGAAGCTGCTCCGGCGCCCCCATGCGGGGGTCGAATCCATAGGTGTTGGAGTCTCCGAAGCAGAGGATCTTATAAACTTTTCCAGACATACATCTCCCTCCTTAGGAATTGTCACAAAATTAATCATACATTTGGCCGGATGATATAATTCCACTTCTCATTCGGCCCTGTAAACTCAATATTGAGATTTTCCTTCTGCTCCTCCGTGATTTTTTTACCGGTTTCATAATGGTTTTCATCAACACGGCAGATGACAGATAATCCCTTTTCGGTTGTTGTGGAACCGATTAAATTAACAACGGTTTCAACATCAATAAGCGGCTTCCCTTGCCAGTTTTTAGAAATATAGCAAAACAAGCGATGCTCGACCTTGTTCCATTTTGAGGTGCCAGTTGGAAAATGAGACACATGGATTTCCATCTGTGTTTCATTCGCGAGTTCCTGTACATAGTACTTCCACAGCCATACTCTGCAGCCGTTGCTCCCGCCACTGTCACATGTAATGTAGAGGCGCTTCGCATCAGGAAATGTGTGCTTTCCGACACATCTCCACCATTGGGCCACGCTCTCGCCGGCAAATTCCGGCGTATCATGACTCAGCCCCAGATTGACAAAACCCGTATTGTTATTTAGTACATATACGCCATATGGGGAGACCTTCCCTAATTCCGGAAGAGGAAAGTCATGATCAAGAACTTTCCGCGGGTCTTTTACCGGGCGGTATTCGGCATCGTTGTTTTTGAAATTGCCGATGTTCTCCTTCTTTTTCGTATCGATGGAGATTACGGGTTCCCCGTTATTCAGAAACTCTGACGATGTTTCATTTATAAAGCGGAACTGAGCATCCCTGTCCGGGTGTTGTTCACCAACCTGATACATCTTCTGATTTTGCTGCTTACTATAGCCGAGTGTGTCCAGAGCCCGTGATACAATGTTTTGACTGACATTGATCCCGAATTTCAACAGTTCCCTGGCAATTTTCCGGAGGCTCCATGTTGTCCATCGTAAAGGATTTTCGGGATTGCCATATGTATCCCCGTTTTGCGTGATGATCTCCTCGATCTTTTCATACAAAAGAGGATTTTTTTCAAGAGCAGTCTTTCGTCCGGCACCGGGCCTGCGGATTCGTGATGTTTCAGCTGTGCCGGGAACTGTGTCAGGGCTTTTCTGTGCAGCAACTTCCTCCATACCGGAAGTGATTGTATCTCGTGCGGAGCCAGTCACTTCGTTGACAAACACTATGCCCCCGTGCCCAAGGGCGTTTGCAGCACTTCCATAAAGAATACGCCGCTGCTTTTCATCAAGATACGGAGTCATATCAAGCAATATTTTTTTGACTGCGGTTCTTGTTTCTAAACTTGCAATCATCTGTAGCATCTCCTTATCGGTGTTAGGCTACAGATAGTATAGCATATTGTCACAAAATAATGTAGTCGTTTCGTTACATTATGTTCAATTAATTTTGTGACAATTCCTTACTTTTGAAAAAAGCGGATGCGCCGGGCATCCGCTTTTATGTTTTTTATTTCTTTTTCCCGCCCGGACCTTATTCCTCCGGGACTTCTTTCTTTTCTTCCTCTGCAGACGCTTCCTTTACAGGTTCTTCCTTAAGAGGCTCTTCCTTTACGGCTTCCTCTGCCGGGGCAGATGCCTTTTCCTGAGGGGCAGGATCCTCTTTCTCAGGCTCGGGAGAAGTCTGCACCGGAGCTTCCTCCTTTTCGGGGGCCTGCGGCTCTTCGGCAGGGCCAGCTTCCGGAGCCTTCTCTTCCTTCTCTGCAGCGGCCGCTTCCTTCAGCTCATGCTTTTCGGCGCTCTTTGCCGCGGGGCCTGTATGGCCCTGTCTGGGCTTTCTTACGGCCTTTTTCGCTTTTTTCTTATCCTTGTAGAAGAGCCTGCCGATGAAACGGACCAGGGGCACGTAAAGAGCTGCCAGGGTCAGGCCCAGCAGGACGCCGCCCACGATGTCCGTGAACCAGTGGACGCCGGAGAAGAATCTGGTGACCACCACCAGAAGGCCCAGGGCGATCAGGATCTTCTGGTTCCTGGCCTTTCTTTCCAGGTTCCTGTCCCGGAAATTCAGCTGCAGGGCAGCGGACAGAGACAGTGTCACGGCCAGCAGGGTATGGGAGGAGGGATAGGAGGCTTCCAGCTCTCCGTCCATCACAACGGGCCTGTAGTTGAGGACCACCGTGTTGAAGAGGACGTAGAAAAAGGCCATCAGGACGTAGATGCAGAAGGCCCCAATGACGTCCGGTCCGACCTTGAAAAGGCTCTTTTTGCGGTAGATGTCCCTGAGGGCCACGCCCGCGTTGATCACCGGGATCAGAAAGCAGATATAGCCCAGGATCTTGGACAGCACATAAAAGAGGTCGTTGTATCCGAAATACGAATGAAGAAAGCCGTTGATGGCGGCAAGTCCCACCTCCGACCCGCGGGGACCGATGGGTTTAAAGTCCACCATGGCCACAAGCAGTGTAAAGAGCAGGAAGGCCGTCAGCATGATCACCGGCTGCACGAAGGAAGCTTTTCTGGTTTTCATATATCAAAATCCTTTTTCAGATGTCTTATCGTTTTACGCTCCTGCAGAAGGCCGCCCCCGCCCGGGCGCGGCCTTCTGCATCCTGTATTACTATACCACAAAGAAGAGCCAAGAAGAACAAAGAACGTTAACCGGAGCAAAAAATGCCTGCGCTCCCCCGGACTTTCTCAGTCCAGAAGGCCCTTTGCCGCGCAAAGGTGGCCGTCCGCAAAGGCTTTTGGGTAGGGAAAGGTCTTGACCATGCCGTCGAAATCCACCCTGAGATACATGCCCTTTTTCCCCTCCTTCATGGAAAGGACCCGGCCCAGTCCCCAGGCGCTGTGGCGGACAAATACATTTACCCCCTTCTTTTCCTGCCAGATCCCCCAAAAGGCCAGGGCCTCCTCCTTTCTCAGATCGTCCTCCATCTCCTGCATAAAGGAAGAGGCCTTTCCGCTCCCCAGGATATATAGGACGTCCTTTGCTCTGGTCATGGCCACGTAGAAGAGCCTTCTCTCCTCTTCCGTCTCCAGGGCCGTTTCGGCGTTCCTGTGGGGAACCAGGTCCTTGTTCACGTCGATCAGGAAGACATACTGCCACTCCAGGCCCTTGGCCTTGTGCATGGTGGTCAGGACCACCCCCTGGGGGTCCCTGGGCCTGCCCGAGGATCTGGAGGCGGCTGCCGAAGCCTCGGCAAAGTCCAGCCAGTCCTGGATGGTGCGGAAGGAGGCGGCGTCCGCCTCCATCTGGGCAAAGTCCCCTAAAAGCTCCTCCGCGTCCAGCTTCCTGTATTCGGCGTAGGACCGGATATAGAGGTCGTAGCCGATCCCCCCGGTCTCCGACTTCAGGGCCTGAAAGACCAGGTAGGGCTCGTCCGTGGGTCTGAGGACCGCCGGCCCGAAGGCCTTCATCCAGGCCGTCAGGGACTCCCTGGCGGCCTCATACTTCCAGGAGGCGTCCCTTTTCAGGTAGGAGGCCGCCCTGAGCATGGAGGAGAGGGAGTAGGAGCAGGTCCTGAAATACTCCTCCTTCAGGTAGCGGGAGGGGCGGTTCAAAACATAGAGCATGGCATCCGGCCCCGCCTGTCCCAGGGACAGCTTTACATAGGTCCGGATTCCCTCGAAGACCCAGCCCTCGTAGATAGACCGGACGGATTCCGTGGAAAAGGCCGGGATCCCCGCCCTGGAGAGGGCGGCGGCCGGCAGCTGGGCCTGTCTGCCCGTTCTGAAAAGGACGGCCATCTCCCGGCAGGGAACTCCTTTTCCCATGGCTTCCCGGATACAGGTGACCAGGTAGTCCATCTCCTCCGCCCTTCCGTCGAACTTTTGGCAGTGCACGGCGCCCTCAAAGCCCTTCTCTCCCCTGGCGGAGAGAAAGTCCTTCTGATAGCGGGCCCTGTTATGGGCTATGACCATGCCGGCCCTCTCCACCACGGCCCGGCCCGAGCGGTAGTTGACGGACAGATGGATGACCCGGCAGCCGGGAAAGTCCTCTTCGAAGCGGAGCATGATCTCGGGCCTTGCTCCCCGGAACATGTAGATGGACTGGTCGTCGTCCCCCACCACACAGAGATTCTTCTTTTCTCCGGCCAGCATGTAGAGGATGTCCCTCTGCAGGCCGTTGGTGTCCTGGTATTCGTCGCACTGGATATACTGAAAGCGCCTCTGCCACTTGGAAAGGATCTCCGGATCCCGGAGCAGCTCCCTGCACTGGATCAGCATGTCGTCGAAGTCGATCTTATGGTCTCTGTCCCGGTACTCGTCGTAGAGGCGCAGCACCTCCCGGAAGGTCCTGGCGGGGCAGGCCTCCGGCTCGTAGGTATCCGGATCGATGTCGTTGTTGCGGACCACGGAAAAATCCGTAAGCAGGGCCCCCGTCAGCTCCCAGGGGTCGTTGACCCAGGTCATGCGGGAGACCTGCTGGTAGACGAAGCGCCGTCTTTCGTCCTCCTTCAGGATATCGCCGGGGCAGTAGAGCCCCTCGGCCCTGAGGATCCCGAAGCAGAGGGAGTGGATGGTCAGGAACTGGAGCCTGCCCTCCCTGCCGAAGACCTTCTGATAGTAGTGCTTCATCCGCTCCGCAGCCGCATTGGTAAAGGTCACTGTCAGGATGGAGGCGGGATCGATCCTGCACTCGATCATGAAGCGGACCCTGTGGATCAGGGTGGTGGTCTTGCCGGAGCCCGGACAGCTGATGATGATCACGGGCCCCTCAACGGTATGGACCGCTTCAAGCTGGGCGTCGTTCATGGAGATCACTGGCATAGCCTGCTCCTTCCCGTTAACCAAGGACCGCGGATGCGGTCTTCCTGTCATAGACCACTCTGCCGGCCCCCTCCACTTCGATCCGGTAGAGGGCGTTGGCGGCCAGATGCTCGGCGGCCTGCTCCAGCTCTCTGATGCCGGTGGTGCCCCGGCAGTAGTCCAGGACCGCCTCCAGGGCTTCATCCGTGACCACGCACTCTTCCTCCCGCATGCCGATCCTCTTAAGGACCGCCGGGAAGGAGAACTGTTTAAAGATGATCTTCTTTTCCTCCTCTGTATAGTCCGGGATCTCGATCACGGCAAAGCGGGACAGAAGGGGGGTGGAGATCTGGTCCTTAAAGTTGGCCGTGGCGATGGGGTAGACTCCTCCCGTGGGAATGTTGCATTCGATGTAGTTGTCGGTAAAGCCCAGGTTGTCCAGAAGGGTCAGAAGGACATCCGCCGGATTCCCGCTGCCCTTGCCCACGGCCGCCTTGTCCAGCTCGTTGATGATAAAGACCAGGCTGGACTGGCCGGCGGCGGAAAAGGCCTCCATAATAAGGCCCGGCTTGGCGTTGGCGTAGATCCTGGAGGATCCGGTCAGCTGCTCGGGATCGTTGATGGAGCTCATGTCCATGACCGTCCAGGGCAGACGCAGGATCTGGGCCACCGCATAGGCGATCTGGGACTTGCCCACGCCTGCAGGGCCCACCAGCAGCAGGCCGTAGGCCGGCAGGGTATGGGTCCGGTTGATCTGGACGATGGTCTCCATGATCCTCTGCTTGACTTTTGTCAGGCCGAAGAGCTGGCTGTCCAGGATCCTTTTTGCCTCCGCCATGTCGATGGAAGGGAAATAGTCGGCCTTCCACTGGATGTTCATCATCATGGAAAGAGCCCTCTGGGCGTGGCGCCTCTCCTCCGGCGTCACCTCGGAGGAATTGGCCACCGCCAGGTTCCTTCTGGCCCAGAGGCGGATGTTGTCGGGCAATGTCCTGCCGGCGCAGCCAAGGAAATCGGTAATGGACTGGAGGGATGTCAGCCGCATGTCGTCTCCCGTCTCCTCCTTCTCCTCTTCGGGGACCGTATCCTCCTTCGGGGCATCGGAGGCAAAGAGGCGGCCGATCATGAACTGGAGAAAGCCGTCCTCGGCGGAGAGCTTGGAGGCCCCTCCGTAGGCCACCTCCCGGATCCGGTAGACCGCATAGCCCTCCGGCGTATTCTGACCCGAGAGCCTCACCGGGATATGGTTTTCTCCAAGCCACTTAAGAAGGCTGGTAAAGCGGGCGTCGATCCGAAGGATATCCGCCTGCCCCTCCTGGTCCGTGAATTCAAAGGAGGTCCTCTTTACGGGATTTGTAAAGGTGCCCCCGGAGTGGTGCTTCCATTCCCGCTCCCTGTTGTCCAGGACCAGGATGGGGCGGGATGCATCCGCGCTGCGCTCATCGGAATAAAATACTGTATAGGTACAGACCGGGTCCCTTTCAGGGTCCGGCATGGCGTTAAAATCAAAGACCTGATGCATGGCAAAAAACTCCTGTAAATATATGTCTGTAACAGCCTAAAGAATAGCATTTCCGGCCCCCTCCCCGCAAGGCGTCCCGGGAGCCTTCCCGCTGGAAGGCGGGGAAAAGACGCAAAAAGGCGGCAGACAGGCTCTGCCGCCGGATAAACTTATGAAAGATCCCTTCCTTCCGGGGGCTCGATACTTCCTCCTGCGTGCACGGCCCTCAGAAGGCGCTCCAGGGCGCAGGTATAGCCGCGGAGGGACTCTCTGGATACCAGGACGCCGGCGTTCCGGTGCATGTTCCCCTCCACCGGTATGCAGAGGGAAAAGCAGGGGATGCCCTTTTCGTCGTAGGCCCAGCTCTCGTCCGCCTCCGCCTCCTCTCCCAGGTTCTTTTCCCCGGGAACAAAGGAAGGGACGCCTGCGGGATCGGAGGGGACATAGTGCCAGCGGATCTGATCCTCCGCTTCCAGCTTCTCCATCAGGGCGATGACCTGTCTGCCCACGCCCTCCGTCCAGAAATCGTTCTCCACGCTGATATGCAGCTTCTCCGAAAAGCCCATGTCCGTTACGTCCAGCACCATGACCCCGAACCACTTGCCCTGGGCCTGCATATATTTGACGGCCTGGCGGGCTCCGTGGGAATCCTCCTCCTCGTCTCCGGTGAAGGCCACCGCCACGTTTTCGGGAAGGGCTCCCTGCCGCATCAGATAGAGCATGACCGTGTTGGTAATGGAATTGTCGAAGGTCCCCCTGAGATACTCACTGTCCTTTACCTTCCAGGAGCACCTGGTAATCCCCACCTGGCAGTCCACGTGGGAAGAGACCAGGATCATCTTCCCCTCGATCAGGTGAAGGGGCTTTTTTGCGTACAGGTGAAAGAGGCCCTGGGCGTTGACCCTCCGGTAGGGGGTATCCCAGAGCAGGTCCCGGATGACGTCCAGGCGGCCTGTGTCCGTGAACTTTTTGCCGTTGTCCCGGCTCATGATATTGACCTGGTCCAGCAGGTCCAGAAATACGTCTTCGCGAAATTCGGATCGCAGCATAGGGGCGGCCCTCCCTGGGCCTCTTGAAAGGGGCTGTCAAAATTTCGTTGCTTCCTAATGATTATATCAGCAGGAGGGCCTTTTCGGAAAGACTCTTTCGAAATCCGGGAAGACCGGCCGGGGCCCCTCAGGCTTTTTCCCCCGCGGGGATCAGGATGTTCAGGCAGAACCATCCCTCCCTGGTCTGGATCCTGGTGGAGCCCCCGTACTTTTCCACGGTGTTCTTTATGCTGCTGACCCCGTAGCCGTGGTAGCCCGGATCCTGCTTGGAGGTCAGGGGAAGCCCCTGCCTGAAAACGATCTCTCCGTCATAGCGGTTCTCCGCCACGATGCGGACAAAGCCCTTTTTACGGGATACGGCCAGGCGGATCAGGCGCTGCTCCGGATCGGGGATCTTGCGGACCGCCTCCATGGAATTGTCCAGGATGTTGCCGAACAGGGCCGACAGATCCATGGGGTCCATGAAGTCCAGCGTCTTTCCGTCCGCCACGCAGTGGAGAGTGATCCCCTCCTTGTGGCAGAGGATGGACTTGGAGGTCACGATGGTATCCAGGACCGGATTCCCGGTCCGGTTCAGATCCTCGAACTGGTGGATCTCCTCTTCCATACGGGTCAGGCTCCTGGTCTTTTCCTCGTCGGAGATATGGCTCTTGAGATAGGCGATCTGGTGCTTTAAGTCATGGTACTTTCGTCCCACCAGGGCCACGCTCTCCTCTGTCAGCCGGTAGTTCTCGTACTGAAGGTTCAGGGCCGCCTGCATGGATTCGGCCCGGATCTGCTCCTGCATGGATTTTTCCAGCATGCTGCAGGCAAAGAGGGCCGCCACCCCGAAGAGGTCCGCCATGGTCCGCACCATGAAGATCTCCGCCGGATACTGGGCGGAAAAAGGGGTATCCCTGAGGACGAAGGAAATGTTGCTGAGCAGGTAGGCCATCAGGGTAATGGTGGCCATGGCCCCCAGGAACTGACTGGTGAACTGCCTGCCCTGGATGTCGCATCCGAAGCGGCGCTCCAGAGCGTGCATCAGAAGAAGGACCCCTGAGTGGATCAGGACAAGGCATACCAGGTTTACGTCCATGCGGAGGGGAAATCCCATCCGGGTCAGGGCGTAGTAAAAGATCTGCCACTCCAGGGAGGCGGTGAATTCCCCCAGCATAAAGGCCCGCATTCCCACGTAAAAAGCCCCCCGCCGGTCCAGGCCGCAGGAGATGCCGATAAAGGCACAGATCATGGCAAAGATCGTAAGCATCAGGCCGGGGAAGCACCACTGGGGCA
>DETN01000123.1 GCA_002362155.1 Lachnospiraceae bacterium UBA3287 | reverse complement strand
AGGAATGGGTGGGGTGATTGACTCTCCTCCAAATGTTTTTCGTAGTGTCTATAAGATACCCTGATGATAGTACTGAGTATAGTACCGCAAAGACCCTTTCATCAATAGGACGGGAATGAATTGCGTTCGGAAATGTGAACGGGATTCGGAAAACGAAACAGGCATCCGCTTTTTCATACGGAAAAGCGGATGCCTGTGCTGTTTTCTGATGATCTGCCCGGGGCAGGAGAGAGATCAGAGATCGATGCGGTCTCCGAAGAAGATGACCGCGAACATGCCCGGGCCCACATGGGCGCCGATGACGGGGCAGAGCATGCGCCTTGTGATGTCTGCCTCAGGAGTCACGGCCCGGACCTGGGCGATGAGCTCGTCCGCCCGGTCCTCACAGTCGGCGTGGACCACGTAGACGCGGGCCGGAAGAGAAGGGTCCCTCCGGGAGAGGTAGTCTGCCACCATTTCCTTCATGGCCAGCTTGACGCCTCTCTTTTTCTTGATGGTGGGAAGCTTTCCCTTGGAGTCGATGACCAGGATGGGCTTGATGTTGAGGGCCGTGCCCAGAAGAGCGGTGGTGGGATCGATCCTGCCGCCCCGCTTCAGATACATGAGGTCGTCCACCATGAAGATATGGCAGACCTTCCAGCGAAGCTCGTTCAGAGCTTCCATGTTTTCCGCGGCGGAGAGGCCCTTTTCCCGGTTCAGGGCTGCCTGCTCGGCCAGAAGGCCCATGCCGCCGGTGGCGGAGAGGGTATCCACGGGATAGACGGCCGCCTGCGGATAGTCCTCGGCCAGGTCTCTGGCGGCCAGGCGGACAGAGTCGAAGGTCTTGGTCAGGCCGCTGGACAGGGAAAGGTAGAGGACGTCCATCCCCTTTTCCAGCCAGGGACTGAAGATGTCGATATACTGCTGGGGCGTGACCTGGCTGGTCCGGGTCTCGACCCCCTTCCTCTGGGCCGCGTAGAAGGGCTTTAAGTCCTCTTCCTTTTCCAGAGTGGCGCAGAACTTCTCCTGGCTGCCGATGGTATACATCATGGGAACGAAAAGAATATCGTGCTCCCTGGCAAAGGACTCGTCCAGATCTCCGGACATGTCCATATATATTACATACTGATTCATTGATAAGCTCCTTGAATGCTTTTTATTTTGAGGCCATTATAATCGGTCGTTTTTCGTGGTACAATGGTCAATAAAGAAACATACGGAACATAAGTAACATAAATGATAAATGTGTTGCATTTTTACATTGTCAGCATGAGGGAAAATGGGAGAGAAGACTATGCAGAACATGCCGGAAGGGACTGAGGAAAGGAAAAGGGAGGACCGCAGGGTCAGAAGGACCAGAAGCAGCATCAGAAGGGCCTTTCTGGACCTTCTCAACGAGAAGGAGTATACCCAGATCACGGTGACGGAGCTTTCCGAAAGGGCGGACATCAACCGGAAGACCTTCTATGCCTACTATTCGGGCATGGAGGAGCTGCTCTGGGAACTGGAAAAGGGCCTGGTGGAAGACTACCGCGGGCTCTGTGACAGGACCGACTTTTTTATTCCCATGTTCGACGGGAAGGCCTATTTTCAGGAGATCAGCAGGATCATAGACGCCAACCTGGAGATCCTGACAAGACTGGGAGATATGGGAGTCCTGCCGGATCTGATGGTCAGGATCAAAGACATGACGATAGAGAGATTTCTGGAGAAGAATACCAGCGAGGAGGCCCAGACGGACGCCCGCATCATTCTGACGGCGGAATTCATTGCCACGGGAGCCCTTGCCATGTTCAGCCGCTGGACCATGGATCCCCAGATGAGCCTGGACGCCTTCGTGGATCTGGCCGGGGCCCTGGCCGTGGGAGGGATCCGGGAAGCCTTCGGAGGAAGCAGGGAGGCCTGAGAAGATAAAAAAGAGCATAAAAAAAGGACCATCCGATCTCCTGCCTCCGATGGTCCTTTAGGAAAATTCCAACAATCTCATTTACGTGTCCTCCTTATTCAGTTTTGTAATGAACATTCCATGTGATCAATAATCTTTTTTGGAAGGATTCAACTGTCCAACGGTTTGTTCCTCTCTTTCTTTTGTTGAGTTTATTGTATGACACGGGTCCCCTTTTGTCAATAAATAATCTGATATTTTTTTAGAAAAACTCTTTATTAACTCTAAAAATACGGAAATTTCAGATTTAAAAGAATATTCTTCCACAAATGTATACACAAAGGGACGCGGCCCCGCGGGGCTGCGTCCCTTTTTACAGTCATGGCTTTGTAACGACGCGTTCCGGCTTACTGCCATTCTTTCAACCGGAGGTCTCTTCCGCCTCTTCCTTCTCCTGCTGCGGATCCTTTTCAGCCTTTCCCGTTCCCGGCAGGCGCAGCAGCTCCAGGCCTGCGTCAAAGACATTTCCCTCCACGGCCTGGGAGAGCCAGTATGCCATGCTGACCCCGGAGGAGGCCTTTAAAAAGAAGGCGGGCTGGCGCACGGCCGTGTGGATGGTGCCGCCTCCCGCCAGGGAGGGATGGCGGAAGTCGTAGACAAAGATGCCGAAATCCGGATCCAGCTTCTTCAGATCCCTGACCATGCGCCGCATCTGCCGGAAGTAGAGGCTCTGCAGGGAGGCGTCGGTCCTGTATTCCTTGTAGTGCATGTCGCTGTAGAAGGCGGAGAGGAGATAATCCCTGGTGGAGCCGGCGTAGAGGCAGCGGAATCGCTTTCCGTTCCTCTGATAGAGGGCCCTGTACCATTCCAGGGCCAGGCAGGCGCCGTTCACGTCCTTCCATCTGGTCTTTTCCGTGTTCCATACCTTTCTAAGGACATGGCGCCATTTTCCGTAATAGAGCTGGGCGCTGTCGGAGAGGAGGGTTATGTCGCTGACACCGGGATAGAAGGTGTCCGCGATCTCTTCCGCCACGGCGGGCACGGCAAAGGCGCCGGCGCTGTCGCCGGCAATGAGGAGTTTGTCCGGATCCGGGAAGAAGGCCCGGCAGGCTTCCATGGCGGAGAGGAAATTCTTTCGTCCGTGGAAGTGGAGGATCTCTTCTTCCGGTCTGTAGCCGGTCAGGGCCGAATCGTCCGCCAGGGGATTATAGACGATCTCCCCGTTTCCCAGATGCATGTCTCCCGTGGAATAGGTGATGACCAGAAAA
>DETN01000104.1:33594-62638 GCA_002362155.1 Lachnospiraceae bacterium UBA3287 | reverse complement strand
CGTAGTCCTGAAAGGACTGAGGCTGATCAACCGGGCTTACAGAGAGGATATTGTCATCTCCTCTGCAAGCCCCATCCATCCAGAAGGAATGGGTGGGGTGATTGACTTCTTATTTACTTTAAGGAGGGTAAATATTATGAAGAAAAAAGTGTTGGCCATGATTCTGGCACTGGCCATGGGCACCGCAGCACTGAGCGGCTGCCAGACCGTAACCACAGAAGAAGCCGGCGAAACATCCGCAGAACCGGCCGCTGAGACTGCTGCAGCCGAGACAGGCGCTTTTTCTACTCTTTTATCTCTTTATCTTTCTTTTCTTTACTGTCATACGGGGACATGGAAAACACCCAGGAAAAAGATGATTACGAACGTGGCGCAGGGCGGGCTTTAAACATCATCGGCCAGCCGGATCCGGAGATCCGGATAGATGCCCGAAGGAATCTCGTCCTCGAAGGAATACATTTCTGCCGACTCGTGTCCATCACTCCAGCTGTAGACCTGCACGATCCTCTTTTCGGGATTGATGATCCAGTATTCCCGGACGCCGGCCGTACGATATTTGAAAAGCTTGATCAGATAGTCCATCCTCTTTGAGGAAGGGGATACCACCTCTACGACCCAGTCCGGCGCTCCTACGCAGCCTTTTTCCTCCGACTTCGACGGATCACAGATCACTGTCAGATCCGGTTCTAAATAAACCGAGTCATCCCTGTTCAGATATACTCCATACGGAGGAATATAAACTTCACACTCTCCCCCGTGGGACCGGATATACCCGGCAACCGCCAGGTGCATAGCGCCTGCGATCTTCTGATGCGTTCTCGTAGGCGACGCCATGTAGTAGATCTCTCCGTCGATCAGCTCTGCCCTGACGCCTTCCGGCAAAGCATAAATATCTTCTATGGTATATATCTTTTTTTCCGGGCCGTATACGGCCGCGGGCTCTTTCAGTATTCTTGCGAAGCCATCGGTCATGGGGCCCGGATACAGACAAGGGGTCTTTTCCCAGCTGCTCAGCGCCCTGGCCAGGGCTTCCATCGTTCCCTGCCTGGGGCTTTTGGTACTGCCGCTCATAACCTTCTGGACGGTGCCCAGGGGAATGCCTGACAGTTCTGCCAGTTTTTCGTTGCTGTATCCCAGTTCTCTTTTTCTTCTCCGCATTTCTTCCAGTGTCATACTCTCGTCCTCCATTTTAAATCCATATGCGGATATTTAACTTTAATATGGGTATATTATAACAAAAAGGTTTTAAAATGGCAATATTATGGATTTATTAAGCACTTATATGTCAGGGGGATTTGTGCAGTGTGTGAATACGGCAGCGGGGAGTAAAATACTGACCGGGTCTGCGGCAGACCAGGTGACAATCGTACGGAAGAATCACAGAAAGGGCGCCTTCGGACTTTTTGGCCATGCAGAGGCTGGTTTTGTGAGCTTGACTGTTATCGCCTTAAAAGTGCTGCAACAAGTGCAGTAAGCGCCTTGAAAATGTCCACAGGATTCCGCTTTATGCTCTGGCAGAGCATCGTGAAGCGCTTTAGGAGAGCGTCTGCCATAAGGAGAAGGCAGTATGATGGCGCCTGCCCTGCTGTTACAGAAAAAGAAAGATGAAGAAGGAACGGGGCTGTCCACACTTTACGTGTGACCAGCCCCGTTTTCTATGGATCGGATCATTTTAAAATGACAGTAAAGCAGCTTCCCCTGCCTGGCACCGAGTCCACCAGGATCTCCCCGCCGTGAAGCGCGGCCACTTTCCAGGCCATGGCAAGACCCAGTCCGTTGCCCTGGGATCTGTGGGAGGTATCCCCCTGATAGAACTGTTCAAAGATGTGGCTCTTCGTTTTTTCATCCATGCCGGGGCCGTGATCCGTGAAGGCGGCCGTGATCACATCGCCCTTCTTGCGGAGGGTCACGCCGATCACTTCACCCTCGGGACTGAATTTGGCTCCGTTGTCCAGGATGTTCAGCCACACTTCTTTAAGAAGAGAAGGATTGCCGGTATAAGTGACTTCCTCCAGGTCTACCTGATAATCCAGATCCTTTTCCTTCCATTTCTGTTCTGTCACCAGAAGGCACTGGCGGATCTGTTCGTCCAGGCGGAAAGATTCCCGGTCCTGAAGGATGGTCTGGGACTCGACACGTCTGAGAGCAAGGATGTTGACGGAGAGGTCCGCCAGCCGCCTGCTCTCATCCCGGATCACGGTCAGGAATTCTTTCCGTTCCTCTTCCGAGAGACCCTCTTCCAGCAGCAGGTCGGCAAAGCCGTTGATGCTGACGATGGGGGTCTTGAATTCGTGGGAGAAGTTGCTTATGAAATCCTTCCTGAGGAGCTCTGTGCCGGACAGTTCCCCGGCCGCTTTATTGAAGCTTTCTCCGAAATCCCGGATCTCTCTGGGGATATACTTCTCCGAGCTGAAATCGATCCTTGTCTCGAATTCTCCCATGGCCAGGCGGTCCATGGCGGCCATGATCGTTTTAATGGGCCTTATAAAGACCATGCGGATCATAAAGACCATGCTGACGGCCACCAGGATGCAGACGGAGTAGATGATGACCAGGCCTCCGCCAACGGTTACATGCCCGTCAGTGAAAAGAAAACCTCCGTCCACCCCGAAGAAGACCAGGAGAGTCACCAGGGCCAGCAGGAGGAAGACGATAAAAAAGAGGTTGAAGGTCAGAAGGACCGTCAGAGAGAGGGTGGCAAAAATATCCCGGATCCTTTCCAGTATCTTTTTCATGCTCACACCTTTCTGACAGCCCGGTAGCCCATGCCCCGGACAGTCTGGATCTCGAATTCCTCCGCATCCTGGAAGCGGGTGCGCAGTCTGTTGATGTGGACGTTGACGGTCTTTTCGTCGCTTTCACTGTCCATGCCCCAGATCTCGTCCAGAAGCTCCAGACGGGTAAAGGTCCGCTCGGGATAGGCCAGAAGCTTATAGAGAAGATTGAATTCCTTGGGCGGCAGGACCTGGGTATCATAGCCCCTGCGGACAGAGTGGGTATCGTAGTCCAGTACCAGATCTCCCAGGGTGATCCTGTGCTCGTCCACGATCCTGGCCCTTCGGAGGAGGGCCTTGATGCGAAGGAGAAGCTCCTGTCTGTCCGGGGGCTTGGTCATGTAGTCGTCCGTACCCACCAGAAACCCGGTGCGCTTGTCCTCGGGCATGGCTTTGGCGGTCAGCATAATAATAGGAAGCATGCTGCCGGACTCTCTGATCTGACTTGTAAGTTCAAATCCGTCCAGTCTGGGCATCATGACATCGCAGATCATAAGATCGATGTGCTGGTGGTCCATGATCTCCAGAGCCTCCATGCCGTCCCGGGCCGGGACAGGGTCGTATCCGTTGATCCTTAAGATTGTGCAGAGAAGTCTGCTGGTGCTGGGGTCGTCTTCAGCCACAAGTATTTTCAGCATAGATAGTCCTTCCTTTATGAAATTCGATGAATGGCATTCGTTTTCTTTCTTTATATTAACACTACTCTCAAAAGATAAACGAAAGATAAACAGGATAGTTAACCGTCCGTTTATCTTCCCTTTGTATTCTGTGCCTGTCGAAAACAAAAACAGGTCCTGCAAGGGACCGGCCGCAGGAGGGCCCGGCCACAGAAAAGAGGGCATCCGGGCGGCCCGGAAAAAAGAGATTTGAAACAGGAGGAAAGAATGATGAATACACAGAATACCATTTATTTACTGACAGGCGCTGCAGGATTTCTCGGAAGCAATATCTGCTCCCAGCTTGTAGAGAGGGGCGAAAAGGTCAGAGCCTTTGTCCTCAAGGGAGACCCGGCTGTCAAATATATTCCCGAAGGCGTGGAGATCTGCGAAGGCGACCTCTGCAGCGAGGAGGACTGCGACAGATTCTTTACCGTTCCCGAAGGGTATGAGACCATCTGCATCCACTGCGCCAGCATGGTCACCGTAAATCCCGATTACAGCGAAAAGCTCATGGCCGTCAACGTGGGCGGCACGGAAAACATCCTGGCGGCGGCAAAGAAGCATCCTGAGTTCAGGAAGCTTGTCTATGTGTCCTCTACCGGGGCCATCCCCGAACTTCCCAAGGGACAGAAGATCAGAGAGGTCAGCCGGTTCGTTCCCTATGATGACGATAAGGTGGTGGGCTGGTACAGCCGGTCCAAGGCCATTGCCACTCAGAAGGTCCTGGATGCAGCGGCAGAAGGGATGAACGCCTGCGTGGTCCATCCCACTGGTATTATGGGCCCTGGCGACCATGCCATCAGCGAGACCACCGGAACAGTGATCAGGATCATGAACGGTGAAATGACTATCGGCATGGGCGGAAGCTTCAATCTTGCAGATGTCAGAGACCTGGCAGCCGGCACCATCGTTGCAGCCGACAAGGGCCGCAGGGGCGAATGCTACATCCTGGGCAACAAGGAAGTGACCCTGAAGGAAGTGGCAAAGATGCTGCACGACGCCAGCGGATGCAGACAGCCCCTTTTCTACGTACCCATTGCCATGGCCTACCGCCTGGCCGCTTCCATGGAGAAGAAGGCGGCAAAGACCGGCGAAAAGCCTCTGATGACCAACTTCGCCGTCTACAACCTGGACCGAAACAACGACTTCGACTATTCCAAGGCCGAAAGAGAGCTGGGCTATCATACCCGTCCCTATGCGGAGACCCTGACAGACGAAGCCCGCTGGCTGGTGGAAGCCGGATATGTGAAGGGAAAAGTAAAGGCAGCTGCCGCAGCAGAAGCGCCGTCTGTAGAGCTGTCCATTCCCGAAAAGATCAGAGACATTGCCGGGGACAGGAACCTTGTCAGCCAGGTGGCGCAGGCTGAAAGCGCAGACGCTCTTTTGGCCGTCCTACAGACTGCCGGCATCACCGGCTTTACCCGTGAGACTCTGGAACAGGCCTTCGCGAACCTGAAGATGAGCCGGAACAGCCTGGCCCTGACAGACCTTTTCAGAGACCACAATTATTACAGCTGTACCCGAAAGCTCTCTGCCATGGGCATTGAGACCAACCCTGCCGAGTTCGATCTGATCCGGGATATACTGGATGCAGCCCATGACGACAGCATGGGACCCGAAATGGACACGGCCATGAGCCCCGAAGCGGCAGCAGAGGTCCTCAAGGCCTACGGCCATTACCACATCGGTGTGGACTTCATTTATACCATGCTTCAGTATACAGACCTCCTGGACCAGGAAGGCATCTTCACTGACCAGGACTATGAAGAGATGAAGAGATTTACCTTTGAACAGCGCTGCACCAGATATATAGGAAAGCTTCAGGCCATCGGCGTTCTGACAGGCCTGCGCTACGGCATTCACGATACCTTTGAAACACCTTACCTGATCGCTATCGCAGGCGCGGCAGCCATGATCCGTCAGAGACAGGAAGCAGCCTGAGGAAGGAGATAAAAAGTGGAAGAAGCAGTCAGAAAAAAAGTATGCGTCATTACGGGGGGCGGGTCCGGCATGGGCCTTGCCGCTGCCCGCCGCATGGTAAAAAAGGGCTATTACACCATCCTGTGCGGCCGCACGGTCTCCAAGCTGGAAACGGTCGTAAAGGAGCTTCAGGAATTGGGCGGGGAGGCCGAGGCTTTTCCCTGTGACGTATCCGACAGGGACAGCTGCTTTAAGCTGGCCGCCCATGCGGCGGAGCTGGGCGATGTGATGGTCATGCTCCATATCGCGGGCCTTTCTCCCCATATGGGAGACCCCGAAAAGATCATGGCAGGCAACGCCCTGGGGACCGTCAACATCAACGACGCCTTCTATACCGTCATGGCTCCCGGAGGCTGCCTTGTGGACACCAGCTCCATGTCGGCCTATCTGACGCCGGAATTCATCATGCCCAGGGGCGCCTATCCCCTGGCCCGGACAGACCGGGAAAAGTTCATGAAAAAGATGATGGGCCGGGTACGCATGATGCCTAAAAAGAGCAGGACAGGCGTAGCCTATGCTCTCAGCAAGCATTTCGTCATCTGGTTTGCCAGGACCGATGCGGCCAGATTCGGTGAAAAGGGAGTAAGAGTCCTTTCCGTGACCCCCGGCAATTTTGAGACCCCCATGGGGAACCTGGAAAAGGACGAAGCAGAAACCTATCTGAAATTTAATGCCATTAAGAGGAAGGGAAAGCCGGAGGAGATCGCGGCCCTCTTTGAGATGGTCACGGACGAACAGCTGGGATATCTGACGGGAGCCGATATCATCTGCGACGGCGGCTGCATCGCCAGCGGCGCAGGGGCATTCTCAAGATAAACAAGGATATGAGAAAGGGACAGGGACATACAGGATATGTTTCTGTCCCCCTTTCTTTATACCGGCAGTCGCTGCCGGATATTCTGCAGGATCTTTATACGGAAAAAGCAGTTTTAAAAAACAGAACTGCACTTTGCAGAAACAGAAGGCCCTCTTTTGTGCAGAAAATTGGACGCGGCCGGCATTGCCCCTCAGATTTGTCTCGTGCTAGAGTTAATACAGGTTCAGTACTATAAAAAATGTTAACTGAAAGAGGCAAGACTATGAGCAATCTGAACGAACGCTGTGAGCAGATCCTGGAGATCCTGACCAGGGCATCCGGGCATACGTCCTTAAAGGACCTGGCCCGGAAGACAGGTGTTTCCAGACGGAGCATATATTATGATATCTGCAACATCAACGACTGGCTGGACGAACACGGTCTGCCGGAGCTTACGGCAGAGCATGGAAAGGGGATCCTCCTTACGGCAGATGAAAAGAAGGGCATTTCCGACGCCATGGCCGTCAAGGAATATGAGGATTACTATCAGTTCCTTCCCGAGGAGAGGCAGAAGATCCTGATCACCTATATCATCCAGAGTCCGGAGAGCGTCTATATCGAGCAGCTGATCGACCTGCTCCATGTCAGCAGGAATACTGTCTTTTCCGATATCAAGATCGCGGTGCAGAAGCTCCACGAATACTCCCTGGAGCTCCACTATGAAAATAAGACCGGCTATACCATTCATGGATATCCGGTCCAGATCAGGGCCCTTTTTATCCTCTACTATGAGGAACTCCGTCCCCTGGCCGTTTCCGGTCTGATCCCCTTTCTGGAAAGAGGACCGGTACAGGAGCATTACGGGAAGCTCGACGCTATCGGAAAGGAACTGGGACTGGACTACGTGGACGGAAGCATGGACGCCCTGGCCCTCCTTGTGCCCCTTATGTACAGGCACCGGAATCCCTTTGTCCTGCCGGAACTGAAGGAAAGCGAAGTGACGGGGACAGCGGAGTACCGCCAGGTCCGGCAGAAGTTTCCGGATCTTTCCCACGAAGAGCAGATCTATCTGACCATTCACCTGCTGGGGGCCAGACTGTCAGTTTCCACGGAAGAGATCTTTGAGGAGCGGTCCGACCAGTCCATTTACGGGATCACCAAGGCCCTTGTATCGGAATTTGAAAAGGTCGCCTGCGTGACTTTTACCCGCAGGGAGGAACTGGAAAGAGCCCTCTTTATCCATATCCGGTCTTCCATGTACCGTTATCAGTACGGCATCCAGATCGGCAATCCCATGACAGAGGACGTGGTCCGGGAATATCCCAACCTCTTTGAACTCACCCGCCGCGTGACGGTCTTTCTGGAACAGATGATCAATCTCCCCATTCCCGACGCGGAGGTGGCCTATCTGGCCCTGCATTTCGGCGCCTTTCTGAAGACTACGTCTTCCTCCCATACAAGGCTCCGTATCCTGATCGTATGCTCCAGCGGCGTATCCACCGGGAACATGCTGCGCAGGGAAGTGGAAAAGCTGCTTCCGGAAGCGGAGATCGTGGATGTTCTGCCTGCCAGCAGGCTGATCAATGTCCAGGAGAAATGCGATTTGGTGATCTCCACGGTGCGGATCAGCACGGTGGTGCCCGTCCTGGTGGTCCATCCCATCCTGACGGATGAGGACAGGCGCTATATCCTGAGCAATTCCATGGTGGCCGCCTTTAATAACAGCGGTTTTTCCAGGCGCCTCTTTGAGGTGGTCAGCAAATATGTGGACCCGGCGGATCACGAAGCCCTGCAGAAGGACATCGCGCTCTTCCTGGCCGGATCTTTTACCCCGGACAGGCCTGCCGAAAACGAAAGGGCCATGGGACTGCCGGAGCTGCTGGATCTTTCACGGATCCGGATGGTGGATACAAAAGTCAAGTGGACGGATGCCGTTTATCTTGCGGGAGAGCCTCTTCTCCATAACGGCAGCATCATTGAACATTACCTGGATGCCGTCGTGACCCAGACCATGTATTACGGTCCCTATATGTTCATTACGGACCACATCATGCTGGCCCATGCAAAGCCCGAGGACGGAGTGAACAGAAGAGATGTGTCCCTGGCCTCCTTTAAGGAGCCGGTCATTTTCCCGGCGGGAAGACAGGCAAAGATCATTATCGTTCTGAGTGCGGAAGACAACGAAAAACATCTGAAGATCCTGAACGACCTTCTGACTTTTGCGGAAGACGAAGAAAATCTGAAGGCTCTGGAAGAGGCGGAGAGCGCGGCCGGGATCCTGGCCCTGCTTAAGGAAAAGCTCAGATAAAGCATACGGGTCTTTGCCGGCAGCCGGTGGTCAAAAAAAGAGAAGAAAAGAGAAAAAGAAGATACATGTCCGGGCAGGACTTCCCAGAAAGGGAGATCCTGCCCGGATTTTTTTGGCGCCTCCTTTCCTTCGGATTTTTACCGGTCCTCTTCCTGTCATCCTCTCTCCCTTTCTGCCAGTTCCGGGGATGCCTGTCCTGCCCGGCTCTGTGCAGAAAGGGAGAAAAGGGGTCTTCTTTTTGCACATTTAAGTGGAAAGGAGTTGGACTTCTAATTGCAGGGCCTGCCTGTTAGAGTATAGGCATAGACAGGAACCGGCCGGAACCTGATGCAGTAAAAAGCAGCAAAGAGCCTTCCCGGGATCGCGGGCAGGCAGCAGGAAGGAGTAAAGCAATGACACTTCTCAGAAAAGAGAACGTACAGATCCTGGAGAGCGCAAAGGACTGGAAGGACGCCATCATCAAGTCTGTTCTTCCCCTGGAAAAAGGCGGCTTCGTTACGGAAGAATACAAATACGCCGTCATCTCCAACGTGGAAGAGTACGGACCTTATATCTGCATCGCTCCGCATGTGGCCATGCCCCATGCCAGGCCGGAACAGGGAGCCGTCTCCACCCAGATCGCCCTGACCCTCTTTAAGAAGGAAGTTTCCTTTGAGAAAGAGGACGCGGCAGCAAACCTGTTCATCGCCCTGGCGGCAGCGGATTCCAATTCACATCTGGATACCCTCATGCAGATCTCGGAGATCCTCCAGGATGAGGAAAAGGCGGAAAAGATGCTTAAGTCCGGCGACGCAGAGACTTTATACAGCTTCTTCGCATAAAACGCCGTCGTTATAGGAAAAAGAAAAAGGTTTCATAGCTGCCGGGAAGGCAGCGGAAAGAGGAGAAAATGGCAGTATTACTTTTTATACAGTCGATTATGTCAACACCCGCGATCTTCGTCGGACTGATCGCAATGCTGGGTCTGCTGCTTCAGAAGTCAGACCTGCAGACAGTAATTAAGGGAACCATCATGACCATCCTGGGCTTCATCGTCCTGAACGCAGGCGCTGCCCTGGTACAGGAAGCCATCGTTCCCTTCGGAAATATCTTCCAGATGGCCTTCGGTATGGAAGGCGTCATCCCCAACAACGAAGCAGTCGTTTCCCTGGGCCTGACCCAGTTCGCAACAGAGACCGCCGGCATCTTCGCCCTGGGCATGGTCGCAAACATCATCCTGGCCCGGTTCTCTAATATGAAGTTCATCTTCCTGACCGGCCATCATGCGCTCTACATGGCATGCCTTATCACCTGCATCCTGCAGATCGCAGGCCTGTCCGGCATCGCTCTTTATATCACCGGCGCTCTTCTTCTTGGCTTCGTTATGGCATTCTTCCCCTGGCTCATGCAGCCCATCGTCCGTGAAGCAGTCGGCGACGACTCCGTAGCCCTGGGCCACTTCGGCTCCATCGCTTACTGGGTAGCCGGTCAGATCGGCAAGATCTTCGGCGGCAAGGATGGCAGCAAAAAGGGTACCACCACAGAAGACATTGACTTCCCTCAGGGCCTGTCCTTCCTCAGGAACAACAACATCTCCATCGCTCTGGTCATGTTCGTATGCTACTTCATCGTCGCAGCCATCGCAGTCGTAAGAGCTCCCGAAGCGGCAGCCGAAATCTTCGGCGATCAGAACTGGGTCGTTTACACCATCGTTGAATCCATTACCTTCTCCGCAGGTGTCTACGTAGTTCTGGCAGGCGTCCGCCTGGTCATCAACGAGATCGTTCCCGCTTTCAAGGGCATCTCCGAAAAGCTGGTCCCCAATGCCGTCCCTGCGCTTGACTGCCCCATCATGTTCAACTTCGCTCCCAACGCAGTCCTGATCGGCTTCGCAGCCTCCTTCATCGGCGGCATCCTGGCCCTCCTGGTCCTGATCGGCATGAACGCCGCAGGTATTGCAGCAGCCATGATCCTTCCCGGCGCGGTGGTCCACTTCTTCTGCGGCGCAACGGCAGGTGTCTGCGGCAACGCCACAGGCGGCCTTAAGGGCGCAGTCGTCGGAGCCTTCGTACACGGCATCGTCGTGACCTTCCTGGCAGCAGGCCTCTATCCCATCATGGGAGCCCTGGGCTTTGTGGGAACCACCTTCTCCGACGCAGACTTCACCGTCGTAGGCATCATCTTCGGAACCCTCTGCCGCTTCATCGGCCAGGGCGGTCTGATCGCAGTGGCAGCCGTACTGTTCGCACTGCCCATCGTATATAACTACACTCTCGGCAGAAACAAAGCCTAATCCTTCAGCATCCATTTAAAAGACATAACTGGTAAATGACCCGCCTGCGGAAAACCGCAGGCGGGATGAAAAAAGATAAACCAATGCAATCAAAAGTAAAAAGAAAGGAATAAAAAATGGAAAACATCAAGAAAATCGTCTGCTTCTGCGGCTCCGGACTCGGCTCCTCCTTCATGATGGAGATGAACTGCAAAAAGGCACTGAAGAACCTGGGCATTACAGGCGTTACAGTGGAACACACCACTCTGGCAGACATTCACTCCGGCATGGCAGACCTTCTGATCTGCGGCAATGACCTCCTTCCCCAGGCACAGAAATGCGGCAAGGCTGTCGGCCTTAAGAACCTGGTTTCCATGCCCGAGATGACCGAAAAGATCAAAGAGGCATTCGGCATCTGACCCTTCATAAGACGCACACATCTCTCCCCCTCATGACAAAAGAGTGCCGGAAGCAGGATTTCCTGTTTCCGGCACTCTTTTTACTTTTCTTTCTGCCTTTTCCCTTCTGCGGCAGGAAAAAAAGGGAGAATCTCAGGAATCTTTGGAAGCATTTGCGGCATGACACTTGAAGACCCACCGGCCTTTCTGATATAGTACATGATACTGTCCGGACTCAGGACAGAAGAGTAAATTCGGAGGACATCTGTGTGAGAGCAAGTGAGCGCTTATTAAAATATGCGGCGGTCAATACGACCAGCTTCAGAGAAGGAGAGGGAACGCCTACAGGGAAGGGACAGTTCGACCTGGCTTATCTCCTGGAAAAGGAAATGAAGGAAATGGGACTGGAGGGCGTCTTCGTGGACGAGCACGCCTATGTCTATGGCTTTCTTCCGGCCACGCCCGGCTATGAAGCCTGCAGGTCCATCGGTTTCATATCCCATCTGGATACGGTGAATGACTGCGGAGGCACGGATGCCCATCCCCAGGTGGTGGAATGTTATGACGGATCCCCCATTCCCCTGGGAACATCCGGAAGAGTCCTGGATCCGGAGGTCTTCCCCCATCTTAAGGAATGTATCGGAAAGACCATCCTGACCACCGACGGGACTTCTGTCCTTGGCGCCGACGACAAGGCCGGCATCTCCGAGATCATGACCATGTGCGAGACCCTGATCCGGGAAAAGATCCCCCACGGCAGGATCTGCATCAGCTTTACGCCGGACGAGGAGATCGGCCATGGGGCTTCTCTTCTGGACCTGGAAAAATTCGGAGCGGACCTGGCCTATACCGTGGACGGCTCCGTTCCCGGAGAGGTGGTCTACGAGACCTTCTATGCGGCGGCGGCCCGTCTTACAGTCCGGGGCTTCAGCGTACACCCCGGCTCGGCCAAGGGAAGGATGATCAACGCCATGAAGGTGATCATGGAAGCCAACGCCATGCTGCCTCAGGAGGAGGTACCGGAAAAGACAGAGGGCAGGGAAGGCTTCTATCATCTGACGGGAGCCCGGGGCAACGTCACGGAAGCTTCCGCCGACTACATCCTCAGGGACCACGACGCTGTAAAGATCGAGGAAAAGAAGCAGAAGATGCAGGAGATCGCCCGCCTGCTCAACGAAAAGTACGGAGAAGGGACGGCCACCTGCCATGTACACGATCAGTACAGGAACATGGCAGAGGTCATAGAAAAGTACCCCGAAGTGCTGGAAGCTGCAAGGAAGGCTTCAGAGACCTGCGGCCTTACGCCTGTTTCCGAGCCTGTCAGAGGCGGCACCGACGGAGCCCAGCTTTCCTTCCGGGGCCTGCCCTGTCCCAATCTGGGGACCGGGGGCTACGCCTACCACGGCTACTACGAGCATGCGGTGGCGGAAGAGATGGATCTGTGCACGCAGGTGCTGGTGGAAGTGGTCAGGGAATTTTCCCGGATGAAGGATAAGGACGAAGAGAAAGTACAGGAAGAAAGCAGTAAAAAAATTGCTTAATTTATTTCAGAAAATGAATCTGTAAAAAAGCCAAGGCGCCGGGTCCCTGAGCGGGATCCGGCGCCTTCTTTGGTGCTGGTATATGTGTAAGATAATACCGAACGGATTTATTCTTCGGTCACGGCTTCGGGATGAAGCTCGCCTTCGCTCTTTGCTACCATGACAGCGGCTGCTGCGTCGCCCACGATGTTGGGGATGACGCGGGCCATGTTCAGGATCCTGTCGATACCGGCCAGAAGAGCGATGGTCTCCAGAGGAAGGTTGACGGCGTTCAGGACGATGGTCAGCATGACCAGGCCGGAGCCGGGGATGCCTGCGGTACCGACGGAAGCCAGGACAGCTGTGACCATGATCTGCTGGGTCACGGACAGGTGGATGCCGAAGACCTGGGAGGCGAAGACAACGGCTACGGCTTCATAGATGGCGGTGCCGTTCATGTTCATGACAGCGCCGAAGGGGATGACGAAGTCTGCGATCTTGTCGGAAACGCCCAGCTTTTTGGTGCACTTAAGGTTGATCGGGATAGTGGCAACGGAAGAGCAGGTGGCGAATACGAAGAGCATGGCTTCCTTCATGGTGGCGAAGAACTTTAAGGGGCTGATCCTTGCGTAGAGACCCACCATAAGACCGCCCTGTACCAGCACGGTGTAGAGGAAGCAGGTCAGGTAGCATGCGAAGATGGTCTTGAGGTAGGGAAGCATGACGCTGAGGCCGTACTTGCCTACGATGTCAGCCATAAGTCCGAATACGCCGAAGGGAGTGAACTCCAGGACGATGTTGGTGATCTCCTTCCAGGCGTCGGTCCAGGAACGGAAGAAGTTTAAGACCGGATCGCCCTTTTCGCCCAGAGCGATCAGAGCAAAGCCAAGAAGCAGGGCAAAGAAGATGATCTGCAGCAGGTTCTGGTTGGCCAGGGCGTTGAAGGGGTTTGTGGGGATGATGTTGAGCAGGGTCTCGGAGATGCTGGGGATCTCTTTGGCGTCATAGGTCACGCCGGATTCCATGACGAAGCCGGCCCCGATATTCAGAACGTTGCATACCACCAGGCCGATGGCCACTGCGAAGGCGGTGCCGCCCAGGAAGATGGCCAGGGTCTTGCCGCCGATCTTGCCCAGGGTCTTGAAATCCTTGACGTCTGCCGCGGAGCAGATGAGAAGGCCAAGGACCAGGGGCGCCACCACCATGGTCAGAAGCCTTGTCAGGATGGTGCCCAGGAAAGCGACGCTGGATGCTTTTTCGCCTGCGATCAGGCCGAAAATAATACCCAGCACAAAGCCGATCATGATGCGGGTGAACAGGCTCATCTTGTTCCATTTGCCCAGAAGTGTCTTCATGTTTCATTTCCTCCCTTTAAAAATCCTTTATACAAATCTGCAGACGTGGTCTACGGCGATGTCCGAGAATCCGTAGGCTTCCGCCTTGGTCATCCTGCCGTTGCAGATGTCGTGCATGACGGCCAGGAGTTTTTTTCCCATTTCCTGATAGGTCTTTTCGCCTCTGACGATGGCGGAAAGATCCACGTCCATGTTGTCTTCCATCTTTTTATAGGTCACTTCGTTGGCGGTGACTTTCAGGACCGGAACGATGGCATTGCCGGTGGGGGTGCCTCTGCCTGTGGTGAAGATCACGGCCTGGCAGCCGCCCGCCACCATGGAGGTAACGGAGGAGATGTCGTAGCCTGCCGTATCCATGACCAGGGCGCCGCGCTTTGTGGGACGCTCTGCCTGCTCCAGAACTTCCACGATGGGCCTTGTGCCGCCCTTGCGGATGCAGCCCAGGCTCTTCTCGTCAAGGGTGGAGAGGCCGCCTGCCTTGTTGCCGGGAGTGGGCTGGCCTGCCCTGCAGTCCTGGCCCGCTGCCAGCAGATGGTCTTCATAGGCCCTGCAGACTTCGATGATCTCATTGTGGATCCTGGGAGTGGCCGCTCTCTTGGCTACCACGTGTTCGCCGCCGATCCATTCGATGGACTCACTCATCATGGTGGTGGCGCCCAGGTCTACCAGAAGGTCGGAGAGTTCGCCTACGGCGGGGTTGGAGGCGATGCCGCTGGTGGCGTCGGATCCGCCGCACTCGATGCCCATGAAGAGCTCGGAGATATCGAAGAGTTCCTTCTGCTGCATGCCGGCTTCGGCGGCCATGTCTCTGGCGGCCCGGACGGCCTTTTCAATGGTCTTTAAGGTGCCGCCCTCGTCCTGAATGCCGAAGGAGACAACGGGCTTGGAGGTCATCTTCTGGATCTTTTCCTTCAGCAGTTTGTGGCCTACGGTCTCGCAGCCCAGGCCGATGATGACCACGCCGTATACGTTGGGGTTGCAGGCAAAGCCTGTCAGGACTTTCTGGGACATGGCCGTGTTGGCGGCAACGTCGGAGCAGCCGGTGTTGAATACGATGTTGACGGCGCCTCTGACCTGGCTGGCCACGATGCGGGAGCTTTCGGATCCGCAGGCGCAGGTGGGAAGGATCAGGACATGGTTGCGGATGCCGGGCCTGCCTTCGGCTCTTCTGTAGCCCCAGAACTGCATGCCGGACTTTCCTTCCACCAGGGGAAGCTCTTCTTCTTCTCCGGAAGCGTCTACCAGCTCGCTGTCATAGTCCCTGGGAACGCTGTAGATGTTTTCGTGGTTTACCAGGTGTCCCTTTGCGATCTCCTTCGTTGTCCGGCCGATCAGCTCGCCGTACTTGCGGACGTCGCTTCCCTCTGCAAGATCTGTCAGGGCGATCTTGTGGCAGTAGGGGATATCTTCCCTGGCTGTCAGGGAAAGTACTTCTTCGCCGCAGCGGTAGGTGACTTCTTCGCCGGCCTTTACAGGTCTGACACAGGTCACTACGTTATCGGCCCTGTCCATCATTAATGCGTTTACGGATGCCATCTTTCTTCCTCCTTATTCGCTTTGCTTTTGGGGTTTGTTTTCTTTGTGATTCCATCATACAGTGGGGTTGACTATAACGCCAATTCCTGATATTTACATATATATAACCTGTGGTTATATTATGAAGGCCAGGGAAATGAGCGCGTAAGAAGCATGAAAAAGCCCGTCCGGGGGCTTCGGAAAGGGCGAAAAAAGGAGAGATCAGATGGAAACAGAGATGCGGTATATATACGAAGTCTCAAGGACGGGCAGCTTTTCAAAAGCGGCGGAGAACCTTTATGTCTCCCAGCCCGCTCTGTCCAAGTCCATTAAAAAAACAGAGGATGCCATTGGCATGCCTCTGTTTGACAGAAGGGCCCATCCCCTGCAGCTGACGGAAGCGGGGCAGGCCTATTTAAAAGCCATTGAAAAGATCCTCCTTGCGGAAAAGGATCTGTCGGATCAGATCAGGGATATAAGGGATCTGGAGAAGGGACAGATCAGCATCGGGGGATCCAACTATGTCAATACATCCATCCTGCCGGATCTTCTGACATCCTTCCAGGAGCGCTATCCCGGAGTGCAGATCCGCCTGGTGGAATTCAGCTCGGCCAGACTGTCCCAGATGCTTGCAAAAAATGAGCTGGACCTGACCTTCAGCTGCAACATGGAATTCATGCAGGACTTCAAAAAGCAGGAGGCTTTCCGGGACCGGCTCCTGATGGCGGTGCCATGGAACGCCCCCATCAACGAGACCCTGGGAGACAGATCTTACGGGGTGGAGGAGATCATTCAGGGAGACCATCTGCGGATGAAAAAACCGCCGGTGGAGATATCAGCCTTCCGGGGCCTTCCCTTTATCGCCCTGGACCAGGGCAACAACCTCTATGACAGGGCGTTACAGATCTTCAGGGAGGCCGGCTTTGATCCCGAGATCCGGATCGTCCTCCAGCAGATGACCACGGCTTTCAAGCTGGCGGAAAGCGGCTTCGGGATCACCATGACCTGCGACCGCCTGGTCAGGGCCTCCTATACGGACCTTCGCTTTTATGCCATCGACTCCCCTCTGGCGGACAGGATCTTTTACATGCTTCTTCCCAGGAGGGCCTATGTCCCGGTGGCCGTGCAGAGGTTCATGGAGCATTTTAAGAGCAATATCTGAAAAAGGAAGCTGCAGCGGCCCGGGGCCGAAGCAGCTTCCTTTATAATTACGTGGATGAAAGGCAGTCTCAGACAGACGAAGAAACAGGGGACTTATACAGCGGCTTTCACGGCGGCGATCTCCCCTTCGAACCAGGAAACGGCCCTGTCCATGCCTTCGCCCGTCACGGCGCTGATCCGGAGGATCTGCGCTTTGGGATTCAGGGCATGGATCCTTTCCCTGGCCTTCTCAAAATCGAAATCGAAATAGTCCAGAGTATCAATTTTGGTAATGAGGACCAGGTCGCAGACCTGGAACATAAGAGGGTATTTGAGTGGCTTGTCGTCGCCTTCCGGAACGGAGAGGAGGGAAACGTTTTTATGGGCCCCGGTATCGAATTCCGCGGGGCAGACCAGGTTTCCGATATTTTCCAGGATCAGAAGGTCCAGGCCCTTTGTATCATATTCGGACAGGGCTCTGGCCGTCATATCCGCGTCGATATGGCAGAGGCCGCAGTTGTGGATCTGGAGGGACTTTACTCCCGTCAGATCCGCCACCCGCTGGGCGTCCAGGCTGGATTCTATGTCCACGTCCATCTCCCCGATCCTGTACCGGCTCTTCATGGAGTTAATGAGGGCGGTGAGAAAGGTGGTTTTTCCGCTGCCGGGGGCGGACATGACATTGACAAAGAAGGTCCCCTGAGATGTCATATCCCTGCGGATCCGCTCCGCCTCCCTGTCGTTTTTTGCAAATACGTTTTCCTGCACCTGAATGACTCTCACGCTGCTCATATTTATCCCTCTTTTATCTTTACGATCATTTCTTTCAGACGGCGGATCCAGCCATCATACCCCTCCCCTGTGCGGGAGGAGACAAAGAAGACTTCTGCCCCGGGGTTCCTCTCCCGGATCCCGGAAAGGACCTTTTCCCTGCTGAAGTCAAAGACCGGCAGGGCGTCGATCTTATTGATGAGAACGGTATCGCATACCTGGAACATGAGAGGGTATTTTACGGGCTTGTCGTCCCCCTCCGGAACGGAGAGGATGGCGACGCATTCATGGGCCCCGGTGTCATATTCCGCAGGGCAGACCAGGTTCCCTACGTTTTCGATGAAGATGACGTCCAGTCCGTCTTCTCCCAGTTCCATAAGGCCCTGCTGGGTCATTCCGGCGTCCATGTGGCACATGCCGCCCGTATGGAGCTGGACGGCGGGGATCCCCTGGTCAAGAAGGGCCTGGGCGTCCACGCTGGCGTCGATATCACATTCCATGACGCCAAAACGGAAGGTATCCTCCAGGGCATGAATGGTCCTGGAAAGGAGGGTGGTCTTGCCGGCCCCGGGGGATGCCATGACGTTGACAAGAAGGGTGCCTTTCTTTTTCAGGCGGTCCCGGATCCCCTCCGCGGTCACCTCGTTGGCCCTGAAAATATTCTGCTTCAGTTCTATGACTTTCACCTTATCCATATCCATAAAGGGCGTTCCTCCGGATGAGTCTTTTGTCTTTGCAATCTATTCAACCACAGGAGAGGAAATCTGTCAAAATGCAGAAAAAAGGACTTCAGATTTCAAAAAAATGCTGCAGAATGCAAACATGCAAAATCTAAAGATCTGTGGGATAATATGCTCCGTAAAAAGAATACATAGCCAGCTGATCACAGCGTGAAATAGAGGAGTGCTGACCTCATATTTCGCGCTGTTTTTTTGTGTAGGAAAGACATCGGAAGAAACGCTGAACGTTTTCATCTCTGCGGTCATATTTCCGAAGCAGACGGGATCCATACGGAAAGTGCATAAGTGAATGCTTTTTCCGGTTTGCCCGTAAGGAAAATGAGCCGCTATGATTTTGGTAAGCGAAAGTCTTTACAGAAACGGAGATGAACATGAAAAAAGAAAATCAGGAATATCTTGCCACGGAAAAACTGGGGAGGCTGATGAAAAAATATGCCCTTCCCTGCATCATATCCCTTCTGGTGGGGGCCCTTTACAACATCGTAGACCAGATCTTTATAGCCAACGCGGATTATCTGGGGTCTTACGGAAACGCCGCCAATAACGTAGTCTTTCCTCTGACGGTGGTGGCCCTTTCCATAGCGGTCATGATCGGGGACGGGGCCTGTGCCTTTGTCAGCATCAGCCTGGGGATGAAAAAGAAAGAGGAAGCGGAAAAGAGCGTGGGAAACGCCATCCTCCTGGTTCTGGGAGCTGGTCTTCTCCTGATGGCCCTTTATCTTGTGTTTCGGGATTCGATCCTGACCTTTTTCGGGGGCCGGGTCAACGACGAGACCTTCCGCTTCTCCAGAGAATACTTTACCTGGATCTCCTTCGGCGTTCCGGCTTACATGTTCGGCCAGTGTCTTAATCCTGTAATCCGGTCGGACGGCAGCCCCCGCTTTGCCATGATCTCCACGGTGGCAGGCGCCCTTCTCAATGTGATCTTTGACCCCATCTGCATTTACGTCCTCCGCTGGGGCATGATGGGAGCGGCCCTGGCCACCATAGCCGGGCAGTTTCTGACGGCGGGCCTTTCCCTCTGGTATCTCTTCCATATGAAGACCCTGCGCCCCTCGAGAAGAAGCTTCGGTCTTTTCCCTTCTCTCATGAAGAAATTCCTGCCCCTTGGTCTGACCAGCTTTCTGTCCCAGATCTCCCTGGTGGCGTCCATGGCGGCCGTCAACAACATGATCGTAAAATACGGCGCCCTGGACATGGTATTTTCTCAGCCGCAGTATGCCCAGATCCCCATGGCTGTGGTGGGTATCGTCATGAAGTTCTTCCAGATCGTGATCTCCATCTCGGTGGGCCTGGCCGCGGGATGCATTCCGGTGGTCGGCTTCAACATGGGAGCCGGCCGCCTGGACCGGGTCAGGAGCCTTTTTAAGATGCTGCTGACAGCGGAATTCGTGACCGGCGCCGCAGCGCTTATTATTGTAGAAGTATTTCCAGAGGTCCTGATCGGCATCTTCGGGGCGGCGGGAGAAAGTACCTATTATACGGACTTTGCCGTAAAGTCCTTCCGCACCTACCTGTGCCTGATGCCCCTGGCCACCGTCAACAAGGGGACCTTTATCTACCTGCAGTCCATCGGAAAAGCGGCCATGTCCTCCCTTCTGTCCATGATCAGGGAAGTGGTCTTCGGCGTGGGCTGGGTCCTGCTCCTGCCCCTTGTTTTCGGCCTGGACGGCGTTCTTTATTCCATGCCCGTATCGGATCTTCTGACCTTCCTGATCGCGGCGGCCATGATCCTGAAGATCATGAAGGGACTGAAGGAAGGCAGGATCTGAAGCCGGAAGGATCCGGCAGAAAAGAAGTCATAAAGATTTTAAGCCGGCTGGAAACAGTGTGAAAGCGGGGAGTGCTGCCCCCTTCTTTCACACTGTTTTTTTTGCGGAAAGGAGAATGAAATGAAAAAAGAAGAAAGAGGAAACCGGATGGAGACCCAGGCTCTGGGGACGCTGGTCCTGTCCATGTCCCTGCCCATGATGGCCTCCCTTCTGATCCAGTCCCTCTACAACATAGTTGACAGTATTTTTGTGGCCAGGCTCAGCCAGGAGGCCCTGACGGCGGCTTCCCTGGCCTATCCGGTCCAGATGCTGATGATCGCCGCCGGAGTGGGAACCGCAGTGGGGGTAAATGCCATCCTTTCCCGGACCCTGGGCATGAAAAACTACGGAGAGGCCTCCCGGATCGCCCAGACAGGCCTTGCCCTTTCCGCCGCCTGGGCTCTTTTCTTTGCGGCAGCGGGCCTTGCCTTTGCGGGACGGCTGGCGGAGACCTTTACGGACGACCCCGGGATCTCCTCCCTGTGCGCCCCCTATCTGCGGATCTGCATGGTCCTCTGCCAGGGAAATCTGGTCTGCATGGTCTTTCAGCGCCTTCTCCAGGCATCGGGCAGGGCCGCTCTTTCCATGGTCACTCTGGTATCCGGCGCTCTGACCAATCTGATCCTGGACCCTGTCATGATCTTCGGCCTTTTGGGATGCCCTGCCATGGGGATCCGGGGCGCCGCCTGGGCCACGGTCATCGGCCAGTGGGTCAGCATGTTTACGGGACTGTTCCTGAATATAAAGCTGAATCCGGATCTGAATCTGGCTATGCCGGGCTTTCGGATGGAAAAGGAAAGGGTCATGAAGATCTATCAGGTGGGCCTTCCCACCATGATCGTGCAGGCCATGACCAGCTTCATGGTCACGGCCTTCAATGCCATCCTGCTGCCCTTTTCCTCTGCTGCGGTGGCCTTTTTCGGCGTCTATTACAAGCTGCAGAACTTCCTTTTCATGCCCCTGAACGGCCTGGGACAGGCTGTCATTCCCATCGCGGGCTACAACTACGGGGCGGGGCGCCCGGACCGGGTCCGGGAAGCCGGAAGGATCGTCTGCCTCTCGGCCTGTGCCATCGCCCTGGCAGGGACCGCGGTCTTCCATCTTTTCGGAAGCGCCCTTCTGGGCCTTTTCTCCGCCGGGGAAGCCATGCTCTCCCTGGGCATCCCGGCCCTTAAGATCATCTCCCTGACCTTTGTTCCGGCCGGTCTGACCATGATCACGGGCTATTTCGCCTCCGGTCTGGGGGACGGCGTCACAAACATGGCCGCTGCCTTCCTGCGCCAGTTCGTGCCCCTGATCCCCTGCGCCTTTCTTCTGGCCAGATACGGGGGGATCGGCATGGTCTGGTATGCCTTCTGGATCTCGGAGGCGGCCGGCCTTGCTTATGCCCTGCTTGGACTGGGGAAGATGAGAGGAATGCTGCAGGGGATGCAGAAAACAGAAGCATAAAAAGATATCCTCCCATGGTCACTTGTACCGGGAGGATATCTTTTTATTCGAAGCCTTTTTCCTTCAGCAGGCTGGGCAGATGGCCGAACTCCCGCTTGAAGACCTTCAGAAAGTTGGAATAATCGTTAAAGCCGCTGTCCATGCAGGCGGTCAGTACAGGGACCCCGTCCCGGATCATGTTCCGGGCGGTGATCAGCCTTTTTTTGGTGATATAGCGGTAGACAGACAACCCCGTGTACTTCCTGAAGCGGCGGCACAGATACTTGTCGCTTATGTAGAAAGCCTCCGAGATCTCCTTCAGGGTCAGGTCTTCCGTCAGGTGGGCGTTGATATAGTCCAGTACATGGTTGATCCGCTCGTCCTCCGTCACATCCGGCATGGCCAGGTCGGGAGTCTCCTGGACAGCCCTGCCCAGATAGGCCAGAAGTTCGATCAGGCTGGCTCCGTACAGGGCCTGTCCTCCGAAGGCCTGGTCGTGCTTGAAATCGGAGATCTGGCCGCACAGGTCCATGAGGCGGCGGCTGGTAAGGGGATCCGGCCGGATCAGACGGTAGTCCCGGGAGGCGGTCTTTATGAAAAAGTCCCTGAAAGGGGTGCCCAGGGGTTCCAGGGCGTCAAAAAACTCCGGGGAGAGCCAGATCACGATCCGTTCGTAGGGGAGGCCGGGCATGATGACCGGGCCGTGGATATCCATGTCATCGGTGATGAGGATATCTCCGGGCTCCAGGTGGTAATCCTTGCCCTCGATATGGTAGGACACGTTGCCCGAAATAAAGAAATAAAGCTCGTAAAAGGTATGCTGGTGGAGAGGGACCGACAGGGGCTCTTCATCATAATAGTGGTGGAACTCAAAGTAAGGATTCACCATATACTGCCTGGCCTCGAACTTCTCTCTGCGGCTGACCATAAGAACCTCCTTCCGGAAAGGGCTTCCCCTTCCTGCCTTTTATAGTAGGAGATGGCGGCCCTCCCCGCAAGGGACAAATCCTCCGCCGCTTCCCCTGAAGGCATGTGGTAAATCTGCCATGGCGCATCTGTCCCTGCCTGTCCGGAGTCTCCGGGAAAACCGGGGGAGTCTTTGCCTGAATTTTGTCCGCAGAGGGACAGGGGCGGAGACAGCGCCAAAGCATTCAGGTATAAATAGGCGAAGAATTACCATATTTTTGGAGCAGATAAACCATGCGCATTCCTGCCCCATAGTCTATGATAAGGATGTAGGGTAAAGCACATACAACAAGGAGGTTACCGTATGGCAATGAAAATGGGATGGCGCTGGTACGGGGAAGGAAACGACCCCATTACCCTGGCCGACATTAAGCAGATCCCCGGCGTGACAAGCATCGTCTGGGCCCTGCACCACAAGATGCCCGGCGAAATCTGGGAAGAAGAGGAGATCAAAGAGGTAGTGGATCAGATCCATGCCTACGGCTTTGACGCCGAGGTAGTCGAATCCGTCAACGTCCACGACGATATCAAGATCGGCCTTCCCACCAGAGACGCCCTCATCGAAAACTACAAGCAGTGTATCCTGAATCTGGGCAAGTTCGGAGTCAAGGTCATCTGCTACAACTTCATGCCCATCTTCGACTGGACCAGGACCGATCTCTTCCACCCCGTGGGAGACGGCTCCACCGCCCTTTTCTATCAGAAGGACATGATCCAGGAAGACTACAAGGCCATGGCCGATTACATCATGAGCTTCACCGAGAAGTACAACATGACCTTCCCCGGCTGGGAGCCCGAGCGTATGGCGAAGCTGGACGAGCTCTTCAAGGCCTATGCGCCTGTCACCAAGGAGATGCTCTGGGACAACCTGAAGTATTTCCTGGAAGCCATTATGCCCGCCTGCAAGGAGGCCGACATCAAGATGGCCATCCACATGGACGATCCGCCGTGGGATATCTTCGGTCTGCCCCGTCTGCTGGTAGACGAGGCCGCCTGCGACAGGTTCCTGAAGATGGTGGACGATCCCCACAACTGTCTGACCCTGTGCACAGGTTCCCTGAACGCGAACCCCAATAACAACTGCGCGGAGATCGTCAGAAAGCACTGCGACCGCATCGCTTTCGGCCACATCCGCAACATCAAGCACTTCCCCAACGGCGACTTCTCCGAGGCAGCCCACCGCGACTGCTGCGGCGACACAGGCATCATCGAAGTGCTCCGGGCATACCATGACTGCGGCTACGACGGATACATCCGTCCCGACCACGGCCGTCAGCTCTGGGAGGAAGGCCCCGGAACCTGCCGTCCCGGTTACGGCAAATATGACAGAGCCCTCGGCGTACAGTACATGCTGGGCGTATGGGATACTCTGGACAGACTGGAAGGAAAGGCATAAGCAAAGAAACAGGAGGAATGGTAAAAATGATGAATCTCCCTTTAAATATTGATTTTACAGGCAAGGTAGTAGTGATCACAGGCGCAGGCGGCGTCCTGTGCGGCACCATGGCAAGGGCCTTCGCCCAGGCAGGCGCAAAGGTAGCAGCCCTGGATCTGAACGAAGACGCAGTGAAAAAGCTCTCTTCCGAGATCGAAGCCGAAGGCTTCATCTGCAGACCTTACAAGGCAAACGTCCTGGACGGAGCTCTTCTGGAAGAAGTGCATAAGCAGGTCCTCTCTGACCTGGGTCCCTGCGACATCCTGGTCAACGGCGCCGGCGGCAACAATCCCCGCGCTACCACAGACAACGAGTACCAGCATGAGGCAAAGGAAGGCCAGAAGACCTTCTTCGATCTGGACGCATCCGGCGTTGATTTCGTCTTCAAGCTCAACTTCCAGGGAACCCTGATCCCTACCCAGGTCTTCGCAAAAGACATGGTGGCCGCAGGAAAGGGAAGCATTCTGAACATTTCCTCCATGAATGCCTACACACCTCTGACCAAGATCCCGGCTTATTCCGCCGCCAAGGCAGGCATCAGCAACTTTACCCAGTGGCTGGCCACCCACTTCGCAGGCACCGGTATCCGCTGCAACGCCATCGCTCCCGGCTTCCTGGTATCCAACCAGAACAGAGCCCTTCTCTTCAACGAGGACGGTACTCCCACTGCCAGAAGCCACAAGATCCTGAGCAATACTCCCATGAACCGTTTCGTGGACAGCGAGGAGCTTCTGGGCGGCGTCTTCTTCCTCTGTGACGAAAAGGCTGCCAGCGCCATCACCGGCGTGGTCCTTCCCATCGATGCAGGCTTCGCGGCATATTCGGGAGTCTAAGGACTTAATATAAGAATACAGACAAGCCCCCTGCGGCCGGTCCGGAACCCTTTCAAAAGCGTCCGGACCGGCCGCTTTTCCGGCCTGCCTGCTTTAATGCTTTAATCCTTTAATCCCCTATGACAAAACAGGCACAATCTAATTGTGTGCAACGGGAAAGCATGCTATAGTAGTTGTATTCCCGTCAGCCGGTCCCGGACCGGCCGGGGAAAATCTGTCTGTATGACGAGGAGTATGTTTATGGAATTTACCATGATTGAAACAGGCTGGCTCTCCATTCTGCCGCCCATCATCGCCATCGCCCTGGCCCTTCTGACCAAGGAGGTCTATTCCTCCCTTTTCATCGGGATCGGATCGGGCATGCTGATCTATGCGGCCTTCAGCGGCGGATCCGTCATTTCCGCTGCCGCCATGACCTTTGACATGATGAGCGCCAAGATATCGGACAATTCCTACATGATCATCTTTCTGGCCCTTTTATGGGCCGTAGTCTCCCTGGTCTCTAAGTCCGGCGGAAGCCAGGCCTACGGAAGGTGGGTGGAGAAGCGCTTAAAGAGCAAGAGGGCGGCAGCCTTTGCCACGTCCTTCCTGGGCATCCTGATCTTTATCGACGATGGTTTCAACTGCCTGACCGTGGGAACGGTCATGCGGCCCGTTACCGACCGCCTGCACATTTCCCGGGAAAAGCTGGCCTATATCATCGACGCTACCGCGGCCCCCGTCTGCATCATTGCACCGGTATCCAGCTGGGCCGTGGCCGTGGCCAGTGAAGTCAGCGAAACGGAAGGCTTTCACGCCTTTCTTGCCACCATCCCCTACAACCTTTACGCTCTGCTTACCATCCTCATGGTCTTCTTTATCGCCTTTACGGGCAGGGACTTCGGCCCCATGAAAAAGGCGGAGGAAGAAGCCGTGCGGCGCGCCCCTCAGGAAGAGGATGCATCTTCACGGGAAGAAACGAAAGGGCATGTGATCGACCTGGTCCTTCCCATCCTGGTCCTGATCATCTGCGCCATCCTGGGCATGGCCTACGTGGGCGGTTTCTTCCGGGGAGTCAGCTTCTCGGAAGCCATCGGCTATAATCCTACAGCGGGTCTGTCGCTGGGCGCCTTTGCAGGCCTGATCACAGCCATGGCCCTGTATCTGCCCCGCCGTCTGATGACTCCCAGAGAGTTTATCGAATGCATCGTGGGAGGCATCAGCAACATCGTACCCCCCATGCTGATCCTGATCCTGTCCTGGAGCCTGGGAGGGGTCTGCCGCCAGCTGATCGGTACGGGCCTTTTCATCTCCGGCTTTGTCAGTTCTTCCCAGCTGCCTCTGGGCTTTCTGCCGGTGCTGATCTTTATCATTGCCGCCCTGATGAGCTTTTCCATGGGCACCTCCTGGGGTACCTTCGGCATGCTGATCCCTATCGTCGCCATGATCTGTGAAACGGAAGGGGCGGGCGTATACCTGATCCCGGCGCTGGGCGCCACTCTGGCCGGGTCCGTTTACGGAGACCACTGTTCACCCATTTCGGACACCACCATCCTGGCATCCACCGGGGCGGACTGTGTCCACATCCGCCATGTGGAGACCCAGCTCCCCTACGCCACCCTTGTGGCCGCAGACTGCGCTGTGGGCTACCTGGCTGCAGGCTTTATGCTCTCCCCCTGGATCCCTCTCCTTATCTCCGCAGCGCTTCTTGTGGGCGCCATTCTTCTTTTAAGCAGCTGGGAATAATGACCGGACGAAAAGATCCGGAAAAGAACAGCCGGCTCAGGTCACATGAAGGTGACCTGAGCCGGCTTCTTAATTGAACAGCGCATCTTTTTTATGATTCAGTCATGAATCGTTTCATTTTCGAACCCTTTTTCTTTGGGCCGTCATCCGATCCGCAGCTCCTGGGTGATCCTGTCCCTGATCCGGAGCAGGCTCCCTGCCACTTCCAGGATCCGCTCATCGTCCATGCGGGATGCGGGAGCGGAAATGCTGAAGGCAAAGCGGCCTCTGCCCGGAATGGGAGGAAGGGCGGCCGCCACGCAGCGGACCCCGATCTCGTTCTCCTCGTTGTCCAGGGCATAGCCATTTTTCCGGACCTGGCCTATGATCTTCATCAGGCTGCCTAAATCGGTAATGGTATAGTCGGTGATCTTCTTAATATCGGAGTTGTCCCAGATCCTGCGGATCTGATCGTCACTCATATCGGCCAGAAGGGCCTTGCCCACGCCGGAGCAGTAGAGAGGGATCCGGCCGCCCACTCGGGAGACCATACGGACGGCGTTGTAGGGAGATTCCACCTTATCCACGTAGGTGGCCTCTGTATCGGTGTCGGGAGAGAAGGATTCCTCCAGCATGACCAGGTGGATGGTCTCCCGGATCTGTCCGGAGAGTTCTTCCAGATAGGGATGGAGGAAACCGATCATATCGGTCTGCTCTCTGACCTTGTCGGCCAGCCCCACGATCCGGAAGGTCAGGGAATATCTTCCGTCGGAGGGGTCCTGACGGACATAGCCCAGATGCATGAGGGATCTGAGGACCCGGAAGGCGGTGGTCTTATTCAGTTCTTCTTCCGATGCGATATCCATGAGCTGCATGGGGCCCTGGTCTGCCAGCAGTTCCAGCACGTGGAACAGCCTGTCTGCCACCTGGATGGGATTCTTTTCTTCCATTGGAAAATCTCGCTTTCTGCCTTTTGTATTTCACGATGTGAAATTTTATCATAAAAAGAGAAGAAAAACAAATAATGTAAGCGCTTCTTATTGACTTTTTTTCAGATTTCTTTATAATGATAATTGTTCCACGATATGAAAAGAGGTTTCACAATGTGAAATTTCAAAGGTATAGAAAAAGTAAGTTTCAGGAGGTTACACAATGAATGACGTTTTAAAGAAAATCGGTGAAATCGGTATTATCCCCGTAGTCGTACTCAACGATGCAAAGGATGCCGCTCCCCTGGCCAAGGCCCTGATCGAAGGCGGCCTTCCCTGCGCAGAGGTCACATTCCGTACCGCAGCGGCAGAAGAATCCATCCGCATCATGTCCACTGAGTATCCGGAGCTCTTCGTCGGCGCAGGCACTGTTCTGACCATTGATCAGGCAAACCGTGCCATCGATGCAGGCGCAAAGTTCATTGTCGCCCCCGGCCTCAACCCCGAAGTGGTTCAGTACTGCATCAACCGCGGCGTTCCGGTATGCCCCGGCACATGCACTCCTTCCGACGTTGAGAGAGCCCTTTCCCTGGGTCTTGACGTTGTCAAGTTCTTCCCCGCAGAGCCCGCAGGCGGCCTTCCTTTCATCAAGGCTATGGCAGCAGCCTATGTCAATCTGAAGTTCATGCCCACCGGCGGCATCAACGCAAAGAACGTAAGAGAGTATCTTGCGTATGACAAGATCCTTGCATGCGGCGGCTCCTGGATGGTCAAGGGAAGCCTTGTGGAAGCAGGCAAGTTCGATGAGATCACAAAGCTGGTCAAAGAGGCAGCTGATATCGTTAAGGAAGTCCGCGGTTAATCCGGAAGAAAGGAAAAAGATTATGGAACTGAATTTAAGACCCGCATCCGAATGTACCTTTGATGCTGTATCCCTGGGCGAAGTCATGCTCCGTCTGGATCCCGGCGAGGGCCGTATCCGTACAGCCAGATCCTTCCGCGCATGGGAAGGCGGCGGCGAATACAACGTTATCCGCGGCCTGCACAAGTGCTTCGGCATGAAGACAGCTGTCATCACCGCTTTCGCTGACAACGAAGTCGGCAGACTGATGAAGGATTTCATCGAGCAGGGCGGCGTTTCCACAGACCTGATCTACTGGAAGAAGACCGACGGCATCGGCCGTATCTGCCGCAACGGCCTCAACTTCACCGAGAGAGGCTTCGGCATCCGCGGTGCAGTAGGCTGCTCCGACAGAGCCAACACTGCCATTTCCCAGGCTACTCCCGAAGATTTCGACTTCGAATACATCTTCGGAACTCTGGGCGTACGCTGGCTCCACACAGGCGGCATCTATGCAGCTCTTTCCGAGCAGGCCTGCGAGACCGTTATCGCAGCATGCAAGGCTGCAAAGAAGTACGGCACCATCGTATCCTATGACCTTAACTACCGTCCTTCCATGTGGTCTGCCATCGGCGGCCTTGCCAAGGCTCAGGAAGTCAACAAGGAAGTCGCAAAGTACGTTGACGTCATGATCGGCAACGAGGAAGACTTTACCGCATGCCTTGGCCTGCAGGTCGAAGGAAACGACGAGAACCTCAAGGAGCTGAATCTGGACGGCTACTACAAGATGGTCGCAGAGGCAGCCAGGACCTATCCCAACTTCAAGGCCATCGCAACCACCCTTCGTACCGTTAAGACCGCTACTGTCAACGACTGGAAGGCCATCTGCT
>DETN01000104.1:0-33505 GCA_002362155.1 Lachnospiraceae bacterium UBA3287 | reverse complement strand
CTGGAGATCATGGACCGTGTCGGCGGCGGCGACTCCTTCGCATCCGGCCTTGTTTACGGCCTCATGACCACAGGCGATCCTGCAAAGGCTGTCAACTATGGTGCAGCCCACGGCGCTCTGGCCATGACCACACCCGGCGACACCTCCATGGCTACCTGCTCTGAGGTAGAAGCCATCATGGGCGGCGCAGGCGCAAGAGTAAAGAGATAATCAAGAAGTTACTAGATCTTCAGTCATAACCTGAAAGACCGTGGGGAGCGGACGCTCCCCACGGTCTTTTTGATTTAGCCGGTCCGGTTTCCTCCTGTTTTAAGTATCTTTCCGGGTTCTGCTTCTGATGATGTTTATGTTTTTCTGAGGTCATGCCTCTTTTCAGGTCTCCTGTCCTCTCATCCGGCCGCCGCCCCTTCAGGGGGCGTATTTTCTCAGAACGGCCAGGACATCGTAGTAGTAGGCTTCCCCGAAGAGGTTCAGGTGATTCAGCAGGTGATAGAGGTTATAAAGATCCTTCCTGTCCCTGTAGGAGGGATCGATGGGAGTCACTTCCCTGTAGGAGGCATAGAAGCTTTCCGGAAAGCCGCCGAAGAGGGCCGTCATGGCAAGGTCCGCTTCCAGAGAGCCTGCATAGGCAGCGGGGTCCATGATCACAGCTCTTCCATCCGGGCCCGTCATAACATTGCCGCTCCATAGATCCCCGTGGAGGAGGGAAGGAAAATCAGGTTCCGGCAGATACCGGTCCAGGCGTTCCAGAAGAGCAGAGAAAGCGCGCAGGACGCTTTCCGGAAGGGAAGAAGCAGCCATGCGGATCTGGGGCTCCAGGCGGCAGGCGGCGAAAAAGCCGCTCCAGCTGTCCTTCCAGGCATTGATCTGGGAAGAAGAGCCTATGAAGTTATTTTCCGGAAAGCCGTAAAGGGGGCCGGGGATTCCTTCATGCAGGAAGGAAGTGTCCGCCCTGTGCAGGAGGGCCAGTCCTCTTCCCAGCTCTTCCCAGTAATCTTTTCTGCGGGGAGCGGGAGAAACATACTCCATAAGAAGGAAGGAGATTCCCCTGTCTGTGTCCCTTCCGCAGCACAGAGGCTCCGGAACAGGCAGGGCTCCTATGCGGCGAAGAGCCGTAAGTCCGGCAAACTCAGCCCTGAACATGGCTTCCCCGGAAAGGGCGTTGGATTTCATAAAAAGGAAGCTGCCGTCTGACAGGGTCAGCCTTTCCGCAGTATTGATGTCGCCTCCGAAGATCCTTTTTCCGGAGAGGATCCCGATTTTCGGCCCGTAGAGAGCTTCCAGGGCCTGCGAGAGAGAAGAATAGAAAGGGTCTTTATTCATGGCGGTCCTTTCAGAGGTCTGAGAGATGTAATGCATCCTGTCCTCCCCCCTGCGGGAGGGAGGTCCTGTCCGTATTATAGTATGGAAGCAGGGAAGGGACAGCAAAAAAGAGTAAAGATGCAGGGCTGTCCGGAAAAATGCCGGGGAAGTGCGGACTGCGGGGCCGCAGATGCAACCGCAGGTTGATTTCCAGTCCGGCTCCTGCAGGCTATACTTGAAGAACAATAGGAAAGAATCCGCTTTCCGGGGAAAGGAGGGCGCATCCGGTGAAGTATCCGAAAAAAAGTCATTACCTGCGTTTCAGGAAAAAAGACCGATATACATCCTATGTCCTGGACTACAGGGGAGGCAGTCTTTATGAGATGGACATTTGCTGCGCCAGATTTCTTCGCAGTCTCAACGGATGCAGAGATCCTTATAAAAATACGAAGGGGCTGACAGAGGAAGAGGCTGAGACCGCCCTGGAGCATTTTGAAAAATTGGGCTTTCTGGATGACGGGATCCGGTTCAGGATCACGGGACCTGGGAGTTTCACATGGACCCTGGTGACGCCAAAGGAGAACAGGAGGATCCGGGCTCTGGCCAGATGCTGGAACCGCCTTCTGCTCCTGCTCTGTCTGCCTCTTCTGGCTTTCGGCCTGCAGGTCCTTTTATCGGGAGACTTTCCCTTTGTGGATCTGGGATGGGGACCCATCCCGGGTGCGGTGACCGGCTTGGTCCTGGGCTTATCCCTGCATGAATTTTCCCATGCATGTGTCTGTCTTTCCTATGGGGGAGTCTGGTTCGAAGCAGGAATCGCCTGATTCACTTTTATTCCGGGAGCCTGTGTTCTGATAAGCAGCCATGGCGTGAAAGGGCGCTTTCGCAGGATCCAGATCTCTGCCGCCGGCCCTGAGGCCAATATGGCGCTGGCCGGACTCTTCCTGCTTCTGCTGAAGGCGGGACTCTTTGACAGTCTTGTACTGGTCTGCGCGGCCTTCATCAATATCATTACCGGCATTGTGAACCTTTCCCTGGCGGACGGACTGGACGGAATGGAGATCTTTTCGGAGCTTCTGGGGGCCGGAGATCTGCCGTCGAGGGCCGGCAGGATCCTGAGGGATCCCAGGGCCAGAGAGAAGCTGAAAAAGCAGGGCCTCAACGGAAAAGCCACCCTGGCAGGACTCCGTATGATCCGTGCTTTACAGATCATCCTGCCGCTTCTGATCATCACGGAGGCCGCCAGTATAATAGGTTTCTTTACGGGCTGAGCCCGGGAAAGGAGAAATATGCGAAAAAACAGTAATGATATGCTGGCAGTCTTTACGGCAGTGCCCCTGGCCTGCACCATGACGGCTGTCTTTACGGGATCCCTTATGCCTGCGGCGGCGGCCGGCCTTCTGATCTTTGTTCTGACAGCCTGCCTGCCTTTCTGCCGGGGACGGGAAAATCTGTGGATCCTTCTGATGACGGCGCCGTCTACGATCCCCCTGAACTTCATGGTGCTTCTGAAGTATCCGGCATGGACAGACTTTCTGCCGGAAATGGGATCCGGCGGGCTGAATTATCTCCTCTACATGCCCGGCCTTATGCTGATCATGTCCGGCGTGGAACTGCTTTTTACAGGAATGGCGGGGAGGATCCTCTGGCCAAGGCAGCTCAGGCTTTATATACCGGAAGCGGAGGAGACAGAAGAAGAGGTGGCCGGGGAATAAGGGGAAAGGCCTGCGTCAGGGGGGAGGAAGAAGGCCTGAACAAAATAAAAAAGAAAAAAGGAAATCCCGATATCTTGCGGAAAAAGGAAATTACCCTCCCAGGGGAGGAAGAGGGCAGAGAGGGAGAGAGAAAATCATTCGGAAGAAGAGGAGGCAGGCAGATGGAAAGAAATGACAGAACCTACGGGATGAAGGAACAGGGTGCCTTTGTGGAGCCTTCGGAGAGTGAACTCAGAAATCTGGAAGAAGAAAGCGAACAGGCCCTCCGGGAGACCGAAGCAGGAAGTGAAGCACAGGTCCTTAATACGGACAGCATGAAGCTCTATCTGAAGGAGATCAGCAGATATCCCCTGCTGACCCCCGAAGAGGAGTATGCCCTCGGAAAGTGCATCATGGACAAGGAAGAGGGCTGGGAAGAAGCCAGGGAGAAGCTGATCAGTTCCAATCTCCGGCTGGTGGTCAGTACTGCAAAGCGCGCTCTCGGAAGAGGCCTTTCCCTCCAGGATCTGATCCAGGAAGGGAACATGGGACTCATGAAGGCTGCGGATAAGTATGACTGTACCAGAGGCTGGCGCTTTTCCACCTATGCCACCTGGTGGATCCGGCAGGGCATCAGCAGGGCGCTTGCAGACCAGGGAAGGACCATACGCATTCCTGTCCATATGGGAGAACTGATCGGGAAGATCACAAGGCTCCAGAGGGAAGCCCTTGCCGTAAGCGGAGAGCAGCTTTCGGATCAGGAGCTGGCCGAGAAGCTCGGCCTGGATATCCGTAAGATCCGCGCTGCCAGGACCTGTATCTCGGATACGGTCTCCCTGGATACCACGGTAGGAGACGATGAGGATACGGATCTGTCCTACTTCATTTCGGATGAGAAGGCGGCCGATCCCGAAAGGGAGATCATGGACCGGATGCGCAGGGAAGCAGTGGAGGAAGCCCTCTCCCAGCTGAAGGAAAGGGAGCAGAAGGTGATCCGCCTCCGCTTCGGTCTGGATGACGGAAGGCCCAGGACCCTGGAGGAAGTGGGGGCCGCTTTCGGGGTGACCAGGGAGCGCATCCGCCAGATCGAAAAGCTTGCCCTGCGAAGACTCGCCCATCCCTCCCGGGCCGGCCGCCTTCGGGATTTTGCCTGAAAGTTTATGCACAGCGCAGACTTGTTAATCCCATTTTAAACCGCTAGAATATTCTCAGAGACAAAAACAGACTACGCAAAGAGGAGGTATATATGGGTGTTTTATCAGGTAAAAGCGCAGTCGTAACAGGTGCTTCCAGCGGCATGGGCTGGGAGATCGTAAAGCTCTTTGTGAAAGAGGGGGCATCGGTAGCAGCCGTTGCCAGAAGGAAAGAAAGGCTGGAGAAACTGGCTCTGGAGCTTGCAGGAGAGGAAGGCCGGGTCGAGATCTATCCGGGAGACATTTCCCTGCAGGAAGTCAATAACGGTATGATCGACTTTGCAGTGGAAAAATTCGGAAAGCTGGATATCCTGGTCAACAATGCGGGCATCATGGACGACATGTCCCCTGTAGGCAGCTTTTCCGAGGAAAAGCTGGAGAAGGTCTTTTCCGTCAATGTATTCGGCCCCTTCTATGCCTATAAAAAGGCGGTCCAGGTCTTCCTGGAGCAGGGGAACGGAGGATCCATCATCAGCATCGCTTCCGAAGGGGCAAAAAAGACCTGCGCCGGAGCAGTCTACTGTGCCTCCAAGGCAGCCGTGGCTTCCCTGTCCAGAAACACTGCCTACATGTACATGAAGGAAGGCATCCGGTCCAACGCCATCATCGCCGGCGGATTCAAGACCGAGATCGCATCTGCCATGGGAATGCCCAACATGGACGGCTATCAGAGGATCCAGCCGGTCCTGGGAACCGCCCCGGCGCCGGGAGATCCTTCCGAGATCGCAAAGGCCTGTCTTTTCCTTGCCAGTGACCAGGCTGCCTATATCAGCGGTGCTGAGCTGGCTGTAGACGGAGGCTGGTGTGCTTCGTAAACAGGGGGAGCCGCCTTTGCCGGGTTTTGACCGGGAGCGTTTTTGAAGTATAATGATACAGGGCGCAGGTGCCCGGGATGGTCCCGGGAGGCCTGGCCCTGTATTTTGCTTTGTATGACTCAGAGAGGATAAGTTTTATGAGATTTCTGCACATCGCGGACCTGCACTTTGGAAAATCCCTGCATGACTGCTCCCTGGTGGAAGAAGACCAGCCCTACTGGGCAGACCGCTTTCTGGAGCTGACAGATAAGGTAAAGCCCGATGCCGTCCTGATCGCAGGGGATGTCTATGACAGAAGCTCCCCCTCGGGAGAGGCCGTCCGGCTTCTGGACGCTTTTCTGACAGGCCTTCACGAAAGGGGCATTCAGGTGCTCATGATCTCGGGCAACCATGACTCCGGTCAGAAGCTTTCCTTTGCGGAAAGGCTTTTAGAGGACCAGGGAGTCCATATCGCGGGCATTGTGGGCAGAGAGATCCGCCATGTGACCCTGGAGGATCAGTACGGCCCTGTGACCTTCTGGCTCCTTCCCTATATCTTCCCGGCCCTGGTCAGCCAGGTCCTGGAGGACGATTCCATCCGGGACTATGACACGGCATGCCGCAGGCTCCTTGCGGAGCAGGACATAGATTTCTCCGGGAGGAACGTCCTGATCGCCCACCAGAACGTGGTCAGGGACGGGGTGGAAGCGGAAAGAGGCGGGTCAGAGACCATGATCGGCGGCGTGGGGGCAATCGACTATACTGCCTTTGACGGCTTTACCTATGTGGCCCTGGGCCATATCCACGCCGCCCAGCCGGTGGGGAGAAAGACTGTCCGCTACAGCGGGTCCCCGCTTTGCTACCATTTCTCCGAGACCAGGCAGTCCGTCAAGGGACCGGTCCTGGTGGACCTGGGAGAAGCCGGGACGGAGCCTTCCATAGAGATCTGTCAGATCGCCCCCCTGCATCCTCTGCGGGAGATCCGGGGGACCTATAGCCAGATCCTGGAGGAAGAAAAAAAGAGAACTGCCCGGGATGAGTATCTGAGGATCGCTTTGACGGACCGGACCAGAGTCCCGGACGCGGCGGAAAAGCTCAGAGCCTTCTTCAAGGGAAAGGGCAGCAGGGTCCTGGAGCTTGTCCACGAAGGAACGGGCCCTGCCCTGAAGGCCAGGGCAGGAGGGGACGCCCGCCGCAAGTCCCTGACGGAGCTCTTTACGGACTTCTATTTTGACCGGAGCGGGGAGAAGCTTCCCGGCAGCGCCGAGAAGGCCATCATAGACTACGCCGCCGAGCATGCGGGCAGGGCCGGGGACCTGGGAGAGGGTCTTTTTCCTGACGAAAAGCAGACGGAGGCTTTTGTACGATTCATACTCAGGCAGGAGGATGCCGGGAAAGGAGGCGAAGCATGAGACCTGTTACACTTCTGATCAAAGGCTTCGGTTCTTATGCCGAAGAGACCCTGATCCCCTTTGAGGACCTGGGCAGCGGGCTTTACCTGATCACCGGCGACACCGGCGCGGGCAAGACCACCATCTTCGACGCCATCATGTTTGCCCTTTACGGAACAGTGGGCGGCGACCACCGCAAGATCAACATGATGCATTCCGACTATATCCCTAAGGGAGAGGATTCGGTGGTGGATCTGACCTTTACCCATAACGGCCGCTGTCACAGGGTCCGCCGCATCATCCACATGAAGAAAAAGAGGGGCCTGGAGGACACCTACGAATTCACCCAGGACGCAGACCTGTGGGAAGAGGGAAAGGCGGCCGTGACCGGCCAGAACGCCGTCACAAAGAGGATCACGGCCATCCTGGACAGCCTGGATGCCGTCCAGTTCCAGCAGATCATTATGCTGGCCCAGGGGGAATTCCGGAAATTCCTGGACTCCAATTCCGAGAACCGGTCCGCTATCCTGGGAAGGCTCTTTGATTCATCCCCTTTTATCCGTTTCCAGAACTGGCTGCAGAGCGCGGACAGCGCCCTTTCCGGCAGAAGGAACGCTCTTTCTTCGGAGATCCGCATGGTCATGCAGCACGGCTTCCGTATGCCGGAAGGTCTGACAGAGGAAGAAGCATCTCTCTACCAGGCAGACCATCCGGACCTGGTCAGGGCCCTTGAAAATCTGATCAGTCAGGACGCCGCCCTGGAAGAAGTGCTGACAGAGAAAAAGGATGCCTGTGAAAAGAGCAGGAAAGACCTGCTCCTGTCCCGGGGAAAGGCTGGAGAGGACAACGAAAAGCTGGACAAGCTGGGAAAGGCCGGCAGGACCTATGAGGACTTTGTGAAAAAGGATCCGGAGATGGCCGAGAGAAAGGACCGCATTCTGGTGGTCCGGAAGGCTGTCCGGGACGTCCTGCCTGCCGAGAAGGATCTGGCAGACTCGGCAGAGAAGCTCCGTGCCATGGACAGGCAGATGGAGATTCTGAAGGCACAGGAAAAAGATAAGGCTGACCTGTTTGCGGGAGCGGAAAAAGCAGCGGCAGGAAATCCAAAGAAGCTGGAGGAAATCCGCCAGCTTTCGATCCGGCGTGGCAGCATTGAAAAGCAGCTTCCGGACTATCAGAAGGCGGACGACCTGCAGGCGCGGATCCTCCGGATCAGGGGAGAGGTGCAGGCAAAGGAAAAGAAAGTCCGAGAGATGGATACTGCCATAGGCCGGGCAGAGGAGAATATCCAGCGGATAGAAAAGGATCTTTCAGGCCTTGATCAGGCGGAAGCCCTGGCGGCCGCTGCCCAGACGAGACTTTCCAACGCAAAAGAGGCGTCAGAGTCACTTCTGGGACCGGAGGGCATTTTTGCCAGGATCCGGGAGACAAAGGAGAAGACGGCAGACTGGGAAAGGGAAAAGAAAAAACTCCTGGAGATGACAGATAAGGCATCTTCGCTGTCTGCCGCCCATCAGAACCTCTATCAGGCTTTCATTGAGGGTCAGGCCAGGATCCTGACAGGCTCTCTGGAGACGGAAGTAAAAGAGCACGGAGAAGCGTCCTGCCCTGTCTGCGGAACCAGGGTCCGGGCAGGATGGAAGGCCCCTCTGTACACAGGCCTTATGCCTCCGGATCAGAAAGAAGTGGATGCTGCCGGTAAGAAAAAGGATCTGGCCGAAAAAAACAGGTCCGACCAGGCCCGACTGGTGCAAAAGCTGGAGACAGAAAGTCTGAAGGGGCAGGAATACGCCGTCAGGGAGATCAATAAGGTTTATAAAAACAGGCCCTCTGCATACACATGGGGAGAACTTACAGAACCCGGAAAGCTGGACTCCATGGAAACAAAAATTACGGGCGAAATCTCCAAAAGAGATATGGAGTTCCGGGAGGCTTCCCGTATGGTGGAACGTAAGGGAAAACTTCAAAAATCTCTTGCAGACCTTCGTAAGATGCTTGAGGGAAACCGAAGGCTCCGGGATGCGGAGAGTTCAGCAGCGGCCAGGCTCCAGGCAGATCTGGCGGGAAATGAAGCCAGCTTTAAGGCGGTCAGGGAAAGTCTGACCTTCGAGACGGAAAAAGCAGCGCTTCTGGAGGATCAGAGGCTTGCAGGAGACCAGGAGAAGCTGAAAAAAACCATCGACCGGGCGGAAAAGGACCTGAAGGCGGCGGGAGAAGCCCTGAACACCATAAGGGGCCGGATCGCTGGCGCCGCAAAGACCCGGGAAGAGGAAAAAGACAGGAAGGATATCCTGGAAAGAAAGTTCGGCGAAGCCCTGACAGGGGCCTTTGCCACCCGGGCAGCCTATGAGGAAGCCATTTCCTTCTGCGGCCGTGAAAACCCTGAAAAGTGGCTGGATACAGAGACCCGCCTGGTGACAGAGCATACATCCGGAAAGGTCCATGCCCTGGAGGTCCTTCGGGAGCTGCAGAAGGAGACGGAAGGCCTCGAGAGAACCGATCTGGAGGCGCTGGATCTGAAGATCCGGGAGGCAGGGGATGCCCTGAAGAAGGCCCAGGATGCCTTAAGCGAGAGGCAGGCCTTCCTTCTGAACCACACGGAGACCCTGGAAAAGGTCCGCTCCCGTCTGGAGGAGATCGAAAGGATCGCCCCGGCATGTACCAGGATCCATCAGCTCTCTGCCATGGCCTCCGGCGCCGCCGACGCAGGCGGAAAGCTCAGCTTCGAACGCTACGCAATGGGAGAAGCCTTCAGGGAGATCCTGACAGAGGCCAATCAGAGGCTGCAGATCATGACGGGGGGCCGGTTCGAGCTGATCCACCGCCTGGAAGGAGCCAGAGCCAATGCCGCGGCAGGTCTGGAGATCGACGTCCTGGACAACAGCTCGGGCACCACCAGAAGGGCCGGTTCCATTTCCGGCGGCGAGGGCTTCCAGGTATCCCTGGCCCTGGCCCTGGGATTGTCCGACGCGGCCCAGAACCATGCGGGCGGCACCGAGATCGACGCCATGTTCATAGACGAGGGCTTCGGATCCCTGGACGATGCGGTCCTGGACAACGCCATCAAGGTCCTGGACCAGCTTTCCTCCGGCAGCCGTCAGATCGGGATCATCTCCCACGTATCCAAGCTGGAGGAGAGTATTCCCAAGAAGATCGTTGTTAAGAGCACGGAAAGAGGCAGCAGGATCAGAATCGTCAGGTAGGAAAGGAGAGGGCTATGCCGGACTGGCTGAAGGACGCGGTATTTTATGAGATCTATCCCCAGAGCTTTAAGGATGCGGGCGGGGACGGCATCGGTGATTTTGAGGGGATCATCCAGAAGCTGGACTATGTAAGGGACCTGGGCTGCAATGCCATCTGGCTCAATCCCTGCTTTGACTCCCCCTTTAAGGACGCCGGCTACGACGTCCGGGATTATAAGAAGGCGGCGCCCCGCTACGGGACCACCGAAGACCTGGTCCGCCTTTTTGAAGAGGCCCACCATCGGGGGATCCGGGTCCTCTTGGACCTGGTGCCCGGCCACACCTCGGAGGAGCATCCCTGGTTTCTGGAGAGCAGAAAGCCGGAATCAAATCCCCTTTCCGGCCGCTATATCTGGACGGACTTCGTCTTCAAATGGGGAGGCGGCCTGAATTTCATCTCGGGAGAAGCCGAAAGGGACGGCGGCTATGTCATCAACTTCTTCAAGTGCCAGCCGGCCCTCAACTACGGTTTTCTTCATCCCTCGGAGTCCTGGCACCAGAGGATCGATTCCCCCGACGCCCTGTCCACAAGAGAGGCTGTGAAGGATATCATGCGTTTCTGGCTCTCCAGAGGCTGCGACGGATTCCGGGTGGACATGGCCGATTCCCTGGTCAAGTTCGACGACGAAAACAAATCCGGGACCTGCGCCGTATGGAGGGATATCCTGGGAGAAATCGGGAAGGAATACCCGGAAGCCGCCTTCGCGGCGGAGTGGTGCTCCCCTTGGCAGGCCCTTTCCTGCGGCTTCCACATGGATTTTTACCTGGACCACCTGGGCAACGGCTACAATACCCTTCTTCGGGACTACAAGTCCGGAGAGGACCATTCTTATTTCAAAAAGGACGCGGGCGGGGATATCCTGCGCTTCTTAAGGGACTATCTGCCCCGCTACAACGATACCCGGGAAGAGGGCTATATCTCCCTGATCAGCTGCAACCACGACACCCAGAGGCCCAGCTTCAACCTGGGAAAAAGAGAGCTGGAGATCTTCTACGCCTTCCTCTTTACCATGCCGGGCGTTCCCTTCCTCTACTACGGGGATGAGATCGGCATGCGCTATATAGAGGGCCTTCCCACCAAAGAAGGGGGTTACTACCGTACAGGGACCAGGACCCCCATGCAGTGGACAAAGGGAAAGAACATGGGTTTTTCCGAGGCGGAGGAAAAAGACCTCTACCTGCCTGTGGACCCTGCCCCTGACGCCCCGGACCTGGAGAGCCAGATGGAAGATCCTTCCTCCCTGTATCACAGGGTCAGAGACCTGATCCGCCTGCGTCATAAGTATCCTGAACTTGGGTCAGATGCAGCCTTCGGGGTCCTTTTCGCGGAGGAAAAAAAGAACCCCTTCGTTTACAGAAGAGGTTCCATGATCATTGCATTAAATCCCTCCGGTCAGGAGGCCTTTGCTCCTGTTCCCGCCTCCGGAAGGAGAAAGGTATATGAGATCGGACAGGGAAGGGCGGACGATCAGGGGATCCTTCTTGGCCCCCAGTCCTGCCTGATCCTTAAGTAAACAAAAAACCTCCGGTTTTTTTCTATTCCTCCAGAGCGGACTCCAGGATGGCCATCATGGCCAGTTCCTTACTGCAGAGCCTCTGGAGGGCCTCGTCGTCATATCTCTGCCTGACTTCGTCGGGCGTTACCCCGTAGCTTAAAGCCATCCTGGAGGCAAACTCCTCGATGGCTTCTTTTTCTGCGGCGATCTTCTCTGCCTCTATGACCGCTTTGATCAGCAGGTCCAGACGGATCTGTTCTTCCGCCGTGGGATAGATGGTCTCTTTGAGAAGGGTATCGTCGATGCCCATCATCTGGCAGACCTGGTCGAAAGGGGTGCGGCCGTCGATGCCCATCCTGGAGGCGTAGTCCCGCACCATGGCTTCCCCGTTTTCCTCAACGAGGCCTTCGGGCAGGGTGACGATCAGATTTTCCGCCGCCTTTGAAAGAATGGCCTTATGGAAGTTGTCCAGGGCGTCCTGGGCAGCTTTCCGCTCCAGGGCAGTCCGTACGGCTTCTCTGTAGGCATCGGTGATCTCCACCGGGACCTTTTCCTGTCTTGTGATCCTGTGGAGCTTTACCTTAAAGACCACAGCCTTGCCCGCCAGGTCCGGCACATAGTTCTGGGGGAAGGTAATATCGATGTCCCTGGTCTCCCCGGGCATCATGCCCGCTACCTGCTCTTCAAAGCCGGGCACAAAGGAATGGGAGCCCAGCTCCAGGGGATAGGCGTCTCCCCGGCCTCCGTCGAAGGGGGTGCCGCCAAGAAAGCCTTCAAAATCAATGATAACAGTATCGCCTTCCCTTGCCGGACGGCCTTCCACGTCCACGGTGCGGACGTTCTTTGCCTGTTCTTCCTCAATGGCCCTCCCGATGTCTTCTTCTGTGACGGGAGCGGTCTCCTTTTTTGCCTTCAGGCCCCGGTACTGGCCCAGGGTCACCTCCGGATAGAGCATGACCGAGAAGGTAAAGACCATTTCTTTTTTCTCCGTGACGGATACATTCTGAAAGGTGGGCCTGCCGATGACCCTGACTCCGGTCTCTTTCAGGCCGAACTGGTAGACGGGGCCGGCCATGGCATTAATGACGTTCTGGTAGAGAGCGGTCTCTCCGTAGACTTCCAGGACCTTCTCAAAGGGGGCCTGTCCCTTTTCATAGCCCTTCACTTCGTACTGGTCCTTTTTTGCTTCGAACTGGGCCCTGACGGCCCGGTCCAGCTCTTCGGCGGTCAGGACCACGTTCATGACGGCGGTCCCGTTTTCTTTTTCTTCAAAAGACTGAATATACATATGGAACGATCCTTCCTTTTTGAATTGCTTTCCGCATTGTAGCACAGACCGGGGCCTTTTTGCCATGGCCCTTTAAAAGAGGGTCATATTTCCAAGAAGACAGTCCTTGGCGATGCCCATGCACTCCCGGAGCATGTTGTTGGGGAGATAGTAGGATACGGAGGGGGCCGCTATGCCGCAGACGCCCGGGATGCCCTGGGCCGCCGCCAGGCGGGTCCCGCGGTAGAGATGGAAATCGTTGGTGATAATGGCAACGCTGCCGGTCCCCTCCGGCAGAAGGGCTTTTGAAAAGCGGATGTTTTCTATGGTGTTGGAAGAATTCTTCTCCAGGATCAGACGGGACTCGTCGATGCCTCTGGAGATCAGATAGTCCCGCATGCCCTCTGCTTCCGTGCAGGGCTCGTTATAGCCCTGCCCTCCGGAGAGGATGCAGGGGATATCCGGATGGTCCTTCAGAAAAGAGGCGGCCGTATCCAGACGGTATCTGAGGGTCAGACTGGGGCCGTCTGCCCGGACCTGGGCGCCCAGTACGATCAGGCAGTCAGGCTTCTCCTGCCCCCGGTCTCCGAAGCGGGAGACCATAAGACCGCAGCAGATCAGGATCCACAGAGCCCCGGCCAGAACGAGAGCCCAGAAGGCATAGCGAAATAAGGCGGGGATCCGGATCCAGATCCGGCTGAAAAAGAGAATGGCCAGGATCAGAGCCAGGAGCCCCGCCCCTTCCCATACCATCCAGAAGGAGGTGCCGGAGGCAGTGCCCAGAACGGCCAGGCCGTAAAGCATGGAAAGGAGCCCCAGGGCTCCGAAAACAAGAGATAAAAGTCGCATGGTCCGCTTCCTTTCTTCATTTATCTTTGAAACAGACCGCCTGAGGTCCGGCGGTCTTCTTTATTGTAAGGCAAATCAGAAAAAGGGCAAGGCAGGACATGTTTAGAGGAAGTTATCCCGGGACCAGAAATGTACACGTGTACATTTTCTGCAGCCTGCGCCTGCCGCGCCAGGTGTCTGTTATAATGGAGCCTGTCCGCAGAGACGGACGGGGAAAGGAATCAAAGGATGGAAGAGAGCAGAAAGGGCAAGAGCCCCGGAGGAGCCTGGGACGATCAGGCCTTTACATGGCAGGAAGTGGAGACAGAGCATCTGGCAGAGGACCAATGGATCGATTTCAGAAGAGTGAAATACAGGATGCCGGACGGCAGTGAAGCTGCTCCCTTTTACAATTACAGCAGGAAGGACTACGTGGTCATCGCGGCCAGGGATACGGAAGGCCGTTTTATCTGCGTCCGTCAGTTCCGCCACGGGATCCGGACCTGTACCACCGAGTTCCCGGCGGGAGGCATCGAAGGGGGGGAAGGCCATGACTATGCACTTCCTTCAAAAAGCACAGTGAGCATGGAGGCTGCCCTGGAAGCGGCCAGGCGGGAGCTGAAAGAAGAAACGGGATATGTATCCGACAGCTGGAGACACCTGATCACCATCCCATCCAACGCCACCATAGCCGACAACTACGCCTATGTCTTTGCGGCACAGGACTGCAGGAAGGCGGCAGAGCCCGACCCGGACGATACGGAGTTTCTGGGGGACGTGCTGCTGACAGAGAGAGAGATCGAGGGCCTTATCCGGCAGGGCGGCTTCCAGCAGGCCCTTCATGTCATGGCCTTTATGATGCTGAAAGCAGGTTTTTGAGTGTAAAATAGCGGCAGATACCTCTTTGCAACCCCCGGTTGACGGATTGCAAAGGCCGCCTGGTAGCCTGCCATCCCCTTTTTTCGTACAATGCAGGCATAAAGAAACAGACAGGAAACAAATCCCGGAGGTGTCCGGGGCAGTAAAAGACCTGTACAGAAGGGAGAACAGATATGATCCTCGCAGATAAAATCATGAACCTCAGAAAAAAGAACGGCTGGTCCCAGGAGGAACTGGCAGGGATGCTGGGCGTCAGCAGACAGTCCGTATCCAAGTGGGAGAGTGCCCAGTCCATGCCGGACCTGAACCGGATCCTGCAGATGGCGGAGCTCTTTGGCGTCAGCACGGATTTCCTTTTAAAGGAAGAGATGGAAGAGAGCGGAGCCGTTGGGCCGGTCCGGAATGAAATCTCCACCATGCCGGAGGACATAGCGGTCAGGGCCGTATCCATGGAGGAAGCCAGCACCTACCTGAAACTGATCGGACCTGTATCGGACAGGATCGCAGCGGGCGTTTTCCTGTGCATCATCAGCCCGGTAGCACTGCTGATCCTGGGAACAGCCGCAGAGGAAGGCCTGGTCCGCCTGACCGACAACCAGGCGGGAGGCATCGGTCTTGCAGTCCTCCTGCTTCTGATCGCAGGGGCGGTGGCCCTCTTTATCATAAACGGCATGAAGACAGACCCCTATGACTTCCTGGAGAAGGAACCCATCGAGACCGAGTACGGGGTGGACGGCATGGTCAGGGAAAGGATGGGAAGATATCAGGACGCCCACCATCTGTCGGTGGTCCTGGGCGTCGTTCTCTGCATCCTGGCGGTGATCCCTGTTACCGTGTTCATGAGCATGGAGGGAAGCGACTTTGCCGGAGCCTGCAGCGTGGGATTTCTCCTTCTTCTGGTAGCGTCCGGGACCTTCCTTCTGGTCAGGACCGGCATGCGCTGGGAGGCTATGCAAAAGCTCCTGGAGGAGGGGGATTATACCAGGGAACATAAAGAGGAGAGCACAAGGAACGCGCCCTTTGTGACCATCTACTGGCTGAGCGCCACGGGGCTCTATCTCCTTCTCAGCTTTCTGACAGGCGCATGGCACAGGACCTGGATCGTCTGGCCGGTGGCCGGCGTCATGTTCGGGGTGCTTGTGGCCCTGCTCAGGATCTTCAGAGGCAGAAGATAAAACGTAATTGGCAGGCAGCGGAGCCTGAAGGCAAAAAAGGACATATCACACCGGAAAGTAAGATTTCAGTGTGATATGTCCTTTTATTAAGCCGAAGACGGCCGGTGCTTCCGGGATCCTTAAGGAGATGACCTACACCGGGAGATCTAAATCTTCCGAAGAAAAAGACTCTGCGGCAGGGGAGAGACGCAGGATGCTTTCCCTGTCCAGCCCTCTGGCGGGGGATCTGCCCAGACGCTCCATAACAGCGGAGACCTTGTCCGCCATGGTCAGGATGAGACCTTCCCGGTATCTGGGAGGGACTGGCGTCAGGGGCCACATGTGGCGGCGGACCGAGTTCTCGATGATATCGCTGTATTCTTCCTCGCCGATCAGGTCCCGGATGCAGTCCAGGGAATCGACGGGGTGCCTGCCGCAGCATTCGATATTGTTTCGGTATTTCTCATAGCGTCCCATAATGCCAAGATCGTGGCAGAGGGCCGCAACGGTCAGGTCCCGGACGTGGACGGAGATATGGATCTTTTCAAGGACCAGACAGATATAGAGGCAGACCACGCAGACCCCCAGGGAGTGGTCCGCCACGGTCATGCATTTATGGTGGGTCTGTCCGAAAGCCTGGCGGAACTGATCGGAGCCCAGGATATCTTCTCCGTATTTATAAAGAAGGCGTCGCATCTGAAAGGGCATGGCATTTCCTCAAAAACATGCTCGGAAGAGCTGATGAGATAACAGACATGGGGCGCCTGTTAAAATCTGTGCTGTACCCATCATAGGCTCTGCGAAACGTAGTTTCAAGAACTACATTCTTAAATTTCCGGGAACTTTCAGGGAAGATTTTATGGGGCGGATCCTGAGAGGGCGGACTGAAAGGCGGGTCCTTTCAGCCGGAGCAGCCTCTGCGGCAGATCTTCAGTTAACCACTATGGAAGAACGCACAGGCGGAAGAGTGATAAAATAACAGTCGGAAAGAAAGTGCAAAACATAAAGTGTAAAGTCTTAAGTCCAAAGCCATGAAAGGAGAGTTCTATGGAAAAGGTCAGAGATATGGATTCTTTTCGGAAATCGGTCCTGTTTGTTACGGCGGCAATGCTCCTGGTCTTTACGGTCCTCTACTGTGTTAGGACCTCCCGCAGGGGATTTCTGTACAGGGACGAGATCTTTGTCCCGGAGGAGGAGGGGACCGGTATGGTCTACAGGGGGACCCTGCAGGGAGAGGAAGCCGTCTTTACGGTGACGGAAGGCAGAGAGGTCTCTTTCCGCTGCGGAGAAAAGGAGTACGGCCCCTATACCTTCCGGGAGGACGCAGGCGCGGTGCCCGAGGGAGAAGATCCTGATAATATAACGGGAGCGGAAATTTTGTGCGGAGAAGAAGTCCTTTTCCGGGGTGGTATTTACCGGCGGCCGGGGCTGGGCCTCTGGCTGATTAATGAGGACGGCAGCGCGGCGGATGCGGGCTTTGCCGTCATGGCACAGGGGCAGGACACAGTAACAGAGGTGAACGGAAAAGCAACAGATCCCCTGGAGCCTTCCCTACAGGAGATCGCCTGCCTCATGCTGGGGCCGGAGCTGACCCATAAGGGAGACTGGTCTGTGTGGCTTGGCGGCGCAGCCCTCTGCCTGATCACCTGGATCACGGTCCTTTTTGCGGACGAGCTGTTCCGCCTGCAGATGTCCTTCCGGATCCGGGACGCCGAATGGGCGGAGCCATCCGAATGGGAAATGGCCGGAAGATATATTTCCTGGGCGGTCCTTCCCCTTCTGGCCCTGGCCGCCTTTGCCGCGGGGCTGCTGATCTGACCTGCGGGGCCCCGCCGCATCTTTTGCCAAAAAGACAAGGATACTGTTTCCAGAGCTTTCTCCCGGATGTAAAATGGATTCAGATAAGCGCATATCTTATGGGAATCATGAGAGGAGAAAGCCGATGAACGCAAAAGACAGATACATGTACTGGATGGAAAAACTGGCGGATACGGACCCGCTCTGGGGGGAGCTGGCCGGGATCGGAGGCCGGGAGGATGAGATCGAAGACCGCTTTTATCAGGAGCTGGCCTTCGGAACGGCGGGCCTTCGGGGCAAGGTGGGCGCCGGCACCAACCGGATGAACGCTCTGGTGGTGGGCAGGGCCACAAAGGGCCTTGCGGACTATATCCGTTCCTTCGGACCAGAGGCCATGGACAGGGGCGTTATCATCGCCCACGATCCCAGACACTTTTCCCATGAGTTTTCCCTTCTGGCCGCAGGGATCCTGGCGGGAAACGGGATCAGAGCCTATATTTTCCCTGACCTCAGGCCCACGCCGGAGCTGGCCTTCCTGATCCGGAAGCTGGGGACGGTGTCGGGAGTCAACATCACGGCTTCCCATAACCCCAGGGAGTACAACGGCTACAAGGTCTACTGGGAGGACGGCTGCCAGGTATCCAGTAAAGTGGCGGACGGTATTTACGAGAGCATCAGCCGTCTGGATTATTTTGACGACTTCGGACAGATCTCCGTGGAGGAGGGACAGGGAAAGGACCTGATCAGGGTCCTGGGCGAAAAGGAGGACAGAGACTATCTGGACCGGATCGAAAGCCTGGCCATCCACGGCGGAGACGAGATCGATCTGTCCATCCCCCTGGTCTATACGCCCCTGAACGGTGCCGGCTCCGTACCCTTTGCCCGCATGCTGGAGGACAGGGGCTTTACCAACTGGCACTTTGTGGAGGAGCAGAGATATCCCGATCCCGACTTTACCACGGTAGGCTATCCCAATCCCGAGGCGCCCGCGGCCTTTGCCATGAGCGAGGAGCTGGGGCGAAAGGTGGGGGCAGAGCTTCTGATGGCAACAGACCCCGATTCCGACCGCTTTGCCATTGAGATCTTAAGCGATCAGGGAGAGTATATCCCCTTAAACGGCAACCAGACCGGATACATCCTGGTCAACTATGTCCTGGAGGGACACCTGACGGCCGGCACACTGCCCAAAAAGGGCGCCATGGTCCGGTCCATCGTGACCAGCTCCCTTTCCTCCATTATTGCCGAGAGCTACGGGGTCAGGATGTTCGAAGCCCTGACCGGTTTCAAGAACATCTGCGGCAGGATCCCCTTCCTCCACGAGAACGGCTATACCTACCTTTTCGGCTATGAGGAATCCGTAGGCTACGCGGCCTGCGAGGATATCCGGGACAAGGACGGGATCAGCGCCGGCATGCTGGTGGCGGAAGCGGCGGCCTATTACAGGAAGCAGGGCAAGACCCTCTGGCAGGTCCTGCAGGAGATCTACGAAAAGTACGGCTACTTCAACGAGGACGAGCCCAACCTGATCCTGCAGGGGATCGAAGGGGCCAGAAGGATCGGCCGCATGATGGACGCCCTCCGAAGCGATCCCATTACGGAGGCTGCGGGATACAGAGTGGCAAAGACCATCGACTATAAGGACGGCTGGGAGGATATACCGGCATCCAACGTCATGCGCTATGAACTGGAGAACGGGTCCTGGTTCGCCATCCGGCCTTCCGGAACGGAGCCCAAGATCAAGTTTTACTTCTACGCCGTGGCGGACAGCGCCGAAAAGGCGGAGAAGATCAACAGGGAAGTGAAGGAAGCGGTCCTTGAGAGGCTGGAGAAGGTGGAATAAGAAGGAAGGCGGAGAGCTGACTTTTGAGAAGAGGATAATCTCAGGAGGTGTATGATATGTGGACACGGGCGGAACTGAAAACAAGAGCCAAAAAGGCCTTTAAGAGAAACTACTGGATATGCGTCCTGGCAGCGCTGATCCTGGCTGCTCTGTGCGACGGCGCCTTCTCGAGGCCGTCTTCCCAGGAGCAGAATCAGAATCAGAACACAGAAGGCGCTGTCGTTACCATCAATGGCATGACCCTGGATGATCCGAAGCTGCAGGCGCAGCTGGAAAGAATACTGGAAGAGAGAGAAAAGGCTGTTCCGGCACCTGTACGCTTCATGCTGACCAACGCCTTTTCCGGCGTTCTGCCGACAAAGAACGGACCCTCCGGACTTCTGGTGGGGATCCTTGGCGCCGTCTTTGCCTTTCCGGCCCTGCTGCTCACCATCCTTGTCACCAATGTGCTGGAGATCGGCGGATGCAGGTTCTTTCTGAAAAACACCCATGAAAAGGCAGGGATCGGAGAACTGGCCTTTGGCTTCTCCAATAACTACGGCAATATGGTGGTCACGCAGTTCATGAGAGGATTAAAGACCATCCTCTGGACCCTGCTCCTTGTCATTCCCGGCATCGTCAAGAGCTATGAGTATATGATGATCCCCTACCTGCTGGCGGACGATCCCTCTCTGACAAGGCAGCAGGCCTTCGAATACAGCCGCCGCATGATGGACGGCAACAAGATGAAGGCCTTTGTACTGGACCTGTCCTTTATCCTCTGGTCCATCCTGGGCGGTCTTACCTTTGGCCTTGTCAACATTTTCTGGACATTCCCCTACAGATACGCCACCAGGGCGGAACTCTACCTGACCCTCAGGGACGAGACCTTCTGATCGTCCCAAAAGGCGGGAAGGGGATCTGAAAAAAGAACCGCAGAAAAAGAAAATCGGGAAAGAAAAAATCTGAAAAAGAAGCGGGCCGTCTGCATTCACCGGGAATGCGGACGGCCCGCTTTCTGTCTTTTTTCGTGTTTCCTACTGGACAGAGATCTCTCCCGCCAGGATCTTTTTATAGTCCGCCAGGTTCTTTTTAAGAAGGGCCGGGGTGTCCAGTTCGTAAGGGCATCTGGAGGCGCACAGGCCGCATTCCACGCAGTTTTCGATCTTCATCATTTCCGCCTGCCAGTCCGGTTCCAGCCACTTGCGGGAAGGGGACCTTCTAAGAAGCAGGGAGGTGCGGGCGCAGTTGTTGATCTTTATGCCCACGGTGCAGGGCATGCAGTAGCCGCAGCCCCGGCAGAAGTCTCCTGCCAGTTCTTTTCTTTCCTTTTCCAGGAAGGCGGCGGTCTCCCTGGTCATTTCGGGGGTATGGTCCATGCAGGAGAGCCATTCCTCCAGCTCCCTTTCCTTCTGCACGCCCCAGATAGGAAGGACATTGTCGTACTGGGCCATAAAGGCCATGGCGGCGTCATAGCGGTTTATAAGGCCGCCGGCCAGACCCTTCATGGCGATAAAGCCCACGTTCTTTTCCCTGCAGAGCCGGACCAGGTCATTTTCCTTTTTTCCGGCCAGGTAGGAGAAGGGGAACTGCAGGGTCTCGTACAGACCGGACTCTGCGATCTCGAAGGCGACGCCGATCTTGTGGGCCGTGGCGCCTATATGGCGGATCTTTCCCTCTGCCTTTGCCTGAAGCATGCACTCGTACATGCCGGTCCCGTCTCCCTCCTTCCAGCACTCGCCCATCTGGTGGAACTGGTATACGTCGATATAGTCGGTGCCCAGGTTCTTAAGGGACGTCTCCAGATCCGTCCGGAAGGCTTCCGGCGTCTTTGCCGCGGTCTTGGTGGCGATATAGACCTGGTCCCTGGGAATCTCCTTCAGGGCTTCCCCCAGCTTTTCTTCGCTGTCGGTATAGGCCCTTGCGGTATCAAAATAGCGGATGCCGCCCTCGTAGGCTCTGCACAGGAGCTTTACGGCTTTCTCTTTTGAGATCCGCTGGATGGGCAGGGCGCCGAATCCGTTCTGGGGTACTGTGATGCCGGTGCGGCCAAGGGTGATCTGTCTCATGGATTTCCTCTTTCTTTTCCGGTGGAAGGGAACGGTGGATCAAACGGGATAGACAGCCCTCCCTTCCCGGCTGCCTGTATTCATCATAACATACTTTACGGAAGGATTCTGTCAGGAATCATATGGAAAAATGTCTTTCCGGCAAAAAAGGCCGATATACAGCAAAAAGAGCATACGGTACGTTTTACGGGCAGGGTATTTGTAGAAACTGCTTAGCAAACTGCCGGGGGAATTGTACAATATGGACAATAAAAGTAGGGGGTTTGGCATGCGGATTCGGCAAATCCGTACACTTCCACATAAAATAAAAAAACTTTTCCATGTATTAATTTATGCCTTTTCCCTAAAATTAAAATTGCTACAAAAAAATGCATAAAGGCAGGGGGCTCCGCTCCGGCGGATTTACAGCATTCTGCCCATGCATAAATCACCTTTAAGGGAGGGTAACATGAAGAAAAAATTAGTAGCTCTTACACTTGCAGCACTGATGGCCCTGTCCATGGCAGCATGCGGCGGCGGCTCCGGCTCCGGCTCCGGCGGCGCTTCCGGCGGCGACGCAGCTCCCGCTGACGGCGGCTCCAGCGCAGCCGGCGGCACTCTGCAGGTCAACATCTGGGACAACAACCAGCTGGCAGGCCTTCAGCAGATCGCCGACGAGTGGTCCGCAGAATCCGGCGTAAAGGTCCAGATCAACGTTGTTGACTGGGACAACTACTGGACACTGCTTGAAGCAGGCGCTTCCGGCGGCCAGATGCCCGACGTATTCTGGATGCACTCCAACACCGCTCAGATGTACATGGAAAACGATCTGCTTCTTCCTCTGGATGATTACATTGCTGCAGACGATGCCATCGATCTGTCCAACTACTACGAGGGCGTCGTAGAACTGTACAAGCGCGACGACAACGGCGTGCAGTACGCTCTGCCCAAGGATCACGACACCATCGCTCTTCTCTACAACAAGGCTATCTTCGACAAGTACGGCGTAGATTATCCTACAGACGACTGGACATGGGAAGATGTCTACGAAGCAGCTGCCAAGATCACAGAAGCAGGCGCAGCCGATGGCGTTTACGGCTATGCTCTCAACAGCTCCAACAACCAGGACGGCTGGTACAACGTGATCTATGATTACGGCGCACAGGTCATCACAGACGACCACAAGGGAACCACCATCGGCTCCGCAGAAGGCAAGGCCGCTATGGAAATGGTCCGCAAGATCCTCACAGTTGCAGCTCCTCAGACTGTCGTTGCCGAGACCGGTACAGATTCTCTGTTCAACTCCGGCCTGGCAGCCATGATCACACAGGGCTCCTGGATGATCAACACTTTCTACACCAACGAGAACTCCGCAAACTATGCATGGGCTATGCTTCCCTACGCTGACACCAACGGCAACGGCGCATGCGACGCAGGCGAAAGATATTCCGCTTACAACGGCCTTGGCTGGGCAGCCTCCGCTGCAACCGCTATGCCTGACGAAGCTTACAGCCTGATCTCCTACTTCTGCTCTGAAAAAGGCCAGAAGGAACAGGCTCAGCTGGGCGTTACCATGGGCGGCATGAAGGGCATTTCCGCTGAATTCGCAAACGCTTTCGAAGGCATGGATGTTTCCGCTTTCACACGCGCTGAAGAAGAAGGCGATCTGTTCTTCCGTCCTTACACCAGAAACACCACCGTATGGGAAGACGCTCTTCAGCAGGGCGGCGCATTCCTTCCTGCATGGCAGGATCCTTCCGATCCCGCGATCATGGAAGCTGCATGCGACAACGCTCAGAAGATCATCGAAGATGCCATCGCAGCTGAATAATGACTGACAAAAGGCAGAATCCTGATACGTCTGCATAAAAAAGTCGGGCCATAGGGTCCCTATGGCCCGGCTTTTTTTCACTTTACCTCAGACAAAAGTTAGTATTACAGGGGAGAAACAAACATGAAGAAAAAGATGACAGAGGCTGAAAAGCGCGAAGCCAGATGGGCATATCTGTTCGTCGCGCCTACCATCATCGGCCTGCTTATCCTGAACTTCTATCCTATCTTCAATACGGTCTATCAGTCCTTCTGCAAGACCGGCGACTTCGGAAAGGGCAATGTCTTTGTCGGCCTTGCCAACTATTCCAAGGTCCTTGCTGCCGGAGAGACATGGCAGTCCCTCTGGAACACCATTAAATATGCCCTGATCGAGGTTCCCTTCGGTATCGTCATCGCTCTGATCCTGGCAGTTCTTCTGAACAAGAAGATCGCAGGCAGATCCTTTTACCGCACCATCTTCTTCCTGCCCATGGTATGCGCTCCCGCGGCTGTGGCCATGGTCTGGAAATGGCTCTACAATACCCAGTTCGGTCTGCTCAACAACATTTTCCACAGCAAGATCGCCTGGATCTCCGATCCCAAGATCGCCTGGATCTCCATCGGCATCATCGGCGTATGGTCCATCATCGGCTACAACATGGTCCTCTTCATTTCCGGTCTGCAGGAAATTCCCGGCGACTATTATGAAGCGGCTTCCATTGACGGTGCGAACGGCCTCAGACAGTTCTTCAGCATCACTGTTCCGCTGCTGAGCCCCACCACCTTCTTTATCGTTCAGACCCGTATCATCGGCGCTCTGACCATCTTTGACCTGATGTTCATGGTCATGGACAAGACCAACGTGGCTCTGCCCAAGGTCCAGTCCATCGTTTACCTGTTCTATCAGTATTCCTTTACCAACGGCAACAAGGGTTACGGTGCGACCATCGTCATGGTCCTGCTGGTATTCATCATGGCTCTGACCTGGATCCTGCAGCAGGCTGAGAAGAAGATCGTCTATCACGCTTAAGGAAAGGAGGATGCAGAATAATGGAAAGCTATGAAGCAAAACAGAGGATGAATACCATCCTTACCCATATCGTGCTGATCATCATGTCTTTCATCATGCTGGTCCCCTTTGCATGGATGATCCTGACAGCGCTGAAGACCAACCAGGAATCCATTTCCGTCAATCCCTTCTACATCCTGCCCCACAACGGCTGGCACTGGGAGAACTTCGGAACCGTATGGAAATCCTATAACTTTATCACTCTTTACAAGAACACCCTGCTGATGATCTTCTGGCGCGTCGTCTGCGCATGTCTGACCGCTACCATGGCCGGATATGCCTTCGGACGTCTGAAATTCCCGGGCAAGAACGCTCTGTTCTCACTGGTCCTGATCCAGATGATGGTCCCGGCTCAGATCTTCATCATCCCCCAGTACCTGATGGTCTCCAACATGGGTATGCTCAACACCATGTTCGGTCTGGTATTCCCCGGTATGGTCACCGCCTTCGGTACCTACCTGTTAAAGACAGGCTATGAGGGACTTCCCAAGGATCTGGAGGAGGCAGCCATGATCGACGGCTGCAACATCGGTCAGCGGTTCACGAGGATCATGATGCCCCTGACAAGAAGCTCCATGGTCTCTCTGGGCATCTTCACAGCAGTCTTTGCTTTCAAGGATCTGATGTGGCCCATGATCGTCTGCACCAATGCCCAGACCACTACCCTGTCCGCCGGTCTTGCCAAGATGCAGGGCCAGTACGGCAGCGAATATCCTACCATGATGGCAGCTGCCACTCTGGCCGTCCTGCCCATGGTCATCATCTACGTGATCTTCCAGAAGCAGTTCGTGGAAGGTATTGCTACTTCCGGCGGAAAGCTGTAAAAGCGTGCATTGGGATATGGAAGCCGAACATTATTCCATGTCAAATGTACGATATTTCAGATAGGATAATGATAAGGACCCGGATATCCCAGGAGGGGATCCGGGTCCTTTTTGACAGACCGGAGAGAGGAAAACGTGTTGAACAGACTGCGGAAGCTTTACCTAAGTGAAAAGGAAAAACTGAAGGGATACTCCCTGCAGGAGAAACTTTCCTATATCGCGGAGTATTACTGGCTCCATATCCTCCTGATCACAGGAAGCATCGCTTTTGTCATTTACTTTGTCTACCACGCCTTTTTTACCGTAAAGGAAAACTGGTTCTACATCACTTTCGTCAATACCCTGCAGGAGGCCGGAGAGGATTCGGCGCTCTGCCAGGACTTTATCGAATACGCGGGCTACGACCTGTCGGAGAAAAACGTGCTCTTTAACAGTGCCTGCTATTTTGACGCGGCCAGAAAGGGCGGCACCAACAATTCCTACTACCAGGCTTTTATCGCCGCCATAGAGGCCGGCGCCATGGACGCCGCGGTGATGGAAAGGGACAATTTCGAGGCGGTAGCCAGAAGCGGCCGCTTTCAGGATCTTTCGGCGGGAGAGGCCGCGGAGCTTTTTGCTCCCTATGAGGATCTTTTCGTCTACTGCCTGCCCTACGACGAGACCTATTCGGAGACGGAGGTCCCTGTGGGGATCGATCTGTCGGGGAGCCCTCTGGTGACGGAATACGGCCTCTATGAGGACGGCTGCGTCCTGGGCCTTTCGGCCTATTCGCAGCATCCGGAGGAAGTGGTCCGGTTCCTGGAATACCTGGGAGTAAAAACACAGGAGGAGAAATGAAGGGAATTATATTCAGATTCTTCAGCAACGACAGCGTCTGGGGCCAGATCATGACCAGGGCCTGGATCCTGATCGGGGCAAATATCATGTTCGTACTGTTCAGCCTGCCAATTGTCACAGCGGGCCCGGCCTTTGCAGCCCTTTACCACGTCATGCTGAGGACCCTCCGGTCCGACGGGGAGATCAGTCCTCTGAAGGAATTCTGGAAGGGCTTTAAGGGAAACTTCCGCCAGGCTCTTGTCTACTGGCTCATCGTGCTGGCCCTTGTCCTGGTAGGAGTCCTGGACATCCGCTTTTCCGTCTATATGGGCGGTATCCTGACCTGGTTCAAATACGGGATCTACCTGATCGGAGGGAGCCTCCTGATCCTGACCTCCTTCCTCTTTCCGGTGATGGCAGCCTTCGGCGACAGCCTGCGGGGCCTTGTCCGCAATGCCTTTTACTTCATCGGGAAAAACCCTGTCAGGGCCCTGCTCATTGCGCTCATTAATGCCGCGCCCATCGTATGGACCTACATGGACCTGCAGCGGCTCCCCCTTTATTCCTTTATCTGGGTGACCCTGGGCTTTTCGGCCTGCGCCATGGCGGTCTCCAGTCTTCTGATCGGAGATTTCAACCGTTTCCTGCCGGCCCTGGACGAATTCGGCAATATCGCGGAGGAAGAAAAGGGACCGGACCTGGGGGACGAACAGATACAGCACCTGCTCTGAGTATTTCACTAAATCGAAGGAGGAAGAAAGATGGCTATTATTTTTCATGAAAGATCCGGAATTTTTCACCTTACCAACGATCATGTCAGTTATCTGATCCGGATCATGGAGAACGGGCAGCTGGAGAATCTTTATTACGGGAAGAAGATCCGTGACAGAGAAGACTTTTCCCACCTGCACGACGAGACCGCCCGTCCCCACCTGTGTGTCTCTCTCCCGGATCCTTCCATGCTGTCCATGCAGTACACGAGGCAGGAATATCCCGTATACGGGACCGGCGATTACAGGACCCCGGCCCTGACCATCCGTCAGGAAAACGGCAGCCGGATCTCGGTCTTTACTTATGAATCCCATACCATACAAAGGGGCAAGCCTGCCCTTGAGGGCCTTCCCGCCACCTATACGGAATCAGACGACGAGGCGGAGACCCTGGAGATCCGGCTATTTGACAAAGTGTCCTCCACCGCGCTGATCCTGTCCTATACCCTTTTTGAGGACCTTCCGGTCATTGCCAGGCACGCCAGGATCTGCCAGGAGGGAGATGCTCCTGTCCTGATCGAGCGGGCCATGAGCTGCAGCGTGGAATTTTTAGGCAGCGACTTTGAGATGGTCCAGCTCTCCGGCGCCTGGGCCAGGGAGCGCTATGTCCGCGTAAGGCCTCTGGAGATCGGCCTGCAGGGCGTACAGGGCCTGGCCGGCACCTGCGGCGGCGCCGAGGAGAATCCCTTCCTGGCCTTAAAGCGCCCCCATACCACCGAGCACCAGGGAGAGGTCTACGGCTTTTCCCTGGTCTACAGCGGCAACTTCCTGGCCCAGACGGAGGTATCTCCCTTTGACATGACCAGGGTCCTGATGGGCATCAGTCCCGAAAGCTTTGCCTGGAAGCTGGAAAAGGGAGAGACCTTTACGACCCCCGAGGCCGTCATGGTCTGGTCAGACCGGGGACTGAACGGCATGAGCCAGGTCTATCACAGGCTCTACAGAAGGCGCCTTGCCAGGGGATACTGGAGAGACCGGGAGCGGCCCATCCTTCTCAACAACTGGGAAGGGACCTATTTCGACTTCAACGAGGAAAAGCTTCTGCAGATGGCAAGGAAGGCAAAAGAGGTGGGCGTGGAGCTCTTTGTCCTGGACGACGGATGGTTCGGGGAAAGGAACGACGACTTCCGGGGTCTTGGCGACTGGTTCTGCAACACGGACAAGATCCCTTCCGGCATCGGCGGTCTTTCCCGGAAAATAAATGAGATCGGCCTGAAGTTCGGCCTCTGGGTGGAACTGGAAATGATCAACATGGATTCCGATCTGTACAGAGCTCATCCGGACTTTGTCCTGCGGACCCCGGACCGCTATGCTTCTCATTCCAGGCATCAGCATGTGCTGGACTTTACCCGTCAGGAAGTGGTGGACCACATCCACGACATGATCGCGAAGATCCTGAGGGAGTCGGAGATATCCTATATCAAGTGGGATATGAACCGGTATATGACAGAGCCCTTCAGCGCCCATCTCGGAGCCGACAGGCAGGGAGAAGTCATGCACCGCTATATGCTGGGGGTCTACAGCCTTTATGAGAGACTGACTTCGGAATTCCCCCAGGTTCTTTTTGAGTCCTGCGCCAGCGGCGGCGCCCGCTTTGATCCGGGCATGCTTTACTATGCGCCCCAGGCCTGGTGCAGCGACGACACGGATGCCAATGAGCGCTGCAAGATCCAGTACGGCACTTCCATGGTCTACCCCCTTTCCATGATCGGGTCCCATGTTTCCGCCGTGCCAAACCACCAGCTGTCCAGGACCACGCCTCTGGAGACCAGAGGAGCCGTGGCCATGTTCGGGACCTTCGGCTACGAGCTGGATCTGGATACCTTAAGTCCTGGTGAGATGGAGACCGTAAAGAACCAGATCATCAGAATGAAGAAGCTCCGCCGCCTGATCCAGACAGACAGCGACTTCTACAGGCTGCTCAGTCCCTTCGAAGGCAATGAGACAGGCTGGATCTGCGTTTCCGGGGATAAGAGCAGGGCGGCCGCCCTTCTGTGCCAGAGGCTGAATAAGGTCAACGCCTCCTGGCTGCGGTTCAAGCTGGCGGGCCTGGAGGAAAATACCAGCTACCGGGTCACCTTTGAAGTCGGCGGGATCACCCGCAGTTTTACGGCCTTCGGAGATGAGCTCATGTATGCGGGCATTCCCGTGGAACGGGAGGATTTGCTCCGTCAGGGCGGAGACTTTGCGGCTTTGTTTTATGAGCTCGAAGCAGATCAAGGCGTTTCCATGATCAGAGGATTCTAACGTAAAAAGGAGGATTTGGATTGAGCAAGAAAGCGTCCAGGACGGTAGTAGGATATACGGAAGAGAAGGATTACAGGTGTCTGGAGAATCTGCAGAGATCTTTTATGGATATCTGCCTGGTCTACTGTGGATACGAACAGAACGAGCCCGGAAGAGTTTTTGACAATCTGCCCAGAGAAAACTATGTGCTGCACTTTGTCAGATCCGGAAAGGGAATCCTCCGGATCGGGGACCGCGATTACGAAATGGGCCCCGGCGATGCCTTTTATATTCCGCCGGGAGTCCACTGTGCCTATAAATCCGACGATCTGGATCCCTGGGTCTATACCTGGGTGGGCTTTGCGGGCATGAAGGCCGAGACCTACGTCCGCAATTCCGGCTTTTCCCTGGAGAACCCGGTCTGCCATATCACCCAGATCGAAGAGGTCTTCGGTCTGGTCAACCAGATCCTGGACTGCCACAACATGGACTATTCCAGCGAGCTGCGGCGCGACGCCTATCTGATGCTGATCTTTGCCATTCTGATCCGCAACCATGAGAGCAGGACTTTCCTGGAGGGCGGGGAAAAGCATACGGACGATCCGGATTTCGTGGTCAAGGCCATCGATTTCATCGAGCACCACTACGAGCAGAACATCCGCATAGGCGAGATTGCCTCTTATCTCGGCGTTTCCAGGAGCCACTTCAGTTCCACCTTCAAGAAATGTGTGGGCTGCACCATCCAGGAGTACATCGTATCCCTGCGTATGAGCAAGGCCGCGGCCCTGCTGCGGGATACCGCCCTGCCGGTCTACGCCGTGGCCAACGCGGTGGGCTATTCCGACCAGCTGGCCTTCTCCAAGATCTTCAAGCAGAAGTTCGACGTCAGTCCCGTATCCTACAGAAAGAATGAACAGGATGTGGTGATCCTGAAACAGAAGGGAGAATTCAAGGACTCCGTTCTCTGATCAAGAGATAATTTGCCGCGGCATATTGCGGTCAGTATGACAGCCTCCGTCAGGTTTTTCGGAATCTGACGGAGGCTGTTGCCATGAGAAGAAGCGTTTTTTATAATAAAACGTATATTAATTCTCTGAAAGCAAGAGCTCATTACAAAAGACAGTTATGCCGGAAAGGACAGATATGTCAGATAAGATCGCCGTTATTTTCCCCGGGATCGGGTATACCTGCGACAAGCCCCTGCTCTATTATGCGGGGAAATTTGCCCAGGAAAAGGGATATGAAGTGGTCCGGGTCCCTTACGGGGGCTTTCCCAAAAAGGTAAAGGGAGACCGCAAAAAGATGGAAAAGAGCTTTGCCCTGGCCCTGGACCAGAGCAGGGAGATCCTGAAAGACCTGAAGTGGGAGGACTATGACGAGATCCTCTTTATCTCCAAGTCCATCGGGACGGCCGTGGCGGCCGCCTTCGGAAAGGAAAAAGGCCTTAAAGTCCGCCATGTCTTTTTCACGCCCCTGAAGGAGACCTTCTCCTTCGGCGTGACGGACGCCGCCGCCTTCCACGGGACAGCGGATCCCTGGGCCAAGGATCAGGATATAGAGGAGGGATGCAGACAGGCGGGCATTCCTCTTTACATTACGGAGGGAGCCAACCATTCCCTGGAAACGGGAGATACGGCAAAGGATCTGCAGAATCTGATCCTGGCCCAGAAGCAGGCCCTTGATTTTATCCTGGGCGGAAGAAATAAGGGGTAAGAGGCATGACCGCAAGAGAAGAGATCCTGGGGATCGAAACAAATATGAAAAAGGTCATGGTTGGCTGCGACGAGGTGATCCGCCTTGTCATGACGGCCCTACTGACGGGAGGCCATGTCCTTCTGGAGGACCTGCCTGGGACCGGCAAGACCACCCTGGCCAAGACCCTGGCCAGGTCTCTGGATATGACCTATCAGAGGATCCAGTTCACCCCGGACCTTCTGCCTACGGATATCACGGGACTTTCCGTCTACAGCCAGGCCGAGGGGACCTTTACCTTCCGGCCGGGACCGGTCTTTACCAACATCCTTCTGGCCGATGAGATCAACCGGGCCACTCCCAGGACCCAGTCGGGTCTTCTGGAGTGCATGGAGGAAAAGCAGGTAACGGCGGACGGAGCGACAAGGCCCCTGCCCGTCCCCTTCTTTGTCATTGCCACCCAGAATCCCATCGAGACCTCGGGCACCTTCCCCCTGCCGGAAGCCCAGCTGGACCGTTTCCTTATGAAGCTGTCCATAGGTCTGCCGGATCCGGAAAGCGAGGTCCGGATCATGGAACGCTTCCTGTCGGAGGGAGTGCTGGAGTCAGTCTCTCCCATAGCGGACGATCAGGTCATAGAAAGGGCCCGGGAAGAGATCCGGTCCGTGACCGTGAGCGGTGACCTGATGCAGTACATAGCACAGATCGTCTCCGCCACCAGAAAGAGGACCGACGTGGAAGCCGGCGTCAGTCCCAGGGGCACTCTGGCCCTGCTCCATGCCTCCCGCAGTCTGGCCTTCCTGGAGGGAAGAGACTTTGTGACGCCGGAGGATATCAAGCGTCTGGCGCTTCCGGTCCTTGCCCACCGCCTGGTGCTGACAAGACGCTACGGAGCCGGCAGCGGACAGAGGTCTGTTATGGAAGAGATCCTCTCCCGGGTCCCGGTGCCTACGGAAAACTTTGCAGGGGATAAGAAATGATCCTGATCTGGATACCGGTCAGTATACTGATCCTATATGTCCTTTTGAATATGGTCTATGCCAGGCTCTGGAAAAAGGGCCTGTCCGTGGAGCTTTTCTTTGAGGAAAAGGACGCCGCGGAGGGAGATACGGCCACCCTGGTGGAGACGGTGACCAATGACAAGCTCCTGCCCCTTCCTGTCCTCAAGATCACCTTCAAGATGGACCGGGGCCTTGTGGTGGACGAGGACCGCAACGCATCCGTCTCGGATATGACCAATGTGGTGGAATACTTCGGTCTTTCCGCCCATGAGCAGGTAACGAGGCGCCAGCCCGTCCGGGCTCTGAAGCGGGGCTACTACGTGATCCGGACCGCCGGTCTGGTCCTGCCGGATTTCTTCTCCGTGGGGACCCGTCATACCGAGGTCCCCCAGGATACGGCCCTGATGGTCCTGCCCTCTGCTCTGGCCGCAGGGGAGACGGCAGACCTATCCCGCCGGATCGTAGGGGAGATCCTGTCCAGAAGACGTCTCTATCAGGATGTCTTTTCCTTCCGGGGAATCAGGGAGTATGTGCCGGGGGATCCCCAGTCCATGATCAACTGGAAGGCTTCCGCCAGGTCCGGAGACTACATGGTCAATCTCAGGGACTATACCAGCGGCCAGGAGCTGCGGATCCTTCTGAACCTGGAGGTGCCGGCCATCCGCTACCGGGAAGACCTTCTGGAGCATGCCATAAGACTTGCCTATACTCTGGCCGGAGACGGGATCCGGCAGGGAGTCCCTGTCAGCTTTGCCACCAACGGCAGGGACCTGATCACGGGGCAGGAGGTGTCCCTGGAGGCAGGAAGCTCGGAGAGCCATCTGGGGGCCATGGGACAGGGACTGGCCCGGGTCTCCCTGGCCTTAGCGCCCAGATCCTTTGATCTGCTTCTTGCGGAGGAAGGCAGAAAGCCTGTTTCCGACCAGGCCACCTTCTGCATGATCTCCTCCGGACAGAGCGACGCTCTGATCCGGGAAGCCGCCTCTCTGTCCGCAAAGTGCGGCGGCCTTGTCTGGATCTGTCCCATGGATCTGGATGTGGAACGGAAGACCATTCCTTCGGGAATTACCTTTATACCCGTCGAGGTGAGCCATGTCCTTACAGGAAGCCTCCTCTGAAAACAGAATTGTAAGAGAGCGCATGGGGCTCAGGACTGTCCGGGTCCTGACCGATCTGCTGGTGCTGGAGCTTTTATCCGGCGCCGCCTGCATCCTGACGGAGGTCCCCTTACGGGGACTGGCTTTCTGCGCCCTTCTTATGGCCGCTCTGGCTTTCGGGTCCGATCAGATCCAGCACCGGATAAAGAAGCTTTTCCCCTACACGGCGGCCTGTCTTGCCCTGTCCCTTTCCGTGACGGCCCTCTCCGGCCTGACAGATCCCCTTATGCGGAAGATCTTCGGCGCCCTCTGCCTGGTCCAGGTCTCCTGCCTCTATTCCGCAAGAGTCCGGGGGGCTTATGTATTTGCCCCCATGCCCGGCTATCTTCTTTTCCCTGTCTTTGTCTATGTCGGAGGCATTATTGCGGAAAGAGACGCCCTGAAGGCCCTGGCCGTGGGAGGGGAGATTCTTCTTACCCTTCTTTACCTGGCCTGGCTCAATTTGAAGAGCCTGGAGCATACCTATGTGGCGGCTTCGGAAAGGACCAGAGTCCCCTACCGCAAGATCGGCCTCTTAAACGGAGGGCTTCTGGCCATCTATCTGCTCCTGGCGGGACTGATCTGCCTGGTCCTGACCGGCATTTACAGCGGGGACGACCTGCTGATGCAGCTGCCTCTTCTGGCGGTGCGGCTGGCCGGTCTCGTGATCTATGCCGTTCTCTGGATCTTTTCTCATATTTTTCCTTCTGGAGGAGACAGCGCCGCTTCGGCAGACGGAGGCGGCCCCATGCTGATGCCTGCCGGGCAGGAGCTCTTTCCCTGGATCCATACCCTCTGGTACGTTCTGGAGAGGGTCTTCGGCGTCGTTTTCCTCCTGATCCTGGCCTACGCCTTCTACAGGAGCCTTTACGATTTTTACTATGACTTCAGGGCGGCGGATCCCGAAACGGGGGATACCAGAAAACGGACCGAGACCAGGGAAAAGATCTTAAGAAAGCGCAGGGAAAGACTTTCCCCTCTGGATTTTTCGCCCCGGGCACGGATCCGCAGAGAATATAGAAAATATATCCTTTCCCTTCCCGGAAAAGAAAAAATAGAGGCTTCCCATACGCCGGCCCAGCTGGAGGCGGCGGCCGGCCCCGGGACAGACAGGGAAGAGGAAAGGCAGGTCATTCACGATCTTTATGAAAAGGCAAGATACGGAGCCGGAAAAGTCACAGGGGAGGACCTTCAGAAAATGCGGGCCGCCGTCCGCGGGGATTCCGGCAGAGAAGTATGAATGTTTGACTTGACT
>DETN01000178.1 GCA_002362155.1 Lachnospiraceae bacterium UBA3287 | reverse complement strand
TTATATGTGGCCTTTAATGTAATAATAAGCTTTCCATTAACGCTTTCAGCCAGGTTCTTGTCTGCGGCAAATACATCTGTCGGATCGTAAATGGTACCATTCAGATTCCATCCCGCGAATTCTTTGCCGGAAGGCCACTTATCCTCGGGCACCGCCGCGGCTGCCGTAACTTCCGCCTGGTCCGCATAATGCAGTGAATCCGTATACGAATAGTCAGGTGCACCATCCGCATTCTTATATTGAATCTCGATGCCGCCTGCATTGATTACACTGTCATCGCTCCACTTGGGATAAAGCGTCAGGACACCTACGGTTCCGCGGTATCCTTCGTCCGTTAATTCTGTCTCGCCATAATAAACCGTTTTTCTGCGCTCGTCTTCCCCCTGGGAATCATCGTACAGAATGGAAAGAGATTCTTTGGTTATCTCTGTATCGAAATTCCAGCGCTTTGTGCGCGCCTGGTCCGTGTACCAGCCCACCAGAGTATAACCTTCCCGGGTCAGCTGGTTAAATGCGGTATCGTCCAGCTTTGTCCTGTAAGGCACCCAGGTATTGTGTTTCAGCTCTCCTCCCGGACTGGTCCCGCCGCCATAATCAACCGCAATATGGTATTCTTCCGGTCCGATCTTCATATAGACCGTTAAGTTCTCCGAAGGCATTGTGCCGTTTGCCCAGTCGACACGGTTTACCCGTTCCGCTTCTTCGTACCAGCCGTCAAAATAATATCCGTCCTGAAGGCCTTCTACCGTATTGGGAACCTGATTGTTATAATTGCTCAGCTTGCGGCCGTAGGGCACATCGCTGATCCTTAATGCAGTCATCTCCGTGCCGCTGTCGTCCATGAAAATGATATTATTTATTACCCGATCATATTTGATATGGAGATATTTATTGTCTCCACGCCGAATGCTGGTTCTCCCATTGCCGTCAACATTGCTCGCCGGCTCCCATTCCTCAGGCATTTCCGAACTGTTGGACCATTTATAGCCGGACGGGGCTGCCCCTACGAAGCGGCCAGTAATGAGAAAGCCTGAGTTAGTGCCAATCTTATACCGTGCTCTCGCCACCTCGGAATAAACAGACGCATTCTCCGCATCCGACATGTAGAAAATGATGGTCGTATTGACGTCCTCCTCAGACGATATGTTCTTTATATAATAATTACTGCTATCATCAAAAACGGAACCTTTGAAGGAACTCAGGAAGGCAATCCCAAACCATCCTCCCTCCGGCCATGTATAACCGTTCTGTTCCAGGCTCTGTCCGTACAGACCAGTATATGAAAAGTTTCTTGTTGATTTTGTATAACGTTGGCCAGTATAACTTACCTCATGACCATTATCGTCCACATAGGTGTAGGAATAATTACCAAAATACCCATGACGAGTCAGTTTTACATGTTTTTCCTCTACCAGGCCATACAGATTAGTTCCATTACTGGTTGTCGGTGTATAAACATTCTGTTTAAAATTAATCGTCATCAGAGGACGGTCATAATAGACATTGACAATGATGGGGGCGGTCCCGGCTACGGCTTTTGTATGGCCGCTGCCGTCATCGACGCCGATATTTCTTCCCTGGGAATCGACGATCTTGTAAGTCCTGTATTGGAAAGCGTCATAGGCCTCGCCTTCTTTGTAATGTTTTTCGGTATAAGGCCTGATCGTATCCCAGGTCAGTTCGTTTCCGGTTTTGATCTCGCCGGAAGCCGCAGTTTCTTTAAAGTCATACTTCTTGTCGGCATCCGCAGCGTCCTTGGCATCCGTGATTTTCTGTCTCCAGATAATGATCTTATACGTTGTTTTCCCGGTCGCAGTCCAGTGTGCGTATACCGTGGTCTTTGCACTCACAGCATTGTTAAAATTAAAGGGCGAACCTCCTTCTGCCGCAGTGTACCAGCCATCAAATCCATATCCATCCCTTTTTGGATTTGCAGGCTCTGCGTCTTTCGCCGTCTCGCCTACCGGAATGAATACCGGAGGCGTATAGGATGCGCCGCCGGTTCCTGCGCCGCCGTCATTTTCGTCGAACCACAGCCAGGCGCCGTCGCCGATATAGGGTTTTAAAGTAACGTCGCCATTCAGAGTGATCGGATCGCCGTTTTTATAAAAGCCGTCCTCTTCCGGATCCGTATCCTTGACATACCAGCCCTTCAGACCTTTGGTATCATCCACGATATGGTAGTTATAATTCACAGTCGCAGTCAGGGAACTGCCTGTTCCGGTGACCACATCCGTCTTGTAGACAATATCCTGCTCGCCTTCGTAGTAGAGGCTGTAGGCAGTATGCATGACAGCATTGTAGACCTTTTCATCGCCTTCCTTCACGGATCCGCTGTTCAGCAGATCGGCGACAGCAGAACGCACCTGGTCAATGGTCATGCCCACTGTCTCAGAAGTAATCTGGGCTTCGGCCGTATCCGTCCAGCCCATGAACTGGCTGTTGTCAACCATAGGGGTGCCCGGATCATACAGGACTTCGTTCAGCTTTTCGGAAACATCCGCCTTCTTTACATGCATCTGGGCGCGGAGTTCGCCGTTCACCATAAATTTGACCAGAAGACGGGCGTTTTCTCCTGTTGTTCCGGATGTAATGACCGCAAAAACAGAAAAGCCTTCTGTCGCGAAGCTCAGGGTATCGCCTTTCACTTCCGTTTCGACGACTTCCGTCTCCTGCCTGCCGAAATGGACAACCTGCGTGTTGTCTTCTGCGCTCTCGATATCCTTCAGGCTGATCTGAACATCCACCGCTGCCGCAGGCTGGACCTTATTGCCCTGTCCGTCCACCAGGGTGATGTCAAAAAGTCTGATATAACTGATCTCCTCCGCATCGGCATCTTCCTTCCGGACGGCCTCAAGCGCCTGGTCGCAGTAGGAATCATACTTCCTTGCGCTTTCCAGGATCTCTTTCACCTGAATGCGGGTATCCGCGGGAAGAAGGGCCGAATCATCGTAGGAAACGGTAACGATATAGTCGCTGCCCTCTGCCGTAAGGGGAGCAGCGGCACTCCCGTAAACGTCCGCTTCTGCTTCCGCAGGCTCTTCGGCAGCTTCTGCTTCCGCAGGCTCTTCGGCCGCTTCCGCTTCCGCGGGCTCTTCGGCCGCTTTCTCTGCCGCAGGCTCCTGTGCCTGCTTTTCAGGGGCTGCCTTTTCTTCCGCATCCTCTGCCGGGGCAGCTGCCTCTTCGGGGGCCGCCTCTTCTGCAGGAGCTGCGGTTTCTTCTTCCGTGATCTGCGCGGCCTTCTCTTCTTCAGGCTCTTCAGCGGGCAAAACAGCCGCTGCTTCCGCCGCAGGCTCTGTCTCTTCGTTTCCAGCTGTCTCTGCCGCAAACGCCGGAGCGGGCAGCATGGAGAGTATCATAACCGCCGACAGAGCAGCCGCAAGGAATCTCTTTCTCAGTTTCATAGCTTCTCCTTTACCTTTCTTTCCGCAACCATGCTATCGGATTTCTGCACAGCGCTGCCTTCGGAACATTCTTTTTAATGCCCCCGGCCGGATCTTTATGCCCGGACAGACATAATACCCAAAGGAAACGCTGATGCAGCCAGCCTGCTGCAGGTTTGCAAAAACAGATATTTTTTCACTTTTAATTGTTACCACAACATTCCCCGACAGTCAATGCCTTCCTGTCCTGTTAGCAAACTGCGTTTTAATCCAGGCCGGTCCTTTCATCTCTTTCCGGTCCGGAGGCCTCCCCGCGCTTTTTTATAAGCCTGGCGGGAACGCCCACATAGGTTCCGGGCTCTTTTATATCCCGGATCACCACGGCCCCGGCCCCGATCAGGCAGCCGCCGCAGACCGATATATTGTTGATGATAATGCTGCCAGCTCCGATCAGGGTCTCGTCCCCCACCGTAACATTGCCGCACAGGTGGGCTCCCACGGCCACATGGACATAGTCTCCCAGCAGGCAGTCGTGATCCACAGAGCTGCAGGTATTGACAATGCAGCCCCTGCCCAGCCTGGCTCCGGTATTAATGACAGCACCTGCCATGACCACAGTTCCCTTTCCCAGAGAGGCTCCCGGGGAGACCGACGCCTTCGGATGGCAGAGCACCGGCATGTGCGCCTGGCTGTACTGCTCCGACAGCCTCTTTCGGACTGCCGTATCCCCGATGCCAACCAGAAGGTCCCCCTCCTGGATGGAAAAATCCCCGCTCCCGCCTGTGACCTTATAGCCCCCGCTCTCCGTAAGAAGCGGATCGTCGTCCAGAAATTCTATTCTGTCATAGCCGTTCAAAACGGCGGAATCCGCAATGGCTCTGCCATGGCCGGATGCTCCGATGATGGTCAGTTTCATGGTTTCTGAAGGGCCGGATGCTTTCCGGCTTTCTCCTTTCTTTATTCATTCCAGGTCAGTCAGGATTTGGAAAGATCCTTCTTTCCTCTGTCAGATCCTCTGCCGACCGGCTTTTGCAGTTTCATGAACCGGATCTTATGACGGACGCCCGTTTTATTCCTCTCTGTACCGGTAGAGACAGTAGTTCTCGTCCGAATACACCGGAGCGTAGCTTTCCTCCAGGATACCCAGGATGACTTTGCCTTTTTCGTCCGCGCCGGTAACTATCCAGAGAGGATGCTCCTCATAGAGATAGCGGAGAAATTCCCTGCTGACATCGACCTTGTCCGTAGACATCCAGCCCTGCAGGGTAAAATATTTGTAGCAGGGCAGGATGTCCGCATGGTAATAGTAATTGGCCAGTATTTCGAAGCCTATGACCGAATCCCTCTCCTCTTCCGGGATCAGGTCGCTGCTGGCCCTTACTCCGGCATACTCATTATAGGAGATATCCGAAAGGTATGTCTTATAAATGGGCGCACAGGCGTACACGGCGGAGGTGCCCGCATAAAGGACTGTAACGATAAGGACCAGGGCCGCCGCCCGGCTCAGGGGAGGCTTTTCCTTTCCTTTCCCCCGGAATAAGCCTTTCAGACGGTCCGTAAGCTCTGACAGCGCAGTGCCTTCTTCCGATACGGCCGCCGCCGTCATAAAGAGGGGAAGTGCCAGGAGGAAATAGTGTTTATACACATTGGTGTAGGCCAGCATGCCGTAGGTCAGGACCGTCGCGGTCAGAAGGGAGAGATATACCCTTTTTTTCTCCTTTCTCCATTTGTCCAGAAAGACCAGAAAGGCGCTGATCCCCGGCAGAAAAAGAAAGAGGAAGTAAAGGGCCGCAGATCTCAGGGGATAGTGGGTATTGTCCCTTGCGTAGAGCATATTGTGGAGAAAGGTGCCGTAGAGCATGTCGTAGAGGATGCCCCGGCGGTAAAAGTAAAGGCATACTGGCAGGGATACCGCAAAAAGTCCCAGAATACCCATACCTATGTTGGCAAAAAGATTTCCCCACTGTCCTTTCGCCGCCAGGCAGACGGCAATGGAAAGGAGCAGGGCGCAGAGGACCGCCGCATTGTTGATCCTGATAAAGGCAATCAGGCCCAGAATCAGGCCATAGAGAAAGCCCGCGGCAGGAGGATGTCTCTCCTCCCCGGAAGAAAGAAAACGCAGTTCAAAATAAAGCCCGCACAGGATCAGGGGCATGCTGAACTCTTCCGTCAGATTTCCGTGCTCGAAAAGCGTCAGGAAAACGGCGGCGAAGGCGGCGGCAGGGACCGGCATATCCGTGTGAAAAAGAGCGCTGATGCGGTCAATGAAAAAAAGGTCCAGTCCCAGAAGGAGACACTGGAGGAAGAAGACGCCCGTCCTTCCTCCCAGATAATAGCCCAGTGCCTCCATCCAGAAAAATACAGGGCCCTTATGGTCGAACAGATCCCGGTAGGGAACCTTCCCGCTGACAATGCCTCTGGCAATGATCAGGAAAATGGAAGAGTCCAGTCCTGTATAATGGGGATAGAGGGGACTGGTAAATCCCGAAAAGACCAGCATGACCGGTATGACGCTCAGGCCCATCAGCAGTTTTTGTTTACGCTTTGACATTGTCATCTCTTCCTTCTTCTCCCTGCGGTTCCAGGGCAGTTCTTCCTTCTCCCTTCTCTCCGCTCTCTGCCCTCTCCCGGGTCCGCCTGCTGATAATATACCTGGGCCGTCTTTTGGTCTCCAGATACGTCTTTCCTACATATTCGCCGATCACGCCCAGAGAGATCATCTGCACGCCCCCCAGAAAGCATATGATGGCGGTCATACTGGCCCAGCCGCTGACCGTAGCCCCGGCAAAATAGCGGGCAACGGACCACAAAACACCTATAAAGCTGAAAACTGCCACAAAAAATCCCATGGCCATAATGACCCGGATGGGGCGGATGGACATGCTGGTGATCCCGTCAAAGGCAAGGCCCAGCATCCTGCCCAGGGAGTAGTGGCTCCTGCCTGCGGTCCTTTCCTTCCTGTCATAATAAACGCAGGTGCTCTGAAAGCCGATCAGGGGAAAAATGCCTCTGAGGAAAAGATTCACTTCTCCATACTTTTCCAGTTCCTTCAGCACTCTGGCGGATACCAGCCTGTAATCCGCATGATTATAGACTGCCTCCACCCCCATAAGATTCAGCAGCCTGTAGTAGGCCTGGGCGCTGTTCCTTTTGAAGAAACTGTCCTTTGTCCTGTGGGCTCTTACCCCGTAAACGATCTCGCTGCCCGCCATATAGGCAGTAATCATCTGCCGGAGCGCGCCTATGTCGTCCTGCCCGTCGCAGTCCATGGACACCGCTATGTCACACCTGTCCCTGGCTTCCATGAGACCGGCCAGAAGGGCATTCTGATGCCCCCGGTTCCTGCTCTGCTCTATGCCCAGAAAGCGTCTGTCCTTTTCCGCCAGCTCTTCTATGACCGGCCATGTTCCGTCGGAGGAGCCGTCGTTCACCAGAAGGATCCTGCTTTCCCGGCTGATCAGGCCGTCTTTTCCCAGTTCCAGGATCTTATCCAGAAACAGAGGGGCAGTCCTGGGAAGCACCTCTTCTTCGTTATAGCAGGGGATGACCATCCACAGAACAGGCCTTGTGTTTTCTGTTCCTTCCCTGCCCGGGTTTTCTTTCTCTTCCATATCTGCTCCTTTTCTCCGATAAAAAGCCGGCCGGATCATCCGGCAGAGGGTCCCTCTCTGCCTGGCATCTTCCCGGCGCCGGCGTCAGAGGACTCTCCCGGGCCGGCAGAAGAGTTCACGGCAGGGCCGCCCTGTCATCTTCTCATAGTTGGACAGGCACAGGGACAGAATCAGGGGGATAAAGATATAATAATCCATGCCTTCAAAGAAGGTCCTTGACAAGGCAAAGATCAGCATGGACAGCTGTATTTCCCCCCTGGTGCGCAGGAGCGCCTGAAGGAAAATCAGGATGACCAGCACCATGCCTATGATCCCTGCTTCCAGAAGGTATGTCAGGTATACGAAGTGGACCCCTATTCCCTCCGTATTTGCGC
>DETN01000118.1 GCA_002362155.1 Lachnospiraceae bacterium UBA3287 | reverse complement strand
GCGAGTTCATTGAGACCATGAAGCTGGAGCTGGAAGACCTGGGAGTGGATGTGAGACTGAATACGCCGGGCACGGCAGAGGCCTGCCGGGAGATCGGAGCAGACGCCGTCTTCCTGGCTGCGGGCGGAAATCCCGTCGTTCCTCCTCTTCCCGGCATTGAAAAGGCCGTGACCAGCACCGATATCCTGACCGGAGCCGTAAAAGCCCAGGGCAGAAAGATCGCTGTCATCGGCGGCGGCGTGACCGGCCTTGAAACGGCGGAATACTTAAGCGCAGACAACCAGGTCACTGTGGTGGAAATGCTGGGCGAAGTGGGCACCCTTCTCTATGCCAGCGCCCAGAAGCTCCTCTTAAAGAGGCTTTCCGACAACGGCGCCATCATCCGGACAAACACCGCCCTGGCAGGCGTGGGAGACGGATGCGCCTCCTTTAAGGACAGGGACGGAAACGTGACGGAGGAGCCCTTCGACCTGGTAGTCCTGGCCATGGGCGTAAGGTCCGACCGGTCCCTCAGAGAGAGCCTGGAGGCAGAGGGTCTCCGGGTCATCCTGACCGGCGACTGCGAAAAGCCCGGCCAGATCCGGGAAGCCCTCCACTGTGCCTACGACAGGGCCTTCTTCTTCTGATCTCCCGGTCTCTGATCCATTCATTCTGATCTGAAACGAAAAAAGCCCTGGCTGCGGTCCGGATGATCCGGACCGGGGCCAGGGCTTTCCTGTTCTCATATATTCTTAGCTGCCGGAAGATTTCTCTTCCGGAAAACTTCCGCCGCTTCTTACCAGTTCATGGACTCCACGGCCGCCTTCTCTGCGGGAAGGCCCTTTACATAGTGGTCCGTAAAGGCCTCGAAGCCTGCGATCTCTTCCTCGGTAGCTGCCAGAGTGGAGCCTTCCATGCCGGCAAAGATCTTCTGCTCCAGGTAGTCCTCCAGCTTCATGCCCTGACCGTCGATCAGGTAGGCAGCCAGGACTGCCATGCCCCAGGGGCCGCCCTCGGAGGCGGTATCCATTACGGTAACAGGAGCGTGGACGGCTGCTGCCAGATATCTCTGGGCAACGCCCTTTGTCTTGAAGAGGCCGCCGTGGCCCAGGATCCTGTCTACAGCCACGTTCTCTTCCTTCAGAAGGATGTCCATGCCCAGCTTGACGGCGCCCAGAGACGCATAGAGGTGGGCGCGCATGAAGTTGGCCAGATTAAAGCTGCTGCCGGGCATTCTGGCAAAGAGAGGTCTGCCTTCGTTGAGCTTTGTGATGCCTTCGCCGGAATAGTAGCCGTAGGACAGAAGTCCGCCGCAGTCCGCATCGCCCTTCAGGGAATTCTCATAGAGAGCGCCGTAGAGCTTTCCGGGATCCGCATCAATGCCCATCAGCTTTGCGAATTCGCCGAAGATCCCCACCCAGGCGTTCAGATCGGAGGTACCGTTGTTGGCATGGGACATGGCAACGGGGAAGCCTGTGGGCGTGGTGACCATATCGATCTCGCGGTAGAGCTTTGAAAGCTTCTTTTCCAGGACGATCATGGCAAAAGTGGAAGTACCTGCGGAAACGTTGCCGGTGCGGGGCGCTACGGAATTGGTAGCCACCATGCCGGTACCTGCGTCGCCTTCCGAAGGAGCCAGAGGGATGCCGGCTTCCAGATTTCCGGACTCGTCCAGGAAAGCTGCGCCTTCGGGAGTCAGGGTGCCTGCCGCCTGGCCTGCTGTCAGGACTCTGGGCAGGATATCTCTGGTCTTCCAGGGATACTTCTTATCCGCGATCAGGGCGTCGAAGGCGTCGATCATCTTCTGATCGTAGTCAAGAGCCTCGGAATCGATGGGGAAGATGCCGGCTGCGTCGCCGATGCCGGTGATCTTTTCGCCGGTCAGTCTTCTGTGGATGTAGGAATCCAGGGTCGTTACGAAATCGGTCCTGTAGAGGTGCTCCTCGTTATCCAGGATGCACTGATACAGGTGGGCAATGGTCCAGCGGAGGGGAATATTGAAGTCAAAGAGCTCTGTCAGAGCGTCCGCCGCCTGCTGGGTATTGGAATTTCTCCAGGTCTGGAAGGGAGCAAGCAGCTCTCCGTCCTTATCGAAGGCCATGTAGCCGTGCATCATAGCGGAAATGCCGATGGCGCCAGTCTTTTTGATGGTCACTCCGTAGGTCTTTTCCACTTCCTTTCTCAGGGAGCTGTAGCAGTCGCGCAGTCCTGTGTGGATCTCGTCCAGGGAATAGGTCCAGATCCCGTCTACCAGGGAGTTTTCCCAGTCGTGGAAGCCGATTCCCAGTACATTGCCCTCCAGGTCGATCAGGACCGCCTTGATCCTGGTGGAACCAAACTCGATGCCAAGTGCTGTTTTTCCGGATTCTATCAGTTCTCTTGCGCTCATGCTATCTCCTTTCCCGGCTCATTTTCGGTGCCCGGCGCTCTTTTGTGACTCTGCGGCCCAGTCCGCAGAAGATTCTTTTTATAGTATGTATATATCATAGCATCCGGCCCCTTCCAAATCCAGTTTCCAAAGCCGCCAAGCCGCGCAAAAATGTGACCGATTCCGACTTCTCTTTTCACAGAGCCTCCTCCTGTGTTATGATGGATCCGAAAGGAGGCTCCCCATGGAACTATTGCAGATGTGTCTTGATCTGACAGGAGAAAAAGTACCGGCTCTTCCCCCCGGCCATCCCCTGGGAGAGAGGCTGGTCAGCCCCGAATATTCCAGGACCGCCGGAGAGGTCAAGACCTATCCCCTCCTGGACGAGGAAAGAGTCTTCGCCCTCATCTGGAACATCTCCTCACAGAAAGAAGGCCGCTTTCTCCACTCCACCATGGTCCCCTCTCCCCGCCCCTTCGCCTTCCACATGGACATCTCCTCCCTGTCCCTGACCCAGCTCCATACCCACGACTATATCGAGCTGGGCTTCGTGGTACGGGGGCAGTTCCGCCAGATCATCCTGGGAAAAGAGATCGTCTTCCACGAGGGAGACCTTTGCCTGATCGACCAGAACTGCCTCCACCAGGACCGGCTGACCGGAGAGGACGCCGTGGTCCTCTTTCTGGGCATTTCCGGCTCCATGTTCGAGGAGATCATCGCCGAGAACCGGGACGAGGAAAAAATCACTGCCTTTCTGCAGGCCGCCCTTTTAAAGCAGAAGGACGTGCAGCAGTATATCCATTTCCGGCCGGGTCCCGATGGTGCGGAAGGGCTCCGCCGCTTCCTGTCTCTTCTTCTGGAGGAGCTCTGTGAAGGAGGAGCCGGCACCATCTATCTGAGAAAGGGCCTCCTGCTCCGGGTCTTCCGCCTCCTCAGCACCCGCTATGAATTCGCCCTGTCCAGGGAGCAGAAGCAGACCATGCAGAATCTGATGCTGGACGAGATCCTTCAGTATATGGAGGACCACTGCGCGGACGTCACCATAAAGGACCTTTGTGAGACCTTCCATTTCCAGGAGGACTATTTCAACCGCCTGCTGAAGAAAAAGACCGGCAGGACCTATACCGCCTGCCTCAGAAAGATACGGCTCTCCCGGGCGGAGCGCCTCTTAAAGAAATCAGAGATGAGCGTGGAGGAGATCGCGGACGCCGTGGGCTACCAGAACCGGGGCTTCTTCTACCGGATCTTCCGGGAGGAATACGGCTGCACCCCCGCCCGTTACAGAGAAAGAGCTTCGGCCATGTAAACGGCCGAAGCTCTTTTATGTTTTTACTCTTATTTCAGTTTTTTACCTGTTTCTGTCCGAATACTGCCTTTTACGGCCGGAGCCCTTCCTTACTTCCTCAGAAGGCCGGAGAGCCAGTCGAAGAAGTCGGAGATCTTTTCCAGGATGCCCGCAAAGAAGCCCCGGTCCACGGTGATCTCCTTGTCGGTAATGCTCACGTTGTCCTTAAGGTCCTGATAGATGTTGCCGGCCTGCTCCAGAAGGGAGTCCACGTCGATGTCCAGGGAGGAGAGCCTGTCGATCAGATCCAGGATCATTTCCTTCTGGTCATCGGTCAGAGTCAGGGTATGCTCCCTGCAGTACTCCTCCATCATCTTCTGAATGTCTTCCCTGGAATAGTTCTTTCCCAGTCTGGCCGCCTGCTCCTTGAGGGTGGAAAGCAGCTCGGAGGCTTCCTTGGCGCCGATCTCCTGGCCCAGGCTCTGGGTGGCGGTCAGCTCTTCGTTGGCGGCATCCACCCGCTCCTCGTCCAGGTCCACGTGGGCCATGTCCTCATAGATGGAGGCGATGCCCACCAGGGCCGCGGTACCGGAGATGCGGAAGGGGCCGGCCACCTTTACGTCCACGTCCTCCACGCCGGCGGTGATCAGGGCGTTCTGATACATTTCGGGCGTGCAGTAGGTGATGTTCTCTGTGGTGACGCTGATGCCGTCTCCCTTTCCTTTCGATGTCACCAGGGCGGAGGAAAGGGCCCTGGTTCCGATGATATCGGAGGAGAGGTAATCTCCCAGGGCTTCATATTCCATCTGGTTGGTCACGTAGGATACGTTGACGGAGTCCATGTCCTTTATGCCCAGAAGGGAAAGGACCTCGGCCTTTTCCGAATCGTTCAGATCCTGGCCCAGGACCAGGTACTTCTCCTGGTCTGCCAGGACCGGCATGGAAAGGGCGGATGCTGCGATCATGACGGCCGCTGCCATGGAAATCAGATTCTTTTTCATATGCATAGGATGTATTCTCCTTTTCGTTCTTTTTATTGTTTCGGAATTAAGATATACGATAATCTTTCTTTTCGTTCCTGTCCGCGGAGGGGCTGCTCCCGTTCCGCTCTTATACATTGTACTCCCGGGGGCTCTTCCTGCTCTTCCTTTTATGTTAATTCCCCCTTTCTCCTGATCCTCCGCCTCTTTCCATGAATTTTGTCTCCGTCTATGGTAAAATATCAGACAGACAGGACATTCATCTTTCGAAATGGGGAGCCTCGTTCCCGGCTTTCCCGGCACGCTTCCGGCCTGTCCCGGAACGTCTCCCGCATTTTGTTTTTTCACTGCACACGGAGGGTATGCGGATGGCAAAAAAGGAATGGACAAAAGAAGAACGCTACCGCGTTCTGAAGGACCCGGAAGAGATCCGGGATCTGTATGAAAGGATCACAGGGACCGATTACCGTCAGACCTATCATATCCAGCCCGTTACGGGGCTTCTGAACGATCCCAACGGCTTCGTGCACCACAACGGCAAGTGGCACCTCTTCTATCAGTGGTGTCCCTGGGGTGCGGTCCACGGTCTCAAATACTGGTACCATACCGTATCCACGGACCTGATCCACTGGGAGAATGCGGGCGTCTGCATAAAGCCTGACACGGAGTATGACAACAAGGGGGCCTATTCCGGCTCCGCCCTTTTGGGGAAGGACGCGATCTGCCTTTTCTATACCGGCAACCACAGGGATCCCGACTGGACCAGGAAGTCCTATACCTGCATCGTCAAACTCTATGACGACGGCAGGAAGGCCAAGCTCCCCTGGCCCCTCTTCGGGCCCCATCCCGACTATACGGAGCATCAGAGAGATCCCAAGATCATCTACAACGAAGCCCAGGATACCTACTACATCATCATCGGCGCCCAGACAAAGGACAAAAGGGGCTGCGTGATCCTCTATAAGTCCAGGAACCTCCTGGACGGCTGGGAATTCGCGGGCGAACTCAAAGTCCCCGGCTTCGAGAACTTCGGCGACATGTGGGAGTGCCCCTCCATCGAACGCATCAGCGGCAGGGACGTACTCATCTTCTGTCCCCAGCACCTGCACCTGGCAGGCCGGGGGGAGAATACCAATCACAGCGGTTATATCCTGGGCACCATGGACTGGGACCATCTGACCTTCACCCCTTCCGGCAACTTCCATGTCCTGGACTTCGGCTTCGATTCCTATGCAGCCGAATGCGCCGCCAACATCGAGGACAGGGACTACGCGGTGGTGGTGGCCTGGATGGGCCTGCCGGATTCCGCCTATCCCACCGATGAGGAGGAGTGGCAGGGATGTCTGACCATGCCCAGGGAACTGACCGTCCGTGGACGGCGCCTGGTCCAGAAACCTCTGGCCGACCTGGTGGCCCTGCGGGGCGAGGAGATCGATCCTTCCATGAAGGTCCTGCCCAGGGCCTGCGAAGTGGAGATCCTCTCCAGGGGCGGAGACCTGGATCTGAAGCTCTTTGCCCGTCAGGACGGATCGGGAGGCCTTTCCATCCACTACGACGACGAGGACAAGTTCGTTACCGTGGACCGGTCCGGGGTGGAAAAGCGCTTCAACACCCAGATGGGAGAAATCAGGGAACACGCCCTGGAGAACCGCCTCTCCCACCTGCGGATCTACATCGACCGCAGCTCGGTGGAGATCTTCGTCAACAACGGGGACGCCGTTTTCTCCTCCAGGATCTTCCCCACGGCGGAGGAGAACAGCTTCGTGCTTTCCCCCAACGCCTCCATGCGGATCTGGAAGCTGGAGAGAGCCGTAAAGGAAGACTTCGTGATCTGATTCCCCGTCTGCACAGCAGACAATTCCACAGCAGACAAAAATGCCGCCCGGGATCTGCCCGGACGGCATTTTTTTACGTCTTACAGATTTTTACAGCTTGTAGGTCCTTTTCCGGTTCTTGTAGAGGAAGGCCGCGATGCCCGAAAGAGCTGCCGCCGCCAGGATCCAGGCCCAGACCGGGACCTTTTTAATGTTGAAGCAGCGGACGTTGATCCACATCTGGTTGATGGATTCGGAAACGGAGGCGTCGAAATAGACCATGATGGAGGATCTCTCCAGCACGTCCTCCGCAGGATACTGGGCCGCCAGCTGACGGTCCGCCTGCTCCGCGGGAACGGTCAGGATATAGTCTTCATTCTCATTGTCGTCCACGAAGAAGTAGCCCAGGGGATAGTCCAGGGTCTCTTCCTCGTCCTCTTCGGCTCCGTAGCACCAGTCCGCGTATTCGAAGACTCTGGTGTCGTCTTCGCCGCCGGTGATGACGGAGGTATAGCCGATGTAATACATGTTCCGGATCACGTTGTCGGGCCTGGAGCAGAAGTTGATGAAGGCTTCCGCCGCCTGCTGCTTGGCCGGATCCTGTTCGATGCCGGCTTTCAGCATGACCCAGCCGTCGAAATAGATGTTGGTGGACTCCATGGGCACGGCGAAGTTAAGGGTATAGTCGTCTTCGTCGGCCTGGTCCATGGTATAGACCGCATCGCCCGACCACTGGTAGTTGGCCACCACCTTGCCGGTGATCATGTCCGCCTTGCCGGAGTCGGTCTCGAAGGAATAGGCGTTGTCCTTGACGGACTGCAGCCAGTCCTGAACGGCGGCGATGGTCCGGGGGGAGACGTCGTTCATCTCATCCTGCAGCTTTAAGTGATAGTCCGGATCCTCTCTGAAGGCTTCGCTGGTCAGCAGGTCCTTCTTGATGGCGCCCACGGCCGCGAAATAGGAGTCGCGCACGTTGTCCTTAATGGTGACCTGTCTTCTGTAGGCGGGGTTATTCAGTACGCCCCAGGAGGAAGCGTCCTCTCTGGAGACCACTTCGGGATTGTAGACGATGCCGGTCACGCCCCACATGTAGCCCGCCGCGTAGCGGCTCCAGGGCTCTCCGCCGATCTCGGATTCGTCGAAGACCCTGCGGATGTAGGGGGACAGTCCCCTGGTATAATAGTTGTTTTCATCCTCTTCGTCGAAGAATCCGTCGGAGAGGGGCACCACCATCTTTTCGGCCATGAGTTTCATGAACATGTACTCGGAGGGGCAGACCAGGTCATACACATCCCCCAGGGTCAGCATGTTGTAGAGGTCCTCGTTGGTGCCGAAGGTGGAATACTCCACGGCCACCTTTTTGCCGTAGGTCTCGTAGTACCATTCCTCGAAGTCCTCCACCATGGAGTTCTCTCCGATGATGTCTCCGCTCTCAAGGTCGATGGTCTCTTCCTCGTCCCAGTCCCCCAGGTCGATATATTCCTCCCAGTTGCAGACCCGGAGCACCACGTCGGCGTCGGGATGGGAGGCGGCTTCAAGATGCATGGAAGGGCACCACAGGGCGCCTGCCGCCAGGGCGGCCGTCAGAAGAAATACGGGAAGGGTCCTTTTTTTCATCATGCTTCCCTCCCTTCTGCTCTCAATGCACGGATGTTGGATCCGGCCACGATCAGGATGACCACCAGGAAGATCACCGTGGACAGGGCCCAGAGGGCTGTCTTGATGGTGGTCTGGGAACCCTTGGTGGCGTTGACCACGTAGGTGGAAATGGTATCGAAGGTGGCGGGCTTGGTATAGGTGGCGATAAAGTAATCGTCCAGGGAGAGCGTGATGGCCAGAGAGAAACCGGAGATGACGCCGGAGATGATCTGGGGCAGGACAACGCTCTTTAAAGCCGTGAAGGGAGTGGCTCCCAGGTCCAGGGCCGCCTCATAGATGGAGGAATCCATCTGCTTGAGCTTGGGGGTGACGGACAGGAACACAAAGGGGGCGCACAGTGTCACATGGCCGGCCACCAGGGGAATGTAGGTATCCTTGCTGATGCCCAGCACCACCACCAGGAGGATGCAGATGGAAAAGCCCGTCACTACGTCCGCGTTGATGACCGGGATCTGGTTGATGGTGGAAATGCCGGAATTTACCTTCCTGGAGGAATAGAAGGCGCCGATGGCGCCCACGGTCCCCAGGATGGTGGCCAGGGCTGCGGAGCCAAAGGCCAGGGCCAGGGTCCCCAGGATCATGTCCCTCAGTTCGGGGGTAGTGAACAGCGTTACATAGTTATGCAGGGAAAAGCTCCGGATGGCGCCGATATTGGCAGCCCCGGTAAAGCTGTATACGGCCAGGATCAGTATGGGCGCATAGAGAAAAACAAGGACCAGACCGATAAAAATGCCGCTTGCCGCAGATGTCTTTTTCATAGTCTTGCACCTCCCATCGCTCGGGAATCCTCTTCTTCCATGCCGCTGGTCAGCAGGGTGAAGATGCAGATGATGGCCAGCAGGATCAGGGCGATCATGGAGCCGCCGTGCCAGTTGTAGGCCGAGAAGTAGCTGCCGATCAGAGAGCCCATGATGTAAGTGGAGTTATAGAGCATATCCAGGACCACGTAGTTGGTCATGGCCGGCAGGAAGACCATGGACACGCCGCTGACGATGCCGGGCACCGACAGGGGCAGGGTGATCTTCAGAAAAGCCGCCTTTTCGTCCGCCCCCAGATCCTTGGCCGCCTCGATCAGGGACCGGTCCATCTTGGACAGGGTGGTGTAGATGGGCAGGATCATAAAGGGCAGGAAATCGTAGGTCATGCCGATGACCGCGTTGAAGAAGGGAAACATGGCAAGGTTCCCCTCGATCAGGGTCAGGATCTCCTTGAGGGCCGTGATGCGCAGGGAGAAGTTGATCCACATGGGCATGATAAAGAGCATGACCAGGACCGACTTCTGCTTAAAGCGGCTGTTTGCCAGGATATAGGCCGTGGGATAGGCGATGAGCAGACATACCAGGGTGGTCACCGCCGCGATGGCGAAGCTGTAGCAGAGGGTGCCCAGGGTATTGGGATCCGTAAAGAATCCGGTCAGGTTGCCCAGGGTAAAGTGTCCCTGCCCGTTGGTAAAGGCATAGTAGAACAGGACCAGCAGAGGCGCCGCCACGAAGACCAGAAGAAAGAGGGCGTATGGCAGAGCCAGATTTTTTCTGGAAAATCTCAGAGCAGTCACAGGCATTCCTCCTTACTTCTTCAGAGCAAAGCTCATCTTTTCGATGGGCATGATCAGGCCGACATGGTCGTCCATGTTCCAGAGGTATTCGTCGTCCACGATGAAATCCTGCTCCAGGTCGGTATGGATGACGTAGGAGTAGTGGTCGCCCTTGTAGATCAGGTTGCTGATATAGCCCTCCACCAGGCCTTCGTCCACTTGGTCGGTCATGCGGATGTCCTGGGGCTGGATGGAAATGACGATCCTGGTCCTTCTGGGATCGATGACTTCGCCGTTGGCGTCGATGATGGTGCCGTCGTCCCGGCGCTTGGAGCCGGGGATGATCCTGGTAACGGAGGTGTCCAGGGTGTGGCCGTTGTACTCCAGACGGTGGCTTTCGTTGATATCGGCGGTAAAGTAGTTGGTATGGTCCTCTGCGATCATGACGTGGATGGAGTCGGGCTCCAGGCAGATGCCCACCTGGTCGCCGGGCCTGGCGGCATGGACGCTCCTGGCCACCATCTCGTTCTTTCCGGACTCGATGACGATCTCATAGTGCATGCCCTTGAAGATGACAGAGGTGACAACGCCCCGGATGGTTCCCTTTTCGGGAGTGGTCAGCTCCACGTCCTCGGGACGGACCACCGCCGTGATATGGGTGCCTTCCTCCACGTCGTCCACGCAAGTGAACTCGCCGCCGCAGAAACGGGTCTTCAGATGGCCGGTCATAATGCCGTTGAAGATGTTGGACTCGCCGATGAAGTCGGCCACGAAGGCGTTCCTGGGCTCGTTGTAGATATCCTCGGGGGTGCCCAGCTGCTGCATCTTTCCTTCGGACATGACCACGATGCGGTCGGACATGGTCAGGGCTTCCTCCTGGTCATGGGTGACATAGATGAAGGTGATGCCCAGGTCGTCGTGCATCTGCTTGAGTTCCAGCTGCATTTCCTTGCGCATCTTCAGGTCCAGGGCGCCCAGGGGCTCGTCCAGGAGCAGGATCTGGGGCTCGTTGACCAGGGCCCTGGCGATGGCGATCCTCTGCTGCTGGCCGCCGGACAGAGTGGAGACGGACCGGTTCTCGAAGCCCTCCAGGTCTACCAGGTCCAGGACCTTCTTGACCTTGCGGGCGATCTCCTCCTCCTTCATCTTCTTCTGGCGCAGGC
>DETN01000134.1:1195-7147 GCA_002362155.1 Lachnospiraceae bacterium UBA3287 | reverse complement strand
CTGTGATTCCCCATTCGCAAAATAGAAAAGCCACAGTTCCCAAAAGAAGCTGTGGCTTAATGCATTCACTGTTTTTCTGTGTTCACCTTATGAGTATTTTCAGAAGTACGCCGGCTCGGTTTTCTCAATTACGTATGCCTGTTTAAACGGTCCCTTCATATATGACTTTGTCTCCGATTACTACCCGCCTGACACCTGTCTCCTTATTCCTGTTGAAATTGAAACTCAGCATATATCCTACTGAAAGGCCAAAGTAGTCCAGATATTCACTGATCTGTTTTTCACCTTCGGCATTGTATCGTTCCCCTCTCCACAGTTTCATTTCGATAATATACTGCTGACCCAGATAGTCTATAATCACGTCTGTTCTTTTCTGATCCCTCGTCTGTGCTTCAATATAGTAATTGCCTGTCTCGTTGATGATCGGTTTCAGATAAAGCAGAAACAGTTCTCTGCCGTCTTTTTCGGGAAACCTGTCTTCCAGTGGTCCGAAAATCTGATGATATGTCCTGATGAAGCCTTCGAGAATCATTCTCACATCCAGACAGCCATCCTTCACAAATATATTTTTCGCCAGATCCCCTTCTCTGGAAAAAGCATTGTTTTTGAATTCTTCATCCGAGAGAAAAAGGTTGTAAAGCAAAGTTTCAAAAATTCTATTGGCGATCTTTACTGTATTGTGCTCGTTCCGGATCAGTCCGTACATCTGCATTATAGAGATGGCGTCCTGCTGTCCGTTCCAGGTCAGTCTCGTTCCTTCCATAAGAATACTCCGGATCGATGCTTTCAGTTCCGGCAGATTATTCAGATTTTTAGTAAGCGACTGAAACAACGTATTATTTTCAGCAAGCAGCAGTTTAACGGCTTCGTCAAATCCAGCCGAAGTCCATGCATCTTTCAGACCTGTGCGCCTTCCGACTTCTTCATCAATCAGCTGACAGATCCTGCTTACCAGGAAAGGATAACCGTTTGTATAATCCCGCAAAAGTTTTGCTATAGCCGATGTGTCCATACCGGTTTTATGGTCCGCTTCATATTCATCCAGCATTCCCTTTATTCCGGATTCGGAAAGGCTCATATCAATGTCAAAGTCTGAGGCAATGTTCCAGGGACTGTTCATCTTATGCTGATCTTCCGGCCATATTCTGGTCTTCAAATGCCGGACATCTGTTATTCCGGCAAGGATAACCGACTGAAAAGCAGCATCATCATCTGTTTCCCTGCTAATATAGCCATCCCTTAGCTGCGCAAGAAAATCAAGAAAAACCTGATTATTTGTCGCACTGTCCACTTCATCGACAATCAGGACAAGGGGTTTTTCCGATATGGTACACCACTCTGAAAACGCAATAAACAATTCGTCCAGAGCCGCTTCCCTCTCTGTTCTTCCAAGGAAGTCCTCGAAATGTTTTTTTATTTCATTTGGAATCAGTCTGTAATTGCCAGGTTTCTTCATGAGCAGTCTGCAGAATGCTTTGACAAACAACTGCTCCGATTCAAATCCGGCTTCTCCAATAGCCTGAAAAGTCAGACTGATCACATCATATTCATCTGACAGGTATTTCCTCAGAAGGTTAAGTGTCGTAGTCTTACCGTACTGCCGTGCACGATTTATGGCAAAGTATTCCCCAGCGTCTACCATCTTCCCAATCTCTCTGATACGGTCGGTAAGATCGACCATGTAATGCTTTGACGGTATACATACCGCAGTAGTATTAAATTTCTTCATTCGATTCCTCCTGTTCGAAACTCCCCGCAAATTCGGATCCTCACTGCGTCTGTTCTTCACAGATTTCCGTTGAAGGCGCAGTTTCTTTGGCCGGGTGATTTCGTCGAAGCTCAAACGGTATGCCGTTGCTGTTTACACAGCTTTTTAAAAAAATAGTGATGGCTGCTGTCATACTCAGTCCGAGATCAGAAAACAGCGCTTCTGCATTTTCTTTTAATTCCGAATCGATCCTGATATTAATATTTGTTGATGCCATAGGGGACTATTCCTCCTTACAAAGGCTACATTATCATAGTGTGCGCACAATGTCAATACAACTCTTCTTTCCCCCTCTGATATGGAATGTGTCGGACTCTCTTTTTTGCCCCGAAAGCAGGCAAAACGGCACAGCCGCTTTATGGGCTGTGCCGTTCTCTTATCTTTATTCTTCTGCAAACAGCTCTTCCATCTGACGGATGGCGTCCTCAAAGACCTCCAGGGCTTCGTCCACTACCTTTCCTGTGGACAGATCCACCCCTGCCGTCTTCAGAAGGCTGATGGGATCTTTGGTGCAGCCGCTGGAGAGGAACTTCAGATAGTTCTCCACCGCTCCTTCTTCCCCTTCCAGGATCTTTCTGGATATAGCCGCTGCCGCCGCAAAGCTGGTGGCATACTGATAGACATAGAAGTTGTAGTAGAAGTGGGGGATCCGGCTCCATTCCCAGGCGATCAGGTCGTCGGAGACCATGTCGGGGCCGAAGTAGAGCCTGTTCAGTTCCATGTAGGTATCGGAAAGAACAGATGCCGTCAGAGGCTGTCCCGCTTCCGCCATAAGGTTGGTCTTTCTCTCGAATTCCTCAAACATGGTCTGGCGGTAGAGGGTCCCCTTGAAGGAATCCAGCAGATGGTTGATCAGATAGGCCTTCTCTTCCCTGGAGGAAGCCCTGTCCAGCAGGTAGTGGATAAGGAGCAGCTCGTTGGTGGTGGAAGCCACCTCGGCCACAAAGATCTTGTAATCCGCATTCAGAAAGCTCTGGTTCCTCGCGGAGAGCCAGGTGTGGAGGGAGTGTCCCATCTCGTGGACCAGGATAAAGACATCGTCCAGGGTCCCGTTGTAGTTGAGCAGCATGTAGGGATGGACTCTGTAGACGCCGCCGGAATAGGCGCCGCTCCTCTTGCCCTCGTTCTCCATTACATCGATCCACCTGTCCTCATAGGCCTTTCGGACCACGGCCAGGTAGTCCTCTCCCAGAGGGGCCAGGGCCTTCAGAGAGATCTCCTTTGCCTCTTCGTAGGAGACCTTCATTTCGAAGTCCTTTACGATGGGGGTATAGACGTCGTACATGTGGAGCTCTTCCACCCCCAGCATCTTTTTGCGCAGGCGGACATAGCGGTACATCTTGTCAAGGCCCCTGTGGACCGACTCGATCAGGTTGTCGCAGACAGCGGAGGATACGTCCACCCCGGCCACGGCGGCTTCGAAGGTGGAAGGATACTTCCTGGCCCTGGCAAAGAAGATCTGCTGGCGGATCTGTCCGTCGTAGAGAGAAGCCAGGGTATTGCCGAACTGCTTATAGGTCCCGTAGAACTTCTCAAAGACTTCCCGGCGCAGGTCCCTGTCGGGGGACATCTGTAGGGGGACAAAGCGGCCGCCCGTGATCTGGATCTCCCCGCCCTCTCTCATGACGGAAGGGAATTTCATGTCCGCGTCCGTCAGCATGCCGAAGGTGTTGACGCTGACCTGGGCCATTTCCCCGGCAGAGGCCAGAAGGCGCTCCGCCTCCTTGCTTAAGGAGTGGTCCTTTAAACGGACCATGTCCCGGATGGCCACCCTGTAGGCGGATAGGCCTGGCTCTTTTTCAAAGTAAGAGGCAAGGGTCTTGGAGGGCAGGGAGAGGATCTCCGGCTCCAGGAAAGAGATCTTCTCAGAGACCTTTGTGTTCAGGCTCTGGGCCCTGAAGACCAGCTCCTGGCCCGCGCTTTCCCTGGTATCCTCGTCGTTTTTCATCATGGCGTAGGAGTATACGGAATAGGTCCTCTCCATGCACTCCGCATAAAGGTCCATGGCTCGAAGCAGGGAGGATGCGCTTTCCGCGGCCCTGCCTTCCATGGCAGCCAGCTGGTCCGCCAGGTCCATGGCTTTTTTACCGTCGGCCTCCCAGGCCGCCGTATCCTTATAGATATCCGAGAGGTCCCATGTCAGCTCAGCGGGAACCTCATTTCTTTTCGGTACTCTCTGTTCCATTTTTATCCTTTCCTTCAGCCGTTAATAACAAGTTCCTCAAGGCTTCGCTTGGGAACGTAGTGGACGTCGTTCTCATCCCGGTAGTAAGCCGTATTTCCGTCTTCTCCCACATCCGTCAGGACAATGGTCTCGGCAGGCTTTCCCAGGGCCACCACCAGAAGGGGATGGAGATTGTCGGCAAGGCCAAGGCCTTCCGCTATCTCGTCGGGCCTGAAGCTGCCGATCATGCAGCCGCCCAGGCCCTCTTCCACAGCCATCAGCAGGATGGACTGGGCTGCGATGCCCACGTCCTTCATGAAACGGGCCAGGTTGTCAGAAATGTTCGTATCCTGGCAGATGACCACAAAACCGGTGGGGCACATGCCGGGGTGGGGAAGGGTCATCTGGGGAAGCTGCCTGGCCCATCTGATCCTGCACTGGACTTTGTCCACGTCCTCCTTCTTCCAGGCGATGAAATATTTAAGAGGCTGGAGATTGACGGTAGAAGCGACAAGCCTCGCTCCGTCCACGTAGTTTTTCAGCTGCTCCTCAGTAAATGTATAGGACTCGTCATAGCCGCGACAGCTCCTGTTTTTAATGATCAGATCCTTGACCATAGGTATTCCTTTCCGCCGCAGGCCCTGCGGCCTTTTCTTTTCTGAACTGATTCTACTACACAAAAACCCGTCTGTGAACCTGCCGGATCACCTCTCTTCAGGCACCGCTTTCTCCATCCCCGCCTTAAATATACTGGAAAGCCTCTTCTCTTTGTGATAGAGTAACTCACTGTGACACTATCTGGCTCCAGCCGTATACGGAGGCTTTCCTTGAAACAGAAAAACGAACTTTTTTATACCCTTCTGCTGACACTCGCAGCCCTGATCTGGGGCTCTGCCTTTGTGGCCCAGTCCGTAGGCGCTTCCTACGTGGGTCCCTTTACCTTTCTGGCGGCCCGCTCCTGGATCGGCTGGCTCCTCATGGTCCTTCTCCTGCGCCTGCAAAGGATCTTTCCGGCGCTTCAGGACACAGACGTCCCCTCTGGCAGGGACGCCCTGCCCCGGGGGGCAAAGCTGAAAGGCGGCATGATCTGCGGCTTCTTTCTCTTTGCCGCTTCCTGGGCCCAGCAGGCCGGCATAGCCTATACCACCACCGCCAAGGCGGGCTTTATCACCACCATGTACGTGGTCATCGTCCCCATCCTGTCCATCTTTCTTAAGAAAAAGGTCCCGGCCAGGGTCTGGCTCTGCGTCCTTCTGTCGGTGGCAGGCCTCTATCTCCTGAGCATGCAGGGCGGCTTTTACCTGGAAAAGGGAGATTCCCTGGTCCTTCTCTCCGCCTTCCTTTTTGCCTTCCAGATCCTTTCGATCAACCGGTACGCCCCCCTGATGAACGGGATCCTTCTGACCTGCCTGGAGTTTTTTGCGGAGGCCCTCCTGTCCACTGTCTTCATGTTTATCTTTGAGACCCCCACCCTGCCCTCCCTGCAGCTGGCCTTCTGGTCCATCCTGTATGCGGGCGTCATGTCCAGCGGCATCGCCTATACCCTCCAGGTCATCACCCAGAAGCACCTGGATCCCACCATCGCCTCCCTGGTCATGAGCCTGGAGAGCGTTTTCGCGGCCCTGACCGGCTGGCTGATCCTCCATCAGACCCTGTCCGTCAGAGAGCTTTCCGGCTGCGCCCTCATGTTTGTCTCCATCCTGCTCTCCCAGCTTCCCGCAGGGGAGAAAAAGCAGGCCCGGGCGCCTGAAGCGGAGACCGGGGCCTGACCGTATAAAACAATTCCATGAAAAAACCTTCCGGCGCTGCCGGAAGGTTTTTTATCTTCTCTTTATTTCTTTCTGTTCTTCCGGTCCCTGTATTTTTAAGTCTCCTACAGGATCAGATACTGGGTCACCAGATCTGCGTAAAACATGTTTCCGAAGGTATAGCGCCAGCCCCCGTTCCTGGCAATGGCGACGGGATTCATGTACTTGGTCTTGTTCCAGGAGGCTTTCTCTCCGGAGAATTCCTCCGCCAG
>DETN01000134.1:0-1119 GCA_002362155.1 Lachnospiraceae bacterium UBA3287 | reverse complement strand
CCGAAGTTATAGGCCTGGATCACGCTCAGGATATCGCATTCTTTGTTCCCGGCGATCTTTAAAAGAGCAGCAAAATAAACGCAGGCCTGACGGATGGACTCCTCCGGTCCCAGGGAATTGGGCGAAAGGCCCAGGGACTCCGAGGACTGCATGACGTCGTTCCCCTGTCCCTTGGATTCCACCTGCATGATGGCCAGAAGATAAGGCGTATAATCTTCCACGCCTTCCTCCGCGGCGATCCTTTCCACGGTCCCCTGGTAGGCAAGGACCTCGTCGCTCAGATCTCTGGTCCTGGCCGTATCCGCCAGGTTGCGGAAATGGATAAAGCCCAGAAGACAGAAGGCGGCAATAACGGCCAGAAGGACCTTGATGGTCCCTCCTTCCGTCCACCAGCTCCTGCGGCGGCGGTTTCTCCTCCGCCTTCTGCTGCCTGTTCTGCTGTATGAACTTCCTGTTCTTCCTGCAGATCCTCTGCTTCCAGAGGACCTGGTGCTTCTCCCTGTCCTGGCTGCCAAACTTCTGCCTGCCTCCTGATCAAAATCCGGTTTATTTTCGTTTGTCTGACTGTTTCAGAATATTAATATATCCGACACGGTGCCTCTTGTCGAGGGCAGAGACCGTTAAAGTTGAAAGGGGCCTGTGAATCCCGGTTGCAAAGCGCCCCTTTGGCAGATAAAATGTAAACTGATACTTTCCCCGGAAGGACAACTTATTAAGGCCTTTTAAGAAAGGTCTTTTCAGGCGGGATACCGGAAAGGAGCGCTTCCTCTCCCGCCGCAGATCCGCGCTCCGGAAAGAGGCTTTATGGAATCTCGCAACGGACTGGATAATGCCGAGCTGCGAAGAAAACGGCGGCAGAGGCTCAAGCGCCGCCGCCAGCAGCAGATCTTCCGCAGGACCCTTCTTCTGATCGTCCTGGTCACCGCCGCCCTCTTCGGTCTTGTCAGCCTGGCCGGCAGCCGCAGGGGAGACGCTTCCAGAGAAGACCAGGTCCAGATCATCTCAAAGACAGATAAGCCTGCCTACGCCAGTCAGCAGGAGGCCCCCCAGGCAGAATCCCAAAAGGAAAAAGAGCCTGCCCAGGAAAAGGCAGAAGCGGAAAAGGCAGAAGAAGAAAAA
>DETN01000203.1:875-21647 GCA_002362155.1 Lachnospiraceae bacterium UBA3287 | reverse complement strand
TTTCCGGGCAGCCTCTGAAGAGGGGACAGTCCCTGTCAAAAACGGTCTCCGAGGCCTTGCCGTGCATGAGGCGGCCCGCATAGGTGACCCTGGCCCCGTAGGCCGCGCAGATGGCCTGGTGGCCCAGACAGACCCCCAGGATGGGAATGCGGCCTCCCAGGACCCTGACGGCTTCGATCAGGACGCCCGCGTCCTCGGGCCTTCCGGGGCCTGGGGAGAGAACGATCTTTTCGGGAGAAAGGTCGCTGATCTCCTGAACGGTCATCTGGTCGTTCCGTATGACCGTGATATCCGGATCGATCTCCCCCATCATCTGGTAGAGGTTATAGGAAAAGCTGTCGTAATTATCAATTAAAAGGATCATCTTCTTCCTCCTGTGCAAGCTCCAGAGCTCTGAGGGATGCCCCCGCCTTGTGCAGGCATTCCTGGAATTCCTTTTCCGGCACCGAATCCGCCACGATGCCGGCCCCGCTTCTGACATAGACCCGGCCCTTCTTCTTATAAAGAAGGCGGATGGCGATGCAGGTGTCCATGTTTCCGGAAAAATCTATGTAGCCGATGGCCCCGCCGTAGATGCCCCGCCTGTATCCTTCCAGCTCTCCGATCAGCTGGCAGGCCCGGATCTTGGGCGCCCCGGAAAGGGTGCCGGCCGGCATGACCGCCTCTATGGCATCCAGTGCGTCCTTATCCTCACGGATCTCTCCCCGTACCGTGGAGCCGATATGCATGACATGGGAGAAGCGCTCTATGCTGCGCAGCTTTTCCACCCGGACCGACCCGAAGCGGCAGATCCTGCCCAGGTCGTTGCGGCCCAGGTCCACCAGCATGTTGTGCTCGGCCAGTTCCTTTTCGTCCGCCAGCAGGTCCTTCTCCAGGGCGGCGTCCTCCTCCGGGGTTTTTCCTCTGGGCCTGGTGCCTGCCAGGGGGAAGGTATGAAGGACCCCGTCCTCCAGCCGGACCAGGGTCTCGGGGGAAGCCCCGGCCGCCTCCAGGTCCGTGCCGGAAAAATAGAACATGTATGGGGAGGGATTGACCGTACGGAGCTGGCGGTAGGTGCCCAGAAGGCTCCCTTCAAAGGGGGCGCTCAGGCAGTTGGAGAGCACCGCCTGGAAGATATCTCCCTCATAGATATGGCGCTTTGCCTTTTCCACCATGGCGCAGAACCTTTCCTTTTCAAAGAGAGGCTGCACGGGCCCAAGGAGCCGTCCCGCCCTGTCCTTTTCCTTTGTTCCCTTTTTCAGCAGGTCCTTCAGGCGTTCCAGCTCCAGAAGGGCCCTGTTGTAAGAGGTCTCCGGCTCCAAAAGGGACATATGGACCATAAGGATGATCTTCTGCCGCATATGGTCGAAGGCGATGATCCTGTCAAAGAGCATCAGGTCCATATCCTGAAAGTCCTCGCCCCCCTCTCCGGAGCGGATGGCGGCAGGCTCTGAATAGCCCAGGTATTCAAAGGAAAAGCAGCCTGCCAGGCCTCCCGTAAAGGGGGGAAGGCCCGGAAGGCGGGGGCTTTTGTACTCAGAAAGGATCTGCCGCAGGCGGGAGGAGGGATCGGAAGTCTCAAGCCGGAGATCCCCCGCCTTCATGACTCCGTCTTTGCAGCTGATGGCCATCTTGGGGTCGAAGCCCAGAAAGGTGTAGCGGCCCCAGACCTGGTCCTGGGAGGCCGACTCCAGGAGAAAGCAGTGGGAAGACACATGCTTTAAGATCCGCAGGGTCTCTATGGGCGTCGTGAAATCGGAGAGGATCTCGCAGCTGAGGGGAAGACTTCTGTATTCTCCCCCCGCCGCGATTTCCAGGATCTGGGAAAGAGCCGGATAAACTTTCATAATGACCTCCTTGACCTGAATGACAAATGGAAATAAAAAACGTCCCCGACAGAAAGCCTTGCTGCTTCTGTCAGGGACGGAAATATACAAAAATCCGCGGTGCCACCCTTCTTCATGGTCTGACCCATGCTCCTTAGCGGGATACCTGCATATCCCCGGCTTTTTACGTCTGCCCGGACGTCACAGAATACTGGGAATGAAGGAAGAAACCCGAAGGGAGACTTCCTTTTTTCTTTTGACTGTGCCCTCGGCGGTCCATTTGACAGTGTGTTTCCTGCCTGATTCTCAGCATCGCAGGCTCTCTGTAGGGGCATCACTGCCTTTATCTCCGCTTCAACGGTTTAGCATATTAAATTACTAAATTTGTACCATAAGGATCCTGCTGTGTCAATTTACAGGAGCGGAAGGAACGTAAGGAAAAGCAGGGAGGGGGAGAAAAGAGGGGAAGGAAGAGGGGAAAAGGAGAGAAAGGAAGAGGGGAAAAGGAGAGAAAGGAAGAGGGGAAAAGGAGAGAAAAAAGGGCGGATCTCCCGGCCCGGGAGATCCGCCCTGAAAGGTATAAGGTCTGTGATCAGTTTACGTTGGACTTTGATTCTACTTCCAGCTTCTTCAGGGCCCTGACCTTGAGGGAGAGGCCGAAGAGGTTGATGAAGCCTTCCGCGTCGTGGTGATCGTACATATCGCCGGTCTTGAAGGAGGAGAGGACTTCGTTGTAGAGGGAGTAGGGGGAGGTGGTGCCTTCCTTGATGATGTTGCCCTTGTAGAGACCGAATTTGACTTCGCCGGTCACATACTTCTGGGTGGTCTCGATAAAGGCCTGCTCCGCTTCGCGAAGAGGGGTGAACCACTTGCCTTCGTAGACCAGGGAAGCGAACTTGTGGCCGATCTCGTCCTTGACTTCGTAGGTGTCGCGGTCCAGGATCAGCTCTTCCAGCTGCTGGTGGGCTTCCATCAGGATGGTGCCGCCGGGGGTCTCGTAGACGCCGCGGGACTTCATGCCCACTACGCGGTTCTCCACGATGTCGATGATGCCGATGCCGTTCTCGCCGCCCAGGACGTTGAGCTTGCGGATGATGTCGGAGACCTTCATCTTTTCGCCGTTCAGGGAGGTGGGAACGCCTGCCTCAAAGGTCATGGTCACGTGGGTCACCTTGTCGGGAGCCTTCTGAGGGGACACGGACAGGACCAGGAGATGGTCATAGTTGGGAGCCAGAGCGGGATCCTCCAGTTCCAGGCCTTCGTGGCTGATGTGCCAGAGGTTTCTGTCGCGGCTGTAGGAGGAGTCTGTGGAGAAGGGCAGGTCAATGCCGTGGGCCTTGCAGTATTCGATCTCGGATTCACGGGAATCCATCTTCCACTTGTCGCTTCTCCAGGGAGCGATGATCTTGAGATCGGGAGCCAGAGCCTTGATGCCCAGCTCGAAGCGGATCTGGTCGTTGCCCTTACCGGTGGCGCCGTGGCAGATGGTGGTGGCGCCTTCCTGACGGGCGATCTCCACCAGCTTCTTGGCGATCAGGGGACGGGCCATGGAGGTGCCCAGCAGATATTTGTTCTCATAGACGGCGTGGGCCTGTACGCAGGGAACGATGTACTCGTCGCAGAACTCGTCGATCACGTCCAGGATATAGAGCTTGGAAGCACCGCAGTACTTGGCTCTTTCCTGAAGTCCGGAGAGCTCCTCTTCCTGACCGCAGTCGATGCAGACGCAGATGACGTCGAAGTCGTAGTTTTCCTTAAGCCAGGGAATAATGGTGGTGGTATCAAGACCGCCTGAATATGCGAGAATAACTTTTTCCTTTGCCATGGTGTATTTACCTCCTGAAGTGGGCTGATTTTTCCTTATTATGGCCGCAGGAGGCTCCCCCCTGCGTGACGAATCCTACTATAAGCCATTCTCAAAAGAAATGCAAGCATATTTTTGCAATAAATATGCAGATTGATGAAAATAAACGGGAAATATCTGAATAAGACTTGATTTTTATGCATTATAAATGTATAGTTATGCAAGCGGCAGAAAAAAGGCCGCGAAAAGGACTTTTCAGAATGCATCCCGCGGTATTATAATATCTGATTAATGCGCAGGCTCCCGAATTCCCGGGGAAATCTCCGGTGAATTCAGGCTTTTAAGGAATCATTTGTTCCCGGGGGCCGCTTATAAATAAACAGGAAAGTTCAGTATCGGTATTTATGGAAAATATACTTAAAACATCATTTGAGATCCGTCCCATGGAGATCCGGGACTACAATCAGGTCAGGGGCCTGTGGATGTCCATCAAGGGCTTCGGGATCCGGAGCATAGACGACTCCAGGGAGGAAGTGGAAAGGTTCCTGAAAAGAAACCCCACCACCTCCGTGGTGGCCGTGGAGGACGGCAAGATCGTGGGCGCCATCCTGTGCGGCTCCGACGGCAGACAGGGCTGCCTCTACCACGTCTGTGTCCATAAGAAATACAGGCGCAGGGGCATAGGGACCCAGATGGTGGTCTACTGCATGAACGCCCTGAAGGAGCAGAAGATCAACAAGGTGTCCCTGATCGCCTTTACAAAGAACGATATCGGCAACGCCTTCTGGAACAAGATCGGCTGGAACCAGAGAAAAGACTGCAATTATTATGACTTCGTTCTGAACGAGGAAAACATCACCAGGTTCATCGAAGCGGAAAGTGAGATATAAATATGAAGAAAATCGACGGAGGCGTAACGGCGGCAAAGGGTTTTGAAGCGGCGGCCGCGGCAGCACAGATCAAATATAAGGGACGGACCGACATGGCTCTGGTCTATTCCCAGGCCCCCTGCACCGCGGGCGGCACCTTCACCACCAACGTGGTCAAGGCGGCTCCGGTCATCTGGGACAGGGACATCGTAAAGGCCGGGACTCCGGTCCACGCGGTCATCGTAAACTCCGGCATCGCCAATGCCTGCACCGGACAGGAAGGGCTTGGCTACTGCAGGGAGACGGCAGAGGCCGCATCCGCAGCCCTCGGCATTCCTGCAGAGTCCGTTCTGGTGGGCTCCACCGGCGTCATCGGCATGCAGCTGCCCATTGACAGGATCAGAAAGGGCGTTGCCATGCTGGCAGAGGCGAGGGAAGCGACACTGGAAGCCGGCACAGCGGCGGCAAGAGCCATCATGACCACCGATACCATCAAGAAGGAGATCGCCTATACCGAGGAGATCGGCGGCGTCACCGTCACCGTGGGCGGCATGTGCAAGGGCTCCGGCATGATCCATCCCAACATGTGCACCATGCTGGGCTATGTGACTACGGACCTTTCCATCAGCCACGACATGCTGCAGAAGGCCGTTTCCGACGTGGTAAACGACACCTTCAACATGATCTCCGTGGACGGGGACACCTCCACCAACGATACCTTCCTGGTCCTGGCCAACGGCCTTGCGGGAAACCGGGAGATCACGGAGGAAGGTGAAGACTTCGACAGATTCCATGCAGTCCTGAAAAAGGCCTGCACCGAACTGGCCATGACCATGGCGGGAGACGGGGAAGGCGCCACCAAGCTGATCGAATCCAGAGTCCTCCATGCGGATACGGATAAGAACGCCAGGATCCTGGCCAAGGCCGTCATCACCTCCAGCCTGACCAAGGCGGCGGTCTACGGAAACGACGCCAACTGGGGCCGGGTCCTCTGCGCTCTGGGCTATTCGGGCGTTTCCTTCGATCCCGAAAACGTGGACCTCTACTTTAAGGGAGGGGATAAGCAGATCCTGATCTTCACAAATGGCTCCGCCGCAGACTACAGCGAAGCGGAGGCTACAGAGATCCTGAAGGGAGAAAAGGTGGAGATCATTTCCGACATGCATATGGGAGAGGCTTCTGCCACAGCATGGGGATGCGATCTGACCCACGAATACGTTTCCATCAACGCGGACTACCGCAGCTGACAGATCCGCCCGGAAGATACACAGGAGAAATATATATGGAACCTATTTTAAACAGCGCCCAGATAGAAGCCCAGAAAAAGGCCCAGGTCCTGATCGAGGCTCTTCCCTATATCCAGACATTCAACCGTAAGATCATCGTCGTCAAATACGGCGGCTCCGCCATGTCCGATCCCTGGCTGCAGAAGGAGGTCATCCGCGACGTGACCCTTTTGAAGCTGGTCGGCTTCAAGCCCATCATCGTCCACGGCGGCGGCAAGGCCATTTCCAGCTGGGTCAAAAAGTCCGGCAAGGAAGCACAGTTCATTAACGGCCTCAGGGTAACGGATCCCGAGACCATGGAGATCGCCGAGATGGTCCTGGGCAAGATCTCCAAGGATCTGGTGACCATGGTGTCCGAGCTGGGATCCAGAGCCATCGGCATCAGCGGCAAGGACGGCGGGCTTTTAAAGGTAAAGAAGAAATATCCCGGCGGCCAGGACATAGGCTTCGTGGGAGAGGTCACAAAGGTGGATCCCAAGATCATCTTCGACGCCCTGTCCAACGACTACCTGCCCATCATTGCCCCCATCGGCATGGATGAATTCTACAATACCTACAACATCAACGCCGACGAAGCGGCCTCTGCCATTGCCACGGCCGTAGGCGCGGACAAGCTGGTCTATCTGACGGATATCGCCGGCCTTTACAGGGACATCAACGATCCCGAATCCTTCATTTCCAGGATCAGCGTGGGAGACGCGGAAGAACTGATCGGGAAGGGCTATATCGGCGGCGGCATGCTGCCCAAGCTCACCAACTGCACCCAGGCCGTCCGCGGCGGCGTGCACAGGGTCCACATCCTGGACGGACGCATTCCCCACTCCATCCTTCTGGAGATCTTCACCAAGAAGGGAATCGGCACCGTTTTCTATGAGACGGATGACTTTTTAAAGTAAGAGAGAGCGAGGTAAGAAATGGACTATACAAGCGTAATGCCTGCCATGATCGACCAGGCGGAAAAAGATCTGCTCCATACCTATAACCGTTACCAGGTTGTCCTGGACCACGGGGACGGGGGATATCTGTTCGATGCGGACGGAAAGAAATATCTGGACTTTATGTCCGGCATCGCCGTCTTTGCCTTCGGCTACAACGATCCCCGCTACAACGGGGCTCTGAAGGCCCAGATCGACAGGATCATCCATACCTCCAACTATTTCTACAACGAATCCACCATCCGGGCCGCCCACAGGATCAAGGCCGTTTCCGGCATGGACAGGGTCTTCTTTACCAACAGCGGCGCCGAGGCAGTGGAGGGCGCCCTCAAGGCGGCCGTCAAGCACGCCTATCTGAAGGACGGACGCAGGGACCATCAGATCATCGCCATGGAGCAGTCCTTCCACGGCCGTACCTACGGCGCGCTTTCCGTGACCGGAAATACAAAGTACAGACTGCCCTTCGGCCAGATGACCGGCGACGTCCAGTTCGCCCGCCTGAATGACCTGGAGAGCGTGGAAAAGCTCATGAACGAAAAGACGGCGGCCGTGATCCTGGAGCCCGTTCAGGGCGAAGGCGGCCTCATCCCCGCTACGGAAGAATTCCTGAAGGGCGTCAGAAGGCTCTGCGACGAGCGGGGCATTGTCCTGATCTTCGACGAGATCCAGTGCGGCATGGGCCGTACCGGTGATTTCTTCGCCTGGCAGAAGTTCGGGGTAAAGCCCGATATCATGACCTGTGCCAAGGCTCTGGGCGCCGGCGTTCCCGTAGGCGCCTTCCTGATGACCGAGGAGATGGGACAGAGCTCCCTGACCGCCGGCGACCACGGCACCACCTACGGCGGCAACCCTCTGGCCGGGGCAGCCATCAACGCCGTCCTGGACATCTTTGAAGAGGATGACCTGGTAGGCCATGTAAGGGAAGTGGCTCCCTATCTGGAAGAGAAGCTCTCTGCCCTTACAGAGAAATATCCCTTCATCCTGGAGTACAGAGGAAGAGGCCTGATGCAGGGCCTTGTCTTTGACAGACCGGTCGGCCCCGTGATCGCAGGCGCCATGGAAAAGGGTCTGATCTTTATCAACGCCGGCCCCGAGATCATCCGCTTCCTGCCTCCTCTGAACGTGACAAAAGAGCAGATCGATCAGATGTATGAGATCCTGGTCAGCTCCATCGAAGAAGCCTTCTGCTGAGCCCGGATTCCCGGCCGGAAGGCAGGGTACAATAAAACAGGACCGCTGTTTCAAGACAGCAGTCCTGTTTTTTTTCGAAAGATACCGGAAATGCTTTAAAGAGACTCTGCCTTCGGGACAACACCGGACATCCTGACTTTCCCCAAAGGAACTTATATTTTACTCATCCGATTCCGAAACGGGATGATCGTAACCGGCAAGATACTCAGAAGCCCTGTCCTGTGACAGGTTCATTTCTTCCATGAGTGTCCGGATGACTTCCGGATCGGGCATATGCATCCTGCGGCGGCATAAGCGGATGATGGAAGCAGCCTCCTGTTTCAGCCCCTTTTTCAGCCCCTGTTCCAGCCCCTGTTCCAGGCCTTCCCGGCGTTCTGCCTTCAGGGCCATATCCCAGACCTTTTCCTGGTCAAAAATGTCAAGTATGGCTGCCATAACTTCATCCCCTCTTTCTGCCTGCTTTTCTGCGGGAACATCTCCCGGCAGCAGACAAACGACAGGCGTATCCGTCTGCTGGTGTTTATCGGAGAAACTTCAAAAATCGTGTGTTTACCGCCATAAATGCCCCGGGTCATGAACTGCCATGAAGCTGCAGTTAATCTGCAGCTGAAACAGGATGATCGTAATCAGCCAGATACTCAGCTGCTTTATCCTGTGACAGGTTCATTTCTTCCATGAGTGTCCGGATGACTTCCGGATCGGGCATATGCATCCTGCGGCGGCATAAGCGGATGATGGAAGCGGCCTCCTTTTTCAGCCCCTGTTCCAGCCCCTGTTCCAGCCCCTGTTCCAGGCCTTCCCGGCGTTCTGCCTTCAGGGCCATATCCCAGACCTTTTCCTGGTCAAAAATGTCAAGCATGGCTGCCATAACTTCTGCCCCTCTTTCTGTCATATATTCGGTGAGAATATTCTGACTGATGCATCTTCTGACTACTTTATCCGCTGTCGTCGCATCATAGCCGCTTTCTTTAACAGCTTCTCTTAAGATCTTTGTATAACCGACGTACTGATCCAGAATGTCTCCCTTTTCGCCTCCGTACAGGATCCTGACGACAGCTTCCACCGGAATATCCAGGCCGGGAAAAAGCTCTTCGGACAGCCTCAGCTCAGTTTCCTCATGATTTTCTTCTCCCGTGTACAGTACATACAGTTCGGGAATGGGAAGGGAGACAGCCTTTTTCTTATAAATATTCTGTTCCGTTCCGGAAAGATGCTGCTTCCATTCGCTCACCAGATATTCAAGGCACCGGTATGTAATGTTGACGGACCAGGTGGACTGGGCTTCTACCAGAATGATCCGCCGGCCCCGGACCGTAAATCCCAGATCGTTATAGATGCCGGCGACCAGGATGCTGCTCAGGGTCACATTTGTCAGCTGATCTTCGGTAACATCCGTGTCTTCCGGATGGAAAACATGATAGAGCTGAAGCTGATATTCGGGACGGCTGAACAGGTCGGAAAACACAGTAGATGCGGAATTGCGTTTCAGTTTTACTTTGTTCACAGGTGACTCCTTTCGATGTGATTAAAAGATTTGAATTCAAGAAATGCTCTGCACTGCCTGCTGAAGAAGCGGTGCGATCTGATAGCTCAATTATAGAGAGGAAAGGGGGCCTGTGTCAATCAGCTCCGCCGGCGGCTTCTGCGCCGGTCTGCAGGGACTGGCGTATCCCTGCCTGTGAAACAAAGATGGTTCTTCTGCTGGAAATGGCAGATATTTTCTGGTTGTAAATCAGAAAGTGTTTCGTTACAATTATCTGAGAAACTGCATGGTGGGGCCTTTTCGTGCCCGGTTTGTCTACAAAGGGCCCGGGCGGAAAGGAGCTTTGCAGTGCATTGTGCTTTATTTAAAACCATGCGGAAAGTCCTGGAGGGCCTTCTGCTTCTTGTGATGTGTGCCGCCCTCGGCGGATGCGGGAGCGGCGCGGATCTGGAACTGAAAAGTCTTGATGATACGGCCGCGGCAGAGGAGACTCTCACGCCGGAGGAGACGGAACTTTCCCCGGAAGAGGCGGAAGCGGAAGAGGTCATTCCTGTACCAATCAAGGTCTTTGTCTGCGGCGCGGTAGTAAACGAGGGCGTCTACGAGCTGCCCGAGGAATCCCGGGTCTTCGACGCGGTCCAGGCGGCAGGAGGCTTTGCCGAAGATGCTGACGAGACCTATGTCAATCAGGCGGATTTTGTATCCGACGCTCAGAAACTGTATATTCCCACGAAAAGCGAAGCCGATGAGATGAAAGAGGCGGCAAAGGCCCCGGAAGAGAGTGCTTCCGGAGAGAGCGGCGGCCTCATCAATATCAATACGGCGGACGAGAGCGCTCTTACGACCCTGCCCGGCATCGGTCAGGCCAGGGCCAGGAGCATTATAGACTACCGGCAGCAGAACGGGCCCTTTGAAAAGCCCGAGGACCTGATGAAGGTCTCCGGCATCGGCCAGGCCGGCTTTGACAAACTGAAAACGTATATAACGGTCAGATGATCTTCAGGAGGAGCCCGCAGGGCCCGGCCTGGGGTCTCGCGGAGGTAAAGATATGGCGACGAAAGTACTTGTCGTAGATGATGAAAAGATGATCGTAAAGGGAGTGCGCTTTTCCCTTATTCAGGATCAGTATGAAGTGGACTGCGCCTATGACGGCGAAGAGGCTCTGGAGCTGGTGAAAAAGAACAGCTATGACATCATTCTTCTGGATGTCATGCTGCCCAGGCTTTCGGGCTTCGAGGTCCTGCAGCAGATCCGGGAGTTTTCCACCGTGCCCGTCATTATGCTGACGGCCAAGGGCGATGACATGGACAAGATCCTGGGACTGGACTACGGGGCTGACGACTATATCACCAAGCCCTTCAACATCCTGGAGGTCAAGGCCAGGATCAAGGCCATCCTCCGCAGAAGCACCGGCACCAGAAAGCAGCCCGAAGAGCAGAGCGCCCAGCTGCTGGAGAGCGGGGACCTTCGCATGGACAGAGACAACCGCAGGGTCACCGTGGCCGGTAAGGAGATCAACCTGACCTCCAAGGAGTTCGAGCTTCTGGAGCTTCTGGCCACCCATCCCGGCAAGGTATACGGCAGGACCAAGCTGCTGGAGACTGTCTGGGGCGGAGACTATCCCGGCGACGTACGGACAGTGGACGTGCATATCCGGCGTCTGAGAGAAAAGATCGAGCCCAACCCTTCGGAGCCCAGATACGTGCAGACCAAGTGGGGCGTGGGCTACTATTTCAGGCAGATTCAGTAAACATCAGAAGACCCTCGCCTTCTGCCGGGGAGATCCTTCCCCGGCAGTCCTAAGGGAGCATAGGAATATGATGAAAAGCGACAAAACCTTCCTGGGGCATATCCGGGAAGTCCTTTCGAGCATCCGGTCACGGGTCTTCGTGATCTCGCTCCTTCTCGGACTCTGCCCCTGTATTATTTTACAGTACGGAATACTGAGCAGCTACGAGAAGCGGGCCGTGGATGTCAAGGCGCAGGAAGTCCAGCTGCAGCTCAGGGCCCTGGCCAACCATCTGATCACCGCAGACTTTCTTGGGACCCCGGGATCCAAAGTGATCCGGACAGAGCTGAATGAGTTCTCCTCTCTCTACAACGGCCGCCTTCTGGTGGTGGACTCCTCCCTCCAGGTCATTTCGGACACCTATTCCATCGCCACCGGAAAGACCGCCATTTCGGAGGATATCGTCTACTGCCTGAAGAACGGGACCAGTATGTCTCCCTATACCTATGACCCGGAGGCGAACTATATCACCCTGGTCACTCCCATCGTGGAGACAGCCTCTCTGGAAACGGGCGACATGACGGGCATCCGCGAGTCAGAGCCGCCCTCACCCCAGGGCGTTCTCAAGGCCAGTGTGTCCACAAAGACCATAGAGACCACCCTGGATATGCTCTCCCGCACGGCCCTGCTTTTTGAAATGGTCATAACCGTCAGCATCTTTCTGCTGGCCCTCTTTTTTGCCTACTACCTGGTCAGCCCCCTGGAGAGGCTTTCCAAATCCATTGCGGCGGTCAAGGCAGGCTTTACCACCAACCTGGTCAGTGCTCCCGAGTATCTGGAGACCCGCCACATAGCGGACGCCTTCAACGAGGTCCTGGCCAGGATGAACCAGCTGGACGCCTCCCGCCAGGAATTCGTTTCCAACGTATCCCACGAGCTGAAGACCCCCATGACCTCCGCCAAGGTCCTGGCAGATTCCCTGCTGATGCAGGAGCATGTGGAGGAGGAGGTCTACAGGGAGTTCCTGCAGGATATCGACAATGAGATCGACAGGGAGAATAAGATCATCAGCGAGCTCCTGACCCTGGTCCGCATGGACAACAAGGAGACCCAGCTGAACATCCAGCCCATCAACATCAACGACATGCTGGAGATGATCCTGAAGAGGGTCAGGCCCCAGGCCAGGGAGAGAGACATAGAGCTGCTCCTGGTCAGTGAAAGAAAGATCGTGGCCGAGGTGGACGAGACCAGGATGACCATGGCCCTGACCAACCTGATCGAGAACGCGGTCAAGTACAACAAGGAACACGGCAAGGTCCGGGTCAGGACCGACGCGGACCACCAGAGCTTTACCATTGAGATCATGGATACGGGGGTGGGCATTCCCCCCGAGTCCATCAACCGGGTATTCGAACGCTTTTACCGGGTGGACAAATCCAGGTCCAGGGAAATGGGCGGCACCGGTCTGGGACTTTCCATTTCCAGAAGCGTGGTCCTGCAGCACCACGGATCCATCAGCGTAGAGAGCAAAGAGGGAGAGGGGACCACCTTCTATGTGATCATTCCCCTGTCCTACATCCCCGAGCCTGTGGAGATGGTGCCCCCCAGGTCGGAAAGAAAGAGATGACGGAAAGAGGCTTACAGGATATGTCTATACCGGATTACATCCAGAAAAGAACTGAATACGCCGGATGCCTCCTGCTGATCCTGACGATTCTGGCCGGCCTTCTGGCAGGCTGCTCTTCGGGAACGGCGGGGGAAACATCTTCCTCCAGACCCGACAGCATGCAGCTCTATTTTCTCAATCAGGACGGGACCACCATCATCGCCAAGGGCTATACCCCTGCCGCGGAGGACAGGGACGACCGGATCAGAGAGTGTCTGGAGCAGCTCAAAAGAGAGGATTTTTCCTCCGATACGGTGCCGCCTGTCAGAAACTATTCCGTGACGGGCTTTGGGGTCACCAAGCACCGGCTGGCCCTGGATATCACAGAGGGCTTCAGAGAGCAGGATGTCATCACCCAGACCCTGGAGAGGGCGGCCCTGATCTCCACCCTCTGCCAGATAAACGGAGTGGAATCCGTGGGCTTTTTCGTGAACGGAGCGGAGCTGAGGGACGGCCGGGACCAGGCCTACGGCTACATGACCCCGGACCAGTTCGCCAAAGGATCCGGCACCAACATCCAGGACTATGAAAAGGCGGCCATCCGCCTGTATTTCGCCAACGAGGCGGGCACCATGCTGGTGCCGGTCACCAGGACGGATTTCTATAATACCAACGTGCCCCTGGAACAGTATGTGGTGGAACAGCTGATCCAGGGCCCCAGGGGAGAGGGATCCTACGCCAGCCTTCCCGGGACCAGCAAGCTGACGGGCGTCACCTCCAGGGACGGGATCTGCTATGTGAGCTTTGACGCATCTTTCCTGACGGAGAACTTTACCGCCTCTCCCGAGGTGGTCATCTACTCCATTGTGAACACCCTGACGGAACTGAACGGGATCAGCAAGGTCCAGATCTCCATAGGGGATCCTCCGGAGCCGGCCTTTAAGGATACCATCGCCCTGGGCATGCCCCTGGAAAGGAACCTGGATCTGATCGAAGGCTATACGGCTCCCGAAACGGCCGAGACCCAGACGCCGGCGGAGGAAAAAAAGACCCGTTAAGGAGCGGTCCTTAGGGACGGGGAAGGAGTTCCTTCCCGAAATATACAGGCATTCTGCCGCTGCACTATAAGGTGCAGCGGTATTTTTTTGCCCTTATGCATTTACTTTCATGAAATCTCATTACGTCCGGGGGAGTAAAACGGGCTGAATGGACGCTTCAGATGTAAAAATGAAGCAAAATGAAACAATATGTCAAAATGAAATTTCGTGAAACGAAGAAAAAACCATGAACCAATGAATTAATCATATTTTGTAAGGGCTTACATACTTGAATGTTACATTTTGTTACACTTATTTGTGTTACAAAAGAAACAAGAAATGTAAAAATTTGTAAAATTTCCTATTGCACATGTTCATGAGCTGAATTACAATAATAGTGCGTATTTATGTGACTTTACAGCACATTTATGGAGTATGAAGCCTATTGTCTGAATTTACCTGCGAAAGGAGCGGAAATGAAGAGGAAAAGAATTTTGTGTGCAGTCCTGGCGGCCATGATGCTGCTTGTGACTGCCTGCAGCGGTGGAAGCAGAAGTGCTTCCGGAACAGAAGCGCCACCGGACGCAGAGGCATCCGCCGGTGAAGCCAGGGAAGAGGCTTTTTCTCTGTTTCCGATGACGCAGGACGGTTTTGTAGGTGATACCATGCCCTACTTCGAGGACGGCAGAATGTACATCTATTACCTGCTGGACCAGAGAGACGGAAAGACCGGCTACCATCCCTGGGCCCTGCTCACCACAGAGGATTACTGCACCTATGAGAATGCGGGCATCGTCCTTCCCTACGGCGAATCCGCCTTCGAACAGGACAACGCTCTGGGCACCGGCTGCGTAATGAAGGACCAGGAAGGACACTACCACGCCTTCTTTACCGGTCATAACGACTACTACGCACCGGCCGAAGCCATCATGCACGCGGAAGGGACCGACCTCACCACCTTTACCAAGATCAAAGAGGATACCTTTACCGACGAGAATTATTCCACCAACGACTTCCGTGATCCTTACGTATTCTATGTGCCTGAGGAAAAATGCTACTGGATGCTGGTGGTGACCCGTAAGGACAACACCGGCGTGATCGCCAGATATACATCCACAGACCTTCACAAGTGGAAGGACGAAGGCGTCTTCTTCGAAGACGACATGGGCTTCGGCACAAACATGGAGTGCCCTTCCCTTCTGCAGTTCGGAGGCAAGTGGTATCTGGCCTTCTCGGACCAGTGGCCCGACAGAGTGGTCCACTACCGCGTCGGCGATTCCATTCACGGTCCTTTCGTAAAGCCCGAGAAGGATACCGTGGACGGAAACGGATTCTATGCCGGACGTCTGGAGAAAGACGGAGACCACCTTTACCTGGTGGGCTGGAACGGCACCAAGATCGGACACGACGACGAGAACGATTACGACTGGGCCGGCTCGGCCGTGGTCCACGAGCTGCAGCAGACGGCGGACGGCAGTCTGGTGCCCGTGGTCAACAGCCATATCAAAGAGACCCTGAACAAGCCCGTGGCCCTGACCCCTCTCGTGGCAGCCGATACTGTGAAGCTGGACGGCGAGGCCGTTCAGTTCACCGGAGCCAGATATGAGATGATGCAGTACGATGCCTTCGAGAATGCCACCCGCCTGGAAGCCGACATCACCGGCTTTGACAGGGGAGAGCTCTTCGGCATTTCCTTTGCGCCCGACACCGAATACGCAGGCGCCCTCACCTACTTATTCAATGTGGCCGAGAACAGGGTGGAGTTCTACAACACCCCCAAGCTTTTTGATTCCGACGCCCAGTCCTTCATGGACTTCGACTTCTCAGGCAGGGACAAGATCCACATGACGATGCTGATATCCGACGGTGTGGTCAGCCTCTACCTGGATGACGAGATCGCCCTGACCGCAAGGATGTACAGGTCCCAGGGCACCGCATGGCAGTTCTTCGGAATCGAATCCGATGTCCGTATCGAAAACATAGCAGCCTATGAATAAGACGATGCCAGGGAGGAAAAACAGATGATCAGAAAGTATTTAAGTTTACCGGCGGGCCGAAAGCTCATGAAGGGGATCGCCGCAGGCCTGGCGCTGGGACTTCTGGCAGCCGGGATCCTTTCGGGCTGCAGCAAGAAGGAAGGACCGGCCGCAGAGACAGACGAACTGCTCAGAGCCAGCGTTGGCTGGCCTTCGGCCTTCAATATCGAAGAGATCGACGAGCCCCCCTTTGAGGACGAGCCCGGCCGTACCAACAACGCCTTCAACGTAGTGGATTTCGGCGAACAGGGAAAGGGCGGCTGGTTCTACCGCTACGGCAACTCAAAACGTCCCCAGAGATCCAGACGCATGAACTCCTTCGACGGAGAGAAATATTATCAGTCCGGCGCCAACGGCCTGGAGCTCAAGAAGACCTTCCTGCATACCGCAGACAAGATCTCTCCCATCCTGGAGTGGCGGGCAGCCGAAGACGGAAAGGTCAACGTGATCGTGACCTATGTCAAGAGCGTCAACGGCGATGCCAACCCTGCCTATCCCGACGGCGTACAGCTCCTGGTCTACAAGGGAGACGAGCTCTTAAAGCTGGAGAACGTATCCATCAGCACCGAGACCGAGAACCTGGTCCAGATCAGCATCGAGGATCTGGAAGTGAAGTACCACGAGAGCCTCTATTTCGTGGTGGATCCCAGGGCCAACAACGCATTTGACGGCGGTACTCTCTACGCGGCCATTTCCGATGTGGACGCAGAGCCCGTAAAGGCCGCAAAGGACAAGAACAGGACTTCCAACGACGCCAACAACATCGAGGATTTCGGCGTTCAGGGAAAGAACGGCTGGACCTACATGTACGGCACCTCTCCCGAGGATGCGGCTCTGGCCTCTCATGAGACGGAGAGCAGCGAGTACATCAACTGCACTTCCCCCAACCTTACCATCAGCAGCGGCTTTATCCATCCCTCCCTCAACCACAACGCCATCCTCTGCTGGAGACCGTATTCCGAGGGAGATGTGGACCTGCGCGTCCGCTATACCAAGTTCGAGCAGAACGACGGCAACCCCGACTTCCCCGACGGCGTCAAGGTCAAGGTCTATAAAAACGACAAGCTTCTCTACGAGCAGCACGTGGACGCCCCTGACGAGGGAGAGAACAAGATCAGGACCCGTATTCCCAAGCTCCATGTGAAAAAGAAGGACAGGCTCTACTTCATGGTGGATGCAGAAGGCAACTCCTCCTATGACGGCGGCGCTTTCGATATCACCGTGATCGACGTGAACGGCATGAAGGACGAGAGTTCTGTCAGCGTGAACTGGCCCGAGACCAGACAGAACTTTGCTTCCACCCAGGACGATTTCGGTCCCCAGGGCGGCAACGGCTTTATCTATCAGTGGGGCTACGGCGACGATCCATTCAACGCCTACAACATGCAGCCCTACGACAAGAAGGAAGACAGATACTTCCACAACTCCTATCTGGAGATCAAGCGCGACTACGTCAACCCCGGCACCCATGACAGGTCTGCCATCATCAAGTGGAGAGTGGCACAGAACGGTACCGTGGCGGTAGACGCCTCCTACACCAAGACTCCCAACGAGGACGCCAACCCCGCATGGCCTGACGGCACCAGGGTCTCCCTCTATCTGGACAAGACCCTCCTTACCCAGCAGACCTTCGCCCCCGAGGTGGGCCGTGAGGTCACAAAGAGACTGGATGTGAGGAGCCTTAAGGTAAAGAAGGGCCAGTATATCACCATGGTCATCAACGGCCTGGACAATACGGCCTACGACGGCGGCAAGTATCAGTTCGCCATCCGCTCCACCAGCGGCCTGGTGGGCAAGAACGAAAAGAGCGTCAAGCCTTTCTATGACGGGAAGCGTACCAACTTCGCCTCCACCATGGACGACTTCGGCAAACAGGGCTACAACGGCTGGTATTATCAGTTCGGCTACTACAAGGATCCTTTCTTTGCCGTCAACGTGGAAAAGAACGAGAACAACGAGAAGTATTACACCAGCGACTACGTAGAGATCAAGAAAGACTTCATCGTGCCCGGCAACAAGGGCAAATCCGCCAACGTCAAGTGGATCGTGGCCGAGAACGGCAAGATCAACATCGATCTGGAATACACCAAGCTCAGGAACGAGGACTCCAATCCCAGCTGGCCCGACGGCGTGACAGTCTATCTGATGAAGAACAATACCGTTCTGAAGAAGCAGTACTTCGCTCCCAGAAGGGATGCGGAGATCACCAGGTCCCTGGCCATCGACGGCGTCAGCGTGAAAAAGGGCGACGCCATTACCATGATCGTGGATCCCGGCGCCAACAACGCCTATGACGCCGGCAAGTACATGTTCGTCATCGAGGACGCAAACGCCACACCCAGGGTAAGGGTGGGCGACAACGACAACAACACCTCCCTGAACAACCTGGAATCCACAAAGCAGGGCACCGACGGCTGGTGGTTCCTGGAAGGCAATTCTCCTTCCGACGCCAAGGTCCTGACCAAGAAGACTCCGGACGGAGAAGGCTACAACTCCAGAAGGACGGAAGGCCTTGAGATGAAGAAGGACTTCGTCCATACCGGCGCCTCCAGAGATCCCATCTACCAGTTCGTAGTGGGAAAGACCGGCAAGGTGGACATTTCCGGCGGCTATGTCAAGTTCGGACAGGAAGACTCCAACCCTGACTGGCCCGACGGCGTAACCGTCAAGGTATGGCATAACGGCAAGGTCATCTTCTCCAAGAAGGTGAAGGTAAAACGCGGCGACGGCAATGACAACGTCATTGACTTCGAGTTCGACGATCTGAAGGTCAAGAGGGGCGACAAGCTCAGCTTCCAGATCTGCAGGGACAGCAACTACGCATGGGACGGCGGCAGACTTTCCGTTGACATTATGGAAGCGGAAGACATCGACTACCAGCCCGGCGACGACAACAACACAGTGCTTTCAAGGATCAGCTCCGTAGACCAGGGTACCGACGGCTGGTACTTCCTGGAAGGCACATCCCTTGGGAACGCCAGACTCCTGACCGAAAGGAACGGAGACGCCTGGCTTTCCGCCAGAGACAGCGGCCTGGAGATGAAGAAAGACTTCGTCCATACCGGCTCCAGAATGAACCCCATCTACCAGTGGGTCGTCAAGGACGACGGTGAAGTGGATCTGACCGGCAGCTATGTCAAGTACGGCCACAACGACAGCAATCCCGACTGGCCCGACGGCATCACGCTGACCATCTATCAGAACAAGAAGGAAATTCTGAGCAGGAAGGTCAAGGTCAAACAGGGCGACGGCAACGACAACGTTCTTGACTTTGGCTTCGAAAAGATCCCTGTCAAGGCCGGCGACATCTTCAGCTTCCGGATCGACCCCGACAATAATAATGCCTACGACGCAGGCAGACTGAATGTAACCTTCCGTGATTCCAACGGCCCTGCTCCGGGCGAAGACATACCGGATGATCCCAACCGTACCAACAACGCCGTTCTCTTTGATGATTTCGGCGAGCAGGGAAGCAACGGCTGGTACTACGGCATGTGCGACTGGGACAGCCAGAATTTCGAAAAGCTTATTTACGACAAGGACAACAACCGCTACTTCAACGACGGCAAGCCCGAACTCAAGGCAGACTTTGTGGAGCCCGGACAGGGCAGGAACGCCGCCTACAAGTGGGTGGTGGCCCAGGACGGCACCATCAAGGTGGCCGGCGACTACACCAAGTTCCCCAACAATGAGGATGAAAACGCCGACGGCACCTGCGTCCGCATCTTCCTGAACGGAGAGGAAAAGAAGTGGATGGGCAGCCAGACCACCGGCAACTTCGACGCAGCCAGATCGGAGTCCTTCGAGGAGATCTATGACGTAAAGAAAGGCGATGTGCTGATCTTTGCAGTCAACCCCGAGGGCAACGATTCCTATGACGGAGGCCGCCTTGCAGTCACCATCAGCGACTATGAGGAGGAGGATCCGGGCCGCACCAACAACGCCGTTCTCTTTGATGATTTCGGCGAGCAGGGAAGCAACGGCTGGACCTACGGCATGTGCGACTGGGACAGCAAGAACTTCTCAAAGCTTTCCTACGACGCCGATAATAACCGCTATTACAACAACGGCAAGCCCGAGCTTAAGGCAGACTTCGTGGAACCCGGACAGGGCAGGAACGCCGCCTACAGGTGGACCGCAGCCCAGGACGGCACCATCACGGTCAGCATTGACTACACCAAGTTCGCAAACAGCGCCGACGGCAATGCCGACGGCACCTGCGTACGCTTCTTCATTAACGGCGAAGAGAAGAAGTGGATGGGAGACCAGACCATAGGCAACTTCGGCGAAGACAGATCCGATTCCTTCGAGGATACTTATGAAGTAAAGAAGGGCGATGTGCTGACCTTTGCAGTCAACCCCGAGGGCAACGATTCCTACGACGGAGGCCGCCTGGCAGTCACCATCAGTGACAAGCAGCAGGAGGATACGGGCCGCACCAACAACGCCGTTCTCGCAGATGATTTCGGCGAGCAGGGAAGCAACGGCTGGACCTACGGCATGTGCGACTGGGACAGCCAGAAATTCAAGAAGCTTACCTATGACGCCGACAATAACCGTTATTACAACAGCGGCAAGCCCGAGCTCAAGGCAGACTTTGTGGAGCCCGGAAACGGCTGGAACGCCGCCTACAGATGGGAAGCGGCCCAGACCGGCAAGATCTATGTGACCGGCAGCTACACCAAGTTCCAGAACGCGGCAGATCCCGAAGCCGACGGCACCGTGGTCCGTTTCTTCGTAAACGGCCAGGAAAAGAAGTGGATCGGCAACGAGATCCAGGGCAACTTCGCAGAGGACAGGACCATGACCTTCAGCGAAGAATATGACGTGGAGAAGGGAGATATCCTGACCTTCGCCGTGAACCCGGAGAACAATGACCGCTACGACGGCGGCCGCCTGGAGATCACCATCAGTGATCAGCCCGGAGCCGAACCTGCACCCGGCGGAGATACGCCTGCGGAGCCCGAAGACGATCCCTATGCAGAAGTCAC
>DETN01000203.1:0-772 GCA_002362155.1 Lachnospiraceae bacterium UBA3287 | reverse complement strand
GGCTGGTACTACGGCTCCAGTGACTGGAACGGATCTGATTTCAAGAAACTTCCTTACGACAAGGATGCAAAGCGCTACTACGATAACGGCAAGCCTGAACTGAAGGAAGACTTCGTAGAGCCCGGAAACGGCAGAAGCGCGGCCTACAAGTGGGTCGTGGCCAAGGACGGTACCATTAACGTAAAGGGAAGCTACACCAAGTTCGCCAACAGCAATGACGGGAATGCCGACGGCACCTGCCTGCGCATCGTGCTGAACGGAGACGCGAAGAAGTGGATCGGAACCAATGGCAACTTCGGAAACGAGAAATCCGAATCCTTCGACGAGACATTCGATGTCAAGGCCGGCGATGTCCTGCTCTTCGTGGTCAGCCCTGAAAACAATGATTTCTATGACGGCGGACGCCTCAGCGTTGAAATCAGTGAAAAGAAGGCAGAAGAGCCCAGCCAGGATGCCTATGCGGAAGTCACGCCTGACAAGAACCGCACCAATAACACCGTTCTGAAGGATGACTTCGGACAGCACGGAAAGGACGGCTGGTATTACGGCTCCAGTGACTGGAACGGAACAGACTTCAAGAAGCTTCCTTATGACAAGAACGAAAAGCGCTACTACGATAACGGCAAGCCCGAACTGAAGGGAGATTTCGTAGAGCCCGGAAACGGCAGAAGCGCAGCCTACAAGTGGGTCGTGGCCAAAGACGGCACCATTAACGTAAAGGGAAGCTACACCAAGTTTGCCAACAGTGATGACAAGAATGCCGACGGCACCT
>DETN01000052.1 GCA_002362155.1 Lachnospiraceae bacterium UBA3287 | reverse complement strand
GAGCGCTATTCCCATGACATCATCCGGCGGACCGGTGAATTTGTCATCAGTCTTACAACGAGAAAGCTTGTTTTCGCTGCCGATTTCTGCGGTGTCAGAAGCGGCAGGGATATCGATAAATTTGAATACCTCCATCTGACAAAGGAGCCCTCCCGCCTGGTGAAGTGTCCGGGCATTGGTGAGAGCCCGGTCCTTCTGGAGTGCAGGGTCAGGGAGATCAGGCGCCTGGGCCTCCACGATCTGTTTCTTGCGGACGTGGTGAGCGTGGGCGTGGACGATGCCTACCTGGACGAAAAGGGGAGACTTGCACTGGAGAAGGCAGACCTCATCGCCTATTCCCACGGGGAATACTATGCGCTGGGAGATCTGCTGGGGAAGTTCGGCTTCTCCGTACGAAAAGAACCGCCCAGGAAAAAGGCGGGGAAAAAATCTTTTACAAAGCCGGTTTCCGGCGCCAGAAGCGGCAGAAGGAAACTGTGAGAGGAAAATATGGCACATTACATGATCAAAGGCGGCACATCACTGGTGGGCGAAGTAGAGATCGCCGGAGCAAAGAATGCGGCACTGCCTATCATTGCAGCTTCCGTGATGACCAATGAGACCGTCATCATCGACAACGTACCGGATGTCAGCGATATCAGGGCACTGCTGGATGCGATCCGCAGCATCGGAGCCTACGTCGAAAAGATCAACCGGCACTCCTTCAAGATCAACGGCTCCGCCATCAACCGGCAGACAGCCGTCGACAACGAGTATGTCCGGAAGATCAGAGGCTCCTACTACCTGATCGGAGCCCTGCTTGGCAAGTACAGGCTTGCCACGGTGGCCCTTCCGGGCGGCTGCGACATCGGCCTCAGGCCCATCGACCAGCATCTCAAGGGCTTCAGGGCCCTGGGCGCGGATGTCCGCTTCGTTCCTCCGGGAATGGCCAGAGCGGAAGCCGAAAGGCTTGTGGGTTCCCACATCTACATGGACGTGGTCTCCGTGGGCGCCACCTGCAACATCATGCTGGCATCCTCCATGGCAGAGGGCCTGACCATCATCGAGAACGCGGCCAAGGAGCCCCATGTGGTAGACCTGGCCAACTTCCTCAATTCCATGGGCGCCAGGATCAAGGGCGCCGGCACCGACGTCATCAGGATCAACGGCGTGGACAGACTCCACGGCACGGAATATTCCATTATTCCCGACCAGATCGAAGCCGGTACCTTTATGATGGCCGCCGCCGCCACCAAGGGCGACGTGACCATCCGCAACGTCATCCCCAAGCATCTGGAATCCATTTCCGCAAAGCTCTTGGAGGTGGGATGCCAGATCAGCGAGGAAGACGACGCCGTCAGGGTGGCGGCCGCAAAGCGCCTTGGCAGGACCACTGTCAAGACCCTTCCCTACCCGGGCTTCCCCACCGACATGCAGCCCCAGATGACGGTGCTCCTGGGCCTTTCGAACGGCACCTCCATCGTGACGGAGAGCATCTTCGAGAGCCGTTTCAAATATACGGACGAGCTGACCAAGATGGGAGCCCAGATCCGCGTGGAAGGCAATACGGCCATTATCGAAGGCGTGGACAGCTATTCCGCGGCCTACGTCAAGGCCCCCGACCTCAGAGCCGGCGCGGCCCTTGTGATCGCCGCCATGGCAGCGGAGGGATTCTCCGAGATCTCCGACATCCACTACATCGAAAGAGGATACGAGGACTTTACGGAGAAGCTCAAGAAGCTGGGCGCCCAGATCGACCGTGTGGAAACGGAGAACGACAAAAGAAATTTTAAGTTCCGGGTCAGCTGACCGGTATAATGCTGGCCCGCAGCCATAGGACCTCATGATGCCCCATACAGAGGAAGCTCTGTATGGGGCTTAGTGGGTTTTCGGAAAAAGTTGAAAGAAGCGGAAAAGAGGACTTTTTTATGCGGATATTTGAGACCATGAGCGCTGATGAGACCTTTGCGTGCGCCAGAAAGATCGCAGAGCAGGCAGAGCCCGGCCAGGTCTATGCCCTGATCGGGGACCTGGGAGCAGGAAAGACGGTCTTTGCCCAGGGCTTTGCCAGAGGCCTCGGCGTGGACGACTATGTGAACAGCCCCACCTTCACCATCCTGCAGATCTACGAGGACGGCAGGATCCCCTTCTATCATTTCGACGTCTACAGGATCGAAGAGAGCGAGGAGATGGAAGAGGTGGGCTTCGACGACTATATCTGCGGCGATGGCGTATGCCTTATAGAGTGGGCCGGAAGGATAGAGGAGCTCATGCCGGAGGATACCATTACCGTGACCATTGAAAAGGACCTGAACAGAGGCCCGGATTACAGGAGGATCACCATTGATGAAAATACTTGCTATTGAAGCCTCCGGCCCCGTGGCCGGCTGCGCCGTCCTGGAGGATGACATCCTGCAGGCGGAATACAGCGTGCAGTATAAGAAAAAACACTCCCAGAGCCTGGTGCCCATGATGGAGGAGGTCAGAAAGATCCTGGACCTGGACCTTCATACCGTGGACGCCATAGCCCT
>DETN01000017.1:23786-24184 GCA_002362155.1 Lachnospiraceae bacterium UBA3287 | reverse complement strand
GTGCAGAGCTCTCCCTTCACAGATCCGCCGTACCAGGGGATCCCCTCCAGAAGCAGGGCCGTGGCGGGGGCGGGTACCGGCAGGATGCCGTGGGCACAGTGGACATGGCCGCTGCCCACATGGACGGGGGAAGCGGCCACCCTGTCCGGAGCGAGCCTCTCCATCAGCATGCAGACGGCTGTGATATCCGCTACGGCGTCCAGGGCGCCCACCTCATGGAAGTGGATCAGCTCCACGCTCTCCCCGTGGACTCTGCTCTCCGCCTCTGCGATCAGAGCGTAGACCTCCATCACGTCCTTTCTGACTTTGGCGGAGACCGCAAGGGAGCCCACCAGCTTTTCAATGTCCCCCATGCCCGTATGGTGGTGGTCATGGCCGTGGTCATGATCGTGGTCATG
>DETN01000017.1:17653-23745 GCA_002362155.1 Lachnospiraceae bacterium UBA3287 | reverse complement strand
TGATCGTGGTCATGGTCGTGATGGTGGTGGTCGTGATCATGGTCATGATCGTGATGGTCGTGGTCATGGTCATGATGGTGGTGGTCATGGCCGCCTTCTTCCTGTCCCAGGACCTTCACATGCATATGGGATCCGGTGATCCCCATCTTTTTCATCTTTTCCCTGGATATCTCCGTGTCCGGAATGCCGATGCCGGCCAGTTCCTTCAGAAAGTCTTCCTGCTCCTTCTCTTCCAGAAGTTCCAGCAGGGCCGCCGTCAGCATGTCGCCGGCAGCTCCCATTCCCAAATCAAGATAGATCGTCTTCAAATGATTACCTCTTTTTCAAAAAAATACGGAAGAGTATATCCGTAAATGCTGCTTTCTGATAATACTAGCACATAAAAGCGCCGAAGCAAACAGGACAATCTCCGGGCCCTGTATCCGCCCTTATTAACATTGTCTGTCAGAAGGGTTGACAGCATGTGCTATAATGCTCCTTTGTAAAGAGGCCGCAGCCCGGACTCTTTATGATCCAGGAAAAAGAAGGGACCTGCGCCTTTGCGCCGTCTCCTGTCCTTTCCCATTCCAAAGAAAGAAAGTGAGATTGTTATGAAAGAAAAAAAGACCATGCTGTCAGTTTGGGGAGTGGTCCTTCTGCCTCCCGCCCTGCTGATCCTGCTTCTGACGGACCTGCTGCATCCCCTGCCTGTCCCTGCATTTGATTTATCCCTGGTCCTGCTTTTTCTTTTATATGGCCTGTGCGCAGACCTGTATGTAAAAGCCCGGACCGGAAGCAGACACAAGGCTTCCATGCAGAGCCTGAATGCTCTCTTCTACTTCCTCTGGATGGTGGTCCTGGTCTACAGAGCCATTGTCCATCCGGGCCTGGGGCATCTGCCCCTGATCCTGCTTCTGTTTGCCCTGGCCCTGGTCCTCTTTGTGCTTTCTCTCAGAAAGTGTCTGACGCTCAGAGCAGAATAGAAAACACCATAAAGATCAGCCTGCATTCAGGCAGACGGCTGCCCGCAGCTGAATAAAACAGGCCATACTACGGCGCAGGAGGAAAGTATTCTCCTTTGGCGCCTCAGTATGGCCTTTTTCATTATCCTTAGTTCCCCTCGCCCAAAGCGTCGAAGCTGGACTGGATGCCCAGGCTCTCTGCATAGCGGGTCAGACGGTTGCAGGCGCTCATGCCGCCGAAGCGGACCTGGATCGCGGCCAGAACGTCTCCCTGATCTGCTCCCAGCGCTTCAAAGAGCCTTTTTGTATTCTCCTCATCGAAGCTGTAGGAATATTCGTAGAGGTCGACCCCCAAAAAGGCCAGCATGGAGGGTCCCCGGTCCCTGCCCTTCAGGATCAGGCATCCCTTTCTGACCTCCGCAGTGATCAGAGTGGAAAAGTCGGGGCTGGTATCCTCGCATAAGACCACCTTTCTGCCGTTATAATCTTCCATCTGCCATGCCATCTCGTCTCTCCTTCCCTTTCCGGACATATCTTTTCTTCCGGCCTTCATGATTATAGCAGAAGGGCCGGGATTCCTCCACAGCTTCGGGGACATAAAAAATCCGGAGAGGACGGGCCAGATGCCTTTCCTCTCCGGAAGTCTTGTCAGAGATAATTTATTTCCCGGATATATTCCTTCCGGATTTCCCAGAAGGTGGCCTGTACGTAGCGGCCCCTGGTAAAGAAGTCGCTGTCATAAGGCTCTGTGTCAAAGATCCTCTGCCAGGAAAGCTCCGTTTCTTTCCGCAGGTCTTCCTCAGGCAGGCCCTCCAGCCAGGACAGAGTCCTTTCGAAGTCTGCCTCCGAAGAGATCAGGTCCGATACGTAGTTCCCGTTCATGACCAGCTGCCAGGCGTCAAAGTCTGTCAGCACCAGTCTGTCCTCCGGCAGATCCAGGGTCAGGGCCGCTTTGGGCTCCCTGCTTTCCAGGAAGGCCCCGCTGTCGGGGTCGGGGCACCTGCGCTCAAAGTCCCAGGTATGCCAGGCCCAGACCGGATAGGACACGCCATCCGGCCTTGGCCCGATCCTTTTTTCCATCTGGTCCATCAGCCAGGCGTACATGCCCTTCAGACTGTTTTCCTTGGTCAGGTTGAAAGACCGGTCCGGGTCACAGCGGAAGGTCCCGGTCCTTTCGATCTCCTCCAGGATGGAGGCGGGCTGGAAGGTCCAGAGGATCATTGTTCTCTCCTTACAGGGAAATCTTTACAGAAGCACGTACTTGAGAATGAAGAGTACAGCCAGTACATACATCAGAGGGCTGATCTTCTTCTCTTTTGCCCTGCCGGTCACCAGGTTGATGATGACGTAGGAGATCACGCCCATGCAGATACCTTCAGAGATAGAATACATGAAGGGCATGGCTGTCATGCAGATGTAGCAGGGGATCGCTTCTGTCATATCGCTGAAGTCGACTTTCAGGATGGAAGTCATCATCAGATAACCTACCGCGATCAGGGCAGGCGCCGTTGCGAAGGACGGGATCGCCAGGAAGATCGGGGACAGGAAGAGGGACAGGGCGAAGAGAATGGCGGATACCACTGCAGTCAGACCTGTACGGCCGCCTGCGGCAACACCGGAAGCACTCTCAACGAAAGTGGTGGTGGTGGAAGTACCCAGCACGGCACCCAGGGAAGTACCGACAGCGTCTGCCAGCAGAGCGCCGCGGATCTTGGGAAGCTTGCCGTCCTTATCCAGCAGGTCGGCCTTGGAAGCGACACCGATCAGAGTTCCGAGGGTATCGAACATGTCGACGAACAGGAATGCGAACATGACAACTACAAAGTTGAAGGAGAAAATGTTGCTGAAATCTACCTTGAACAGTGTGGGTGCAAGGGAAGGAATGGAGAAGCCGGCGGAGAAATCCGGAAGTACGGAGAACATGCCCAGCTCGGGATTGGGAACGTAAAGACCTGTCAGTTCGCAGATCACGCCCAGGCCCCATGTGATCAGGATGCCCCAGAGGATGTCGCCTCTGACGGCCTTGACCATCAGGATGCCGGTAACGACTACGCCGATCAGGGCCAGGACAACGGTGATGCCTTCACTGCGGAAGGTGCCTGCTTCCAGAGAACCGCTGAAAGAGTAAAGGGATACCAGAGTGGCGCTGTCCACAACGATCTTGGCGTTCTGCAGACCGATGAAGGCGATGAAAAGGCCGATACCTGCGGAAACAGCATGCTTGAGGTTCATGGGAATGGCGTTGAAGATGGCTTCACGGACGTTTGTCAGAGACAGAACGATGAAGATCAGACCTTCGATAAAGACGGCTGCCAGAGCTGTCTGCCAGGAATAGCCCATCTGAATGACAACGGTGTAGGCAAAGTAAGCGTTGAGGCCCATGCCGGGTGCCAGAACGAAGGGATAGTTGGCGAAGGCTGCCATCATAAGGGTGGCGAAGCAGGAAGCCAGTGCGGTGGCTGTGAAGACAGCGCCGCTGTCCATGCCTGCTGCACTTAAGATGCTGGGGTTGACCGCCAGGATGTAGGCCATGGTCATGAAAGTCGTGATGCCGGCGATGATTTCAGTTCTGACGGTGGTGTTGTGGTCCGACAGATGGAATACCTTTTCCAGGAATCCCTGTTCTTTAGACTGCATAAATCATTTCCTCCTCAATAGAAATATGCGCCTTTGGGGCGCACTTAATATAAAACAGCGCGAAGCAGGGAAAACCCGCTCCGCGCATATAATACTATTTCCTTATTCTTTCTGCAACTCTGATTTTGCACCAAAACCGAAGCTTTACGGGTACTTTTCATGGCAGATTGCAGTAAAAACGCTTGATGAAATTTAATCCGGGCCTTTTATTCTGCGGCATTTCCCCGGCAGAAGAAAAAATTTTTTCCTTCAGGCGGCTTTCATAAACGGTTTTTCCGCAGAAAATATTTCCATCCTTATTTCATAAGTCCCGACAGGATGCCCAGAAGGGCGGAGCCGTCGGATTCCTTTTTGGCGCTGCCTGCTCCGGACATCATGCCGGCAAAGCCGATCACATCCTTGATGTCCAGACCGTCGCTCAGATCCACGGCGGGTTTTTTCTTCTTTTTGGCGCCGCCTAAGGCTGCCGCGCCTACGCCCGCCAGAAGAGCCGGTGCGATCTGGGCCAGCAGGGAGGAAGCCTGGGCGTTTGACATGTTGTTCTGGCTGGCCAGCTGGGAGATAATGCCGGTGGCGTTTCCGCCCAGGATATGGCCGATGATCTTTCCGCCGTCATCCTTGTCGGCATCCTTGATCTGGTCCTCGATGGGGATACTGGTCTGGTGCTGGTTGAGGGCTCCCAGGAGGGAATTGGCCCCGCTGCTGGAGGAGGCGTTGCTGGTCATGGCCTGCAGCAGAATGGGAAGGGCCGCGGTCACGAGGCCGGAAGCCTGTCCCTTTGTAACCCCGTTCTGCCCCGAAAGGCTGCCTACTGCGTTATCTGTTGTCATTGCCTGGGTCATCATACTGAGTAAATCCATTTTTTCTCCCTTCTCTCCTTATAACGGAGATTCCTTTACTGCTTTTATGACAGCGGACCCGGGGCCCCTGCCCCGATCCGCAGATCATCTGAAATATGTGTCGTACAGGGCCCGGACCCTGTCTCTGGAGTCTACCCCGGCAGTGGTCCCCACGGATCCTATGCTGACGGCCGCACAGGCAAGGCCCAGACGGCAGGCCTTACCGGCGCCATCTCCTTCCAGAAGGCCCGTGATAAAGCCGGAGACAAAGTTGTCGCCCGCTCCTGTGGTATCCACTGCCTTTACCGGAAGAGCCGGCATGGAAAAGGATCCCTCCTGCCCCTTGTAATAGCAGCCCCCGGGGCCGGCCTTGATCACCACGTTTTTTGCACCTGCAGAGAGGAAGGCGTCCGCCATTTCCTCAAAATCCTTTTCCGTCTCCTGTCCGGTCAGGCTGCGGCCGCTGTAATAGGCCGCTTCGGTCTCGTTGGGAAAGATATAGTCCACAAGGGACAGGGCCGGGGCAAATTCGGAAAGGGCGATCTTTTTGTAGACGGGGATCTTGGTATCGGCGCAGAGGATGGCTCCGGCTTTCTTTGCGGCTCTGGCCAGCTCCAGCACCGCCTCCGGATCGTCCAGAGGGGCCCGGAAGAGGGATGCCAGAGAGACCAGACGGGGGGTCCCGATAAGCCCCGGGTCCACGTGCAGGCCGCCCAGGCCGATGGCCCTGGAATTGATGCTCCTTCTGGATCCGTCCGTCTCCACGATGATATCCGCCACCACCGTGGGTATGGAGGCTTCCCTCCGTATGCCCGATGTGTCGGCCCCGGCCTTTTCCAGGCTGGAGCGGATGACATCTCCCGCCAGGTCCTCCCCCGTGATGCAGAGGGTCCTGACCTTCCATCCCAGATGAGAAAGGACGATGGACTCGTTGAGGGCATCCCCGCCCGCGTTCAGGGTTATGGTCTGTGCCCTGGCGGATTTTCTGCTTTCTCCGTTATAAGTGATCCCTATGGTGATGCAGTCCACCACCGCCTGTCCGATACATACGATCTGTGCCTTATGCAACTTTCCCTGCTGCTCCTTATTATTTGTAAACGATCACGGCTGTCAGTTCCACGATGTCCTCTGTCCTGTTGGCGATCCCGTGGCCTTCTCCCGAAGGGCAGATGGTCACGTTGCCTGCCGTCACGGTCCGGATCTGGCCGTTGTCGTTGTATTCCGCGGTCCCCTTCATGATATAGAAGAGCTCGGCGTCCGTCTCATGGACATGATAGCCGATGCTGCAGCCGGGGTTTAAGGTGATCTTTGCAAAGAGCCTTCCCTTGTCGTTGAGCTCCTCCGGCCCGTTTATATAGTTGGTGATGACGACGACGCCGTCTCCCCCTCTCATATGTTCTCTGTATTCGATCTTGCAGTCTCTGGCACCTCTGATCATCTCTGTTTCCTCCTTTAAGACGCTCATCCATTGATTCCGGGCAGGCTGCTGCGCCCGCCTTTGTTCTATTTTACCATAAGACAGGAAAAGACACGCATTCTTTTTGTCGCATATTCCTTTTTCGCTCCGGTTTTTACTGTCATTTTTTACCGTCTTCCGGTTCATATCTGATAATACTCGTTTGTGGCAAAGTATCTTGAAGTGTATCTGTAAAAAAAGAGGGCGGCATGTTACAAT
>DETN01000017.1:0-17602 GCA_002362155.1 Lachnospiraceae bacterium UBA3287 | reverse complement strand
CCGTATATTTCCGTATCCGAAAGGAGACTGTCATGCTCAAGAATTCATCTGCTTTCTATATGCCCGCCCGTGTCTTTGCAGAAAAGAACGCCGTAAAGAACCATGCCCGGGAGCTCTGCGGCCTCGGCACCAGGGCCCTGATCGTGACCGGCCGTCATTCCGCTCTGGCCAACGGCTCTTATCAGGATGTGACGGATGTCCTTGACAGCGCCGGGATCGGCCACGTTCTTTTTAATGAAGTGGAGGAGAACCCCTCTACCCATACCATCATGAAGGCCAGAGACCTGGGCGTTTCCGAAAAGGTGGATTTCGTCATCGGCATCGGGGGCGGCTCTCCCATGGACGCGGCCAAGGCCATTGCCCTCATGATCCGCAAGGCAGACAAAGACATTTCCTATTTATATAAGCCCGACGGGGATTCACTGACCCTTCCCGTTGCCGCCGTTCCCACCACCTGCGGCACCGGCTCCGAAGTCACCGGGGTCTCCGTACTGACAGATCCCGACAGGCAGATCAAAAAATCCATTCCCCACAAGATCTTTCCGGATCTGGCCCTGGTGGACGGCAGCTATCTGAAATTTGCCTCCGGAAAGATCCTGGCCAACACAGCCTTCGATGCCCTGACCCACCTGGTGGAATCCTATCTGAACTCCAAGGCAAATGATTTCAGCCGCATGTGCGTGGACGCGGGGCTGAGGGCCTGGGCAAAGAGCCTGGATATCCTGAAAGGGGAAAGGGAGCCCGGAGAGGACGATTATTACAGCATGATGCTCGCTTCCACCCTGGCCGGCATGGCCATCGCCCATACGGGGACCACCCTGCCCCACGGCCTCTCCTACTCCATGACCTACTTCCTCCATGTGCCCCACGGCAAGGCGACGGCCTACTTTACGGCGGGCTACCTGACCGAGGCCCCCCAGAAGGACCGGGACTACCTGCTGCAGACGGCAGGCTTTTCCTCCGTTCAGGATTTCCAGAGGGTATACCGGAAGGCCTGCGGGCCTCTTGACGCTGAGGAAGACAAAGTCAGGGAAGTCCTGAAGAAGGCAGTCCTGGAAACAGGCACCAATCCCGCCAAGCTCTCTCTGGCTCCCTTCCCTGTGGATATGGATATGCTGGAGCGCATCGCTTATTTTGAACTCAGTTCAGAGGAATAAAATGTACAGAACATCAAGCGACAGACGTTTCTATAAAATAAAGAAAGATATCCGGGCGGCCTTCGTAAGGCTGGTGCTGGAAAAGGACCATTTCACGGATATCAGCATCACGGAGGTCTCGGACCTGGCGGACATCAACCGCAAGACCTTCTACCTCCACTATGACTCTCTGGACGATATCCTGACCGAGTATGCCGACGACCTGGCCGAGGACCTGATGCAGTATCTCTATCAGGCCAGCTCCTTCTCCACGGAGAACCTCTTCGAATGGATGGATCTGCACACGGAGGAGCACCCCTTTGTCCGCAAACTCTCCACCCAGGACAAGCTTCTGGTCTTCGACGGGAAATGCCGCAATACCCTGTACGACTACTTCCAGTCCTGTATGTTCACGGGAAAGAACATGTCCCCCGTGGAGATCCGCACCGTATCCAGCTATCTGTCCGCCGGCCTGACGGACGTGATGAAACAGTGGACCCTCTACGGCCAGGCAGGCGACAGGGAGACGGTCATCCGCCAGACCCGGGAGATCATGGAAAAAGGCCTGACAGGCCTGGCAAAGAAGCCCGCCGTCGGCGTGCCCGACAGGTCCTATGAGGCGGACGCCCGCATGGAACATTTCAATACCATGCAGAACTACCTGTCCCTGGTCCGGGATCCCGTCAGCCCCAAGAACGTCAAGCAGATCACTGAGGTCCAAAGCAAAAGGGTCCGGGAGCTGATGGAGGCTGCCTGGAACATTCCCTTCTATCATGAGCGCTTCCTGAGAAGCGGCACCAGGCCCTCGGACTATAAAAAGGCCGACGACCTCTACCGTTTCCCCGTCCTGACCAAAGAGGAGCTGCGCAGCTGGATCCGTGCAGAGCTGGAATCCTCACCGGACAAGTTCAGAAGCTGGCACAACTACGCCACCTCCGGCTCCACCGGCGCCCCTCTGCATCTGGTATTCTCCCCCAATGAGAACGCCTGGCTGACCGCCAACTGGCTCAGGGTCCTGGCCATGCCCGGCTACAATCCCTTTACCGGCAAGACCATGTCCCGCACCCTCCTGCCCAGAGAGCACGCCCGGGATCTGGATTCCCTGGTCCAGCGCTTCGGCATCCTCCGCCGCAGGTCCATGTCCGATACGGTGGACCCCAAAGCCCTGGCGGAAGAAATCAATCTCTACCGGCCCGACTATCTCTACAACTACATGGACATCCTCCTGGCCATAGCCCGCTGGGCAAAGGAAACGGGGACCGGGATCTGGCACCCCCAGTACTTCGCACCCACCGGCTACCAGGTGGACGGTGAGGCCAGAGAGCTTCTGACCAGTGTCTTCGGAGGAGGCCTGGTGGACGCCTACGGTCTCATCGAGACCGGCTCCTGCGTCATCAAGCTGCCGGGGAAGAAATATTATCAGATCAACTCCGATACCCACGTGGTCAATACCTATACCCCGGACCTGACAGGGCCCTCCCTTTCGGGACAGGCCGTCATCACGCCCCTTTTCAAAACAGAAATGCCCATCATCAACTACGTATCCGGAGACGGAATGGAATCCTATATCAAACAGGGCATCCGCTTTATCCGGACCATTAACAGCCGGGCGTTCAGCTGAGCCGGGTCCGGGAGATGAAGATCTCCCGGACAGCTCGTAAAATTTATGTAAAATAAAACCCGTTCCAAAATTTTTTTATTACTCAAATGTTGATTTATGCGTAAATGTGTCTTATTATGTTCCTTGACGATTAAAAAAACGCGGAGGAACATTTATGTACGCACTGATTGCATCCCTTCCCATACTTACGACCATTATCCTGATGGTATTCTTCGGCTGGTCCGCCAAGAAAGCCCTGCCTCTGGCCTGGGCCATGGCCGCCGTCATCGGAATCACCATCTGGAAGATGCCGGTCCTGGAGATCGCCGCCAGGACCATTTCCGGCTTTATGGGCGCTTTCGAGACCATCTGCATCATCTTCGGAGCCATCCTTCTGATGAACGTCATGAAGAACTCCGGTGCCATGGTCACCATCAATCACATCTTTTCGGACATCACCAGGGACGCCAGGATCCAGGCCGTGATCATCGGCTACCTCTTCGGCGGCTTCATTGAAGGCGTCGCGGGCTTCGGCACGCCGGCCGCTCTGGGCGCCCCCATTCTGATCAGCCTGGGCTTCCCGCCTCTGGCGGCAGCCAGCGTCTGCCTGGTCTATAACTCCACCCCCGTCTGCCCCGGCCCCGTGGGCGTTCCTACCCTGACCGCCTCCAGCGTGGTCAAGTCCGCCGTTGTGGCCCTGGGCCAGGATCCCGACCTCTTTACCCGCCAGCTGACCGTCTATACCTGCGTTCCCCACATGATCGGCGGCGTGGCCGTCATCATCATGGGCGTGGCCGTCCTGTGCAAGGTCTTCGGCAAGAACAAGTCCTTTAAGGATGTCCTTCCCGCCCTGCCCTTCTGCCTCTTTACCGGCGCTGTCCTGGGAACCATCTACATCGGCATGGCCTTCCTGGCCGGTCCCGAGCTGGTCTGCATGACCGCTTTCGGCGGTACCCTGGTCATCTCCATCATCGCAGCCAGAAAGGGCTTCCTGATGCCTAAGGAATGCTGGACCTTCGAAGGCGTGGAGCAGTGGGGCGACGACACCTGGCAGTCCACCGGCAAGGTCCGCGCAGCCAGGGAAAGGCACGTGAGGATCCGCTATACCCTCCTGCCCTACCTGATCATCTGCATCATCCTCTTCCTGACCAGAGTGGACGCCTTCGGCATCAAGTCCATCCTGAACTCCGATCCCTTTATCCTCCATATCCATAACATCCTGGGCTTCGAGGATATTAACTGGGATTTCAAGTTCCTCTACAATCCGGGCATCGTGCCCTTCATGATCGTGGCCTTCTTCACCCTCTTTGAGCAGAAGGTATCCAGAAAGTATGCCAAGATTGCCGTCTGGGATTCCCTCAACATGATCTCCGGCGCTGCCTTCGCCCTGCTCTTCGGCGTGGCCATGGTCAACATCTACCGCTATACCGCAAATGACGCCATCGGTGCGGCCATCGCCTCCACCTCCGGCGTCTCCGGCTCCTACGGAGGATCCAGCATGCTCTTTGCCATGGCCCAGGCCATCGGCGGCATTTTCTCCCACGTATATGTCTTCATCGCGCCCTTCATCGGCGTTCTGGGCGCCTTCATGTCCGGTTCCTGCACGGTCTCCAATACCCTGTTCGCAGGCCTGCAGTTTGAGATTGCCACCGTCCTGGGCCTGCCCCAGCTGATCATTGTGGCCCTTCAGAACATGGGCGGTGCCATCGGAAACATGATCTGCATCAACAACATTGTTGCCGTCGGCGCCACCACGGGCACCAACGGCAACGAGGGCCGGATCATCCGGACAAATATTATTCCCTGCCTGACCTATGCGGCCATCGTAGCCGTCATAGGCGCGGTCATGATCAGCATGGGCCTCGGCCGGTTCTGATCATCCCTTCTTATCCAAAGCTTCCTTAATGGCCCGGATCACGATTTCAAGCGCCTTGATCCGGGCATATTTTTTGTCTACCGATTCCAGCACATACCAGGGAGCGAACTCGGTAGAAGTCTTTTCCAGCATCTCGTCCACGGCCTCTTCGTACTGGTCCCATTTCTCCCGGTTCCTCCAGTCCTCCTCCGTGATCTTCCACTGCTTCTCGGGGGTATTCTGCCGGTCCGTAAAGCGCTGCAGCTGAGTCTCCGAATCGATGTGGATCCAGAACTTGACGATCACGGCTCCCCAGTCGGACAGTTCCTTTTCAAATTCATTGATCTCGTTGTAGGCTCTCTGCCAGTCGTTCTCCGAGCAGAACCCCTCCAGGCGTTCCACCATGACCCTGCCGTACCAGGTCCTGTCATAGATGGCGATGTGGCCGGTCTTGGGCAGGCGGTTGTAGAAGCGCCAGAGATGGTGCCTGGCCTTCTCGTGCGGCTCGGGGGAAGCGATGGGATAGACCACGTAGCCTCTGGGGTCCAGGGCCCCGGCGATCCTCTTGATATTGCCGCCCTTGCCCGCGGCGTCCCAGCCCTCGTAGGCGATGATGACGGGGATCTTCTTGTTATAGAGGGCGTAGTGGAGGGCGTGGAGCTCCTCCTGCAGTTCCTTGAGCCTTACCTTGTACTCCTCCTCGGGAATCTCCTTGTCCAGAGGGATATCCCTGAGCTTGGGCATGGGATTGAGGCGGAATACATTCTGACGGATGGGCGCCGCCACGGAAGAATTGGACAGGGCCGTTTCGATGCCCTGATTTAAAAAGCGCAGGACCTGGAGCAGGGCCCATTTCTTATTGTCGGCGTCTATGATGTACCAGGGGGCGGAGCCTCTGTCCGTATCCTTGAGGTAACGGTCATAGACCTTCAGGCACTTCTTGTAGTGTTCGTTCTCCCACAGGTCTTCTTCGCTGACCCGCCAGGCCGTATTGGGGTCGGCGAGCAGAGCGTCCAGCCTTTCCTTCTGCTCACTTTCACTGATGTGGAAGAAGAATTTCATGACCAGGTAGCCGTTGTCCACCAGCTGACGCTCTGTGATGTTGATGGATTTGACCCTCTTGTCATACTCCTTCTCGGTCAGCTTTCCGTCCAGGACCCCGTCGGTGACCTCTTCCATCCAGCAGGTGTCAAAGAACTTGAATTTCCCCTTCTCAGGGATCTCTATAAAGTACCTGTAGAGGAAGGGTTTGCGCCTCTCCTCCTCGGTGGGCGGCTTGTCCATGGTGGCCACCTGGAAGAACCTGGGATCTATGTTCTTGATGATCTCCCCCAGGGCACTTCCCTTGCCGGCAGAGCCCCAGCCTTCGAAGATGACCATGACAGGAAGCTTTGCCTCCTTGATCTTCATCTGGCAGGCCGCCAGTTTCTCCTTTTCCTCCTTCAGATACTGCTTCATCTCTTCCTTTTCGGGTTTTCTGGGTTTTTCAAAATCAGCCAGCATGGCAGTCCCCTCCTTTTCATGACGCTCCGATCCTTTCTCCCGCCTCTTCCCCCAAAGAAAAAACGGGAGGGATATATCAGACATTTTTTACTATAGTCTGATTATATCACTCCCGCCCCTGCATTGTACTGTATTCCTGGCAGAATCCCAGCCGCCGTTCTGAAAAAGAAGCCTCTTCCGGCAGGTACTCATAAGAAAGTTCTGGTTCAAGACCGTTTTGGGCATCTGCCTGGCAGGGCCGGCAGAACAGCCCCAACTCCACCAACAGGCGAGGGAACTTGCCCTCTGCGTTATTGTAGTGCGGGGATCGGCACTGTATCATGAAGCTGTAATCAAAAACACTACTCTTTGAGGAGATATACAGGATGGACCTTGGAAAGAAGATCAAACAGCTTCGCTTAAAAGCAGGACTGACGCAGGAACAGCTGGCAGAAAAACTGAGGATTGGCGCACAGTCGGTTTCCAAATGGGAAAACGCAGTGGCAATGCCTGATATCACCACGCTTCCTCTTCTGGCCGAGACCTTCGGCGTCTCCATCGATGACCTGTTCGACCTGACAACGGAGCAGCGTCTGAACCGCATCGAGAACCGGATGGTCGCAGAGGAGGAACTGCCCTCTGACATCTCCCGGGAGTTTGAGAGTTTTCTGCAGGCCGAATTGAATGACGGGAAGTATCAGAAACGGGCCACTGAGCTGCTCGCTTATTTCTACTGGCACCGCATGAATGCCGAGGCACGGAAGGCGTCCCGCTATGCCAGGGAGGCGATCGCCCGCACGCCGGACGAAAAGTGCTGCCAGTGGATCCTGGACGAAACGGATCACCACGCCATCTGGGACTGGAATGTCGCCAACCATACCAAAGCTGTCAACTTCTACCGTGAACTGGTGGAAGCAAACCCCGATATCGCGCTGCCCTACATGTACCTGCTGGACAACCTCATTGCCGACCACCGGGCCGACGAGGCAGAGCGCTGGCTGGGCCTCTACTGTAAGCTGGAAAAAGCGCACCCCGTCATGAAGGAGGTCTACCGGGCCTATATCGCTCTTGCCCGTTTTGACGAGCCAACGGCAGATGGGATCATGGAGGCACTCCTGGCCCGGCAGCCGGAAAACAATGTCGTGCTCTTCGAGACCGCCCAGTACTATGCCGCCAAGGCTGACTACCAAAAAGCCATCAGCATGTATGAACGGGCCTTTGCCGCAGATCCCAGACGTCCCAGATTTCAGGATGGGCTCATGGGGATTTCGGACATCTATGAAATCATGGGCGACTATGCCAATGCCGCAAAGACCTGTGACAGGATCATTGATCTTCTGGAACATGAATGGGGGCTGACGGAAGAAAGCGCTTCGTCCGTGACCGAAGCGAAGAAGGAAAAGGCTCGCATCCTTGCTATGTTGTGATCCGGTTCCGACGCACAGCAAAAGTCCGCAGGGGAAACGATCATCGGATTTTGCCCCGAAAAATCCCAAAGACAAAACCGGCATGACCTCAATGGCCATGCCGGTTTCATTTTCTTTAAACCGGTCATTCCCACCTCAAAGCGGCTTCCCTGCCAGGTGCTCCCCTGTCCGGAGTATCGAAGCGTAAAGGAAGACGCCGCCAGAGCATCCATATCTGCTGTGATCCGGCCGGCCTCATCCCTCCCGGTGAACGGATGACACAGGAAATGGCACGACCCGAAGATCATGCCATTTCTGAAAACGATAAAACTGTTTTATGAGGACCGCCCATCCCGCGGCAGGTCATCAGTAAATGGACTCATGGACGGTGACCGCCCCGTCCTCTGCAGAAAAGCCGACCCTGTCCACCACGGCCAGATGATTCAGATCGTAGACCACGAAGTTGATGTCTTTCCCGGAGGTCAACATCTCCTCTCCTCCGATCAGGATGGATTTTTCATCCCATTCCACCGTGATCTGATAGTTTTCCTTCTCGTCCCTGAATTTCCCCTTCTTCGCATCCTTTCTTTCCCCGGAAACTATGACCTCATAGCCGTCCGACAGATCATAGCCGTACTCCTCCAGGGCCTTCCGGACTTCTTCGGAAGCCTCTTTTATGACCGTTTTGTCGACGGCGGAAAGGACCACAAAGCGGTCCCTGTCCAGAAGGGGCAGATAGGATTTCAGGTCCTCCACGTCTCTCAGGGCCGCATCCTCCAGGGACTCTTCGTAATACTGCCTGGTGACTTCATACTGCTGGTCCTCCACGGGGGTAAATCCGTATTCCTCCGTCAGGAGCTTTCCGATAAAGGCAGTCATCTTCTGGGCGCCCCAGATGTTGCAGTGGTTGTTGTCGTCGCAGTCCATGCCGAAGTCAAAGCCGCTCTTCTCATACATTTCCTTTCCGTTGAAATCGTATAAGGGCAGGCCTGTTTCCGCCGCAAAGTCCCTGAGGGCGTTGTAGGTGGGGGCATAGGCAAAGTTGTAGGGGGTCCTGACCAGGATCAGCTCTATCCCCTTATCCCTGCACAGATCGATCAGCTTGTGGATATAGGGGAGCTGGGGACCGTATAAGGGCTCGGTTTTGTCGCTCTCCCCGTCATAGTGGGCATCAAAGTACTGATGGCCCCTGCGGACGTACATGCCGGAATACCCTTTTGACTGTCCGGTGATAAAGGTATCCGTATAGTGCACGTCCTCCGCTGTCAGTTCCTTCCACCGGTTGTGGTAGCGGATGTTGGGCAGGAAAAAGCCTTCCAGGGGAAACTCGTCCGGCTCCAGGCGGTGCAGCTCCCAGATGGCTTCCAGTTTATTGGGGCCCCAGCGCATAAAGTCCATGGCCTTGCGGACAAAGGGCTCCTGGGCGTTGGTATTGTTGTCGTTGAACCACTGAAAGAAGGTGCAGGTATCCAGGACCACCACTTTGGGAGACTGGGTCTGCAGGGCTTCCTTCAGCCAGTAGTAAGCTACGGTCATGGACTGCTGGCTGGAGCCCAGGTTGTAGCTGCGGATCCCGTACTCGTTGTAGAGATACTGGGGGCTGAAGGCGCTGTAGCAGTGGCTGGAGCCCAGAAAGATGACGTCCACGGTATTCTCTTCCATGCTGTAGAAATCATGGTACACGGCCATGGGGGTCAGCTGCCTGGAGGTCTGCTTGGCCGTCAGGACCAGGTTGACATAGGAAAGAAGCCCTCCCGTCAGGGCAAGGAAGAGAAGACAGCACAGTATTTTACGGACTGCATGCAGAAATTTTTTCATCAGAATCCTCCGTAAATAAAGTCCTGGGCGTTAAAGCCGAATCCATAGGTGCCGAAGATCCAGATGGTCAGGATGCAGGTCAGATAGATGGTCCAGCGGACCAGCAGGTGCTGGCTGATGATCCAGTCCCGGATGCAGATCTTCTTCTCCTGCAGGAAGGAAGCACAGGCCAGGACCGCCAGGGACAGAGCCAGGGCGTTCCAGTCCTTGATATCCAGGCCGCAGGCAAAGACAGCGTCGTTGACCATGTCCCCTCCGTTCCATCTGGTAAAAATGGAGGCGATCATGCCAAGGCCCGTTCTGAGGGAATCCGCCCGGAAGATGATCCAGGCCAGCATGACCCAGAAAAAGGTGCCGGCCCTGCGCAGGCAGACCCATGCCAGGCTGTCCTTTTCCATGCCCAGAAGGGCCAGGAAAGAATCCCGGATCCCTCTGGTCAGACCGCCGAAGATCTGATAAAAGGCGTGCAGAAGCCCCCAGAAGATGAACTGCAGGCCGGCTCCGTGCCAGATGCCCGAGACCAGGAAGGTCAGGACCAGGTTGATATATCTTCTGACCTTGCCCTTCCGGCTCCCTCCCAGTGGAATGTAGACATAATCCTTGAGCCAGGTGCTGAGGGAAATGTGCCATCTGCGCCAGAAGTCCTGGATGGACAGGGCAAAATAGGGATGGTCGAAGTTCTCTCCCAGAGTAACGCCGAAGAGACCTGCCGCCCCTCTGGACAGGGTGGTGCAGGCCTGGAAGTCGGTATAAAGCTGGAGAGAGTAGAGAATACCCGCCAGCAGGATCAGAAAGCCGCTGTAAGCCTTATAGTCCGAAAAGACGGTATTCACATAGACCGCCGCCTTGTCCGCGATCATCATCTTGAGGAAAAAGCCCCACATAATCAGCAGGATGGACCGGAAGATCTTATCAAAGTCAAAGCGGTTCCCCCTGTAGAGGGACTGCTCCAGAACATCGTATCTGGGAATGGGGCCCTGGACGATCTGGGGGAAGAAGGTCACGAACAGAAGGAATTTAAAAGGATTTTTCTGGCTTTGGATCTTTCCTCTGCCAACGTCCGTCAGATAGGCGATCAGCTGCAGGGAATAGAAGGACAGACCCACCGGGATGATCAGGGGAAGGCCCCCCTCCAGGATCCTGGTAAGGATCAGGGAATTGCACCAGGAGAGGAAAAGCGGTCCCGCACTGACAAGGATCCCCAGGGTCAGAAAGAGTTTTTTCCTTTCCCCCTCGGCCTTTTCGATCAGAATTCCGAAACAGTAGGCTGCCGCGGCGGCCAGCCCCACCACCAGGCACTGCTTTTTGCTGCAGACCAGGTACAGGAAGGCCAGGGAGCCGGCAAGGAGGACAGACCAGCGGATCTTCCTTGGGAAAATATAATACAGGACCATCAGGCCCAGAAGAAGCAGGTAATACCAGGGAGAGATATAATTCATTTGAAACTTCCTTGTTGAAACGCTTTTGCCGAATGTAATGAAGTCCGGAAGGTCCGGACAGGTTTATCATACCATGAAAGGGCCTGGGCGGACACCAGGGAATCCCAAAGACAGCGGCCCGTCAGGAAGGGGCTTTGGGATCCTACTCCCCCTTCAGCTTCCTTTCCAGGAGGATCAGGAAGGGGGCCTCATACACTGTCATGGCCACCCAGCCTGCCAGGCAGGCCCAGGGAACGGAGGCTATGCCCAGGGACGTTCTGGCCACCAGGAAAAAGCAGACAGCCACCCGGGATCCCATGTTGAGCAGGGTGGAGACCAGGGTGATCCTGAGGTCTCCCACCCCTCTGAAATAGCCCTGGACACAGTTGGTGACCGCGGGCAGGATATACATGAGAGCAATGAGACGCAGGTAGACGACGCCCAGACCTATGACCTCTTCCTCCCCGGTAAACAGCCCCATGGCAGGCCGGCAGAAGGCAAAGAGGAGAATGCCTGTGACCACGGCATAGACAAGGTCCAGGCCCAGTCCGATCCGGAAGGTGTCCCTGACCCGCTTCTTCTCCCCTGCACCCATGTTCTGGGCCATGACGCTGGTCATGGCGTTGGAGATATTTCTCTCCGGGATCAGGACAAAGGAATCGATCCTGCCCGCCGCCGCAAAGGCCGCCGTGGCCATATATCCCATGGAATTGACCATGCCCTGAACCGATACGATGCCCAGCTGGACCGCGGACTGCTGCAGGGCGGATACGGATCCGTAGCGCAGGGTCCTGGCCAGAAGGCTTCTGTCAAAGACAAGCCACTGCCTGCCCATGTCCAGGACAGGGATGTGGCGCTTTATAAAGATCCAGCAGAGCAGGCAGGAAAGGCCTTCGGAAAAGACCGTACTGACCGCACAGCCCAGGGTCCCCAGATTCAGGACAATGACAAAGAAGAGATCTCCTCCTATGTTGACCAGGGCGCTGATGCCCAGAAAGATCAGAGGCGATCTGGAATCTCCCATGGCCCGCATGACCGCGGCAAAGAAGTTGTAGATGAAGTTGAAGATCAGGCCGCAGGCCACGATCCGAAGATAAAGGAGGCAGAGGTCCATGATGAGAGGGTCCACCCGGAGCAGGCCCAGCAGTTCCCCGGCAAAAATCATGATCAGAACAGAGACCGCCACGGAAAATACGCTGCCCGAGATCATGGCCGTACTGACCTGCCTCTTCAGCTTATCCGTCTGACCCGCCCCGTAAAGGTTGCCGATCAGGATCCCGGCGCCCATGGTCATGCCCTGCATGGCCATGATGATCAGGGTCATCAGGGGATTGCAGGTGCCGGCCGCAGCCAGGGCCCCCGCGCTGACAAAGCGGCCCAGAATGATACTGTCCACCGCATTATAGGTCAGCTGGAGAAAGTTGCCCAGGATAAGAGGTATGGTAAAGCCGATGAGCTGGGGCAGAAGGGGCCCCTTTGTCATATCGTGTGTCATGAAAGTCATCCTTTATTAAACGCATAAACTGCATGCCTTTATATTGTACTCAATCTTTCCCGTCTGAAAAGTCCCCGGCCCCCCACTTTTGTGACTTTTTTGCCGCTCTTTCGGGAAATTTTCCTCTGGATCCGCTCTGCCTGCCCGTTTTTGCTATATAATAGGAAAAAATCTTCCGGATCCGGAAGCCTCCCGTCAGGTTTCCGGGCCCTGATCAGCAAGGAGAAACATCCATGAAAGTATGCCTTTTGAACGAATCCTTCCCTCCCGTCCTGGACGGGGTGGCCAATGTTCTGATCAACTACGCCAATTACCTGCAGAAGGATTTCGGTGCCTCCGTCATCGTGGGTACGCCCCGCTATCCCGGTGCGGATTATAATAAATATGACTATCCTGTGGTCCCCTACAAGAGCTTTGCCACGGATTCCTTTGCCAACGGCTACAGGACCGGCAATCCCTTCGACGAAAAGGACGTTTCCCGTCTGGCGGATTTCGCCCCGGACATCATCCACTCCCACTGCCCCGCCACGGCCAATATCATTGCCAGGCTCCTGCGGGACCGGGTGGACGCTCCCATCGTCTTTACCTACCATACCAAGTATGATATTGACCTGCGCAGGATCTTCAAAAACAGACATATGGCAGATACCACCATCCAGGCCATGGTCAGCAACATCCAGTGCTGCGACGACGTATGGGTGGTCAGCCGGGGCGCCGGCGAAAGCCTCAGAGCTATCGGCTATGAAGGCGACTACCTGGTCATGAACAACGGCGTGGATTTCGAAAAGGGCCGGGTCAGCGAGGCGGAAGTAAAGGCTGCCACCGCCGGCTGGGACCTTCCCGAAGGCCTTCCTGTCTTCCTCTTCGTAGGCAGGATCATTACCTATAAAGGCATTCCCATGATCCTGGACGCCCTGAAGATGCTCTCCGACGCGGGCCAGGACTTCCGCATGGTCTTTATCGGCAAGGGCCCCGATCTGGAAGCCATGCAGCAGAAAGCCGCAGAATACGGCTTCATGGAGGATAATGACATTCCCGGCAAGTGCCTCTTTACCGGCCCCATCTACGACAGGAATGTTCTCCGTGCCTGGAACACCCGGGCTGACCTCTTTATCTTCCCCTCCACCTTCGATACCAACGGACTGGTGGTCAGGGAAGCAGCCGCCTGCGGCCTGGCCAGCGTCCTGATCGAAGGCTCCTGCGCCGCGGAAGATGTGACCGACGACCGGAACGGCTTCAAAATTCAGGAAAATCCCGAATCCCTTTTTGCCTTCCTGCTAAAAGCCTGCGCCGACATGGACCACGTCCATCAGGTGGGCCAGCACGCCATGGACGAGATCTACCTTTCCTGGAGGGACGCTGTGGCCGCGGCCTATGACCGCTACGGCTATGTCCTGGAACAGCACAGGGCCGGAGCCTATGCGGGACGCAGAAAGGATGTCACCGACCTTATGGTGGCCTTTACGGCCCGGAGCATGGAGGAACGGGACCGCAGCCGCCAGATCTGGCAGGCCTTCTACCAGGATATCCAGCAGAACGTGGGCGGTATGATGGACAACGTGACAGAGAACACCACCAATTTCGGAGCCCTCCTGACCAGCATGGCCGAGGAATGGGAGCACGACACCCGGAAAAAGGCGGAAAAGGTGGCTGCCGCCATCACTGAGAACACCCAGAACCTGGGGGCTCTGATCGACAGCATCCATGACGAAGTCCAGTACAATGCCAGAGAGCGCAAAAAGAGAATAAAGGAAAACATTGAGACCGCATCCAGTGCCTTCCAGAAGGGCCTGGAAGACTTTATGGGGATAGACGATGGACAGAAATAAAGATTTCAGGCGCATGTCCTTTTACCAGATCTGGATCCGTTCCTTTGCCGACGGCAACGGAGACGGGATCGGGGATCTCTACGGGGTCTATGACCGCCTTGACTACATAAAATCCCTGGGAGTGGATGCCATCTGGTTCTCCCCGGTCTATCCTTCCCCCAACGCGGACTACGGCTACGACATCTCCGATTACAGGAACATCCATCCCGATTACGGGACCCTGGACCAGTTCAGAAAGGTCCTGGACAGGGCCCACGAGCTGGGCATGATCGTCCTCATGGACCTGGTCATCAACCATACCTCCGACGAGCATCCCTGGTTCAAAGAAAGCTGCAAAGGAAAGGACAATCCTTACAGCGACTACTATATCTGGCGGGATCCCCGCTTCAAAGGGGAGCAGATGCTGCCTCCCAACAACTGGTACAGCCAGTTCGAGGGCCTGGCCTGGGAATACTGTGAGACCAGGGGCCAGTACTATCTCCACGTCTTCGCCAAAAAACAGCCCGACCTCAACATGGACAATCCCAAAGTCCGGGAAGAGGTAAAGGGGATCATGCGTTTCTGGCTGGATATGGGGGTGGACGGCTTCCGTGAGGACGTCATCACCTACATTTCCAAGAATCCGGCCCTGCCAGACGGCAATCCTCTCCTGCCCATGATCAACGGCCTGCCCCATTACAAGGACGGCCCAAGGCTCATGGAATACCTGCAGGAATTCCGGGAAGTGGCCAGGGAATACAATGCAATTCAGATCGGAGAAGCCCCCTTTACGCCGGTAAAGACCGCTGCCACCTATATCTCCGGCCCGGACCGGGTCCTGGATATGATGATCCAGTTCGACCATATGACGGCAGACTGCATCATGACGGAGTACGTCTGGCACCGCTTCATGCTGACCAAGCTGAAAAAGGCCTTTACAAAGTGGCAGAATGCCATGAACGGCAGGGCCTGGAACTGTCTCTACCTGGAAAACCACGACCATCCCCGCGTCATCAGCCGCTACGGCAGCGAAAAGTTCTGGAGAGAGTCCGGCACCTGCCTGGCCGCCTCATACATCTTCCAGCAGGGATGTCCCTTTATATACCAGGGCCAGGAGATCGGCATGACCAACATCCGCCTCAGGTCCATCGATCAGTACAATGACGTCTCCACCATCAACGCCTACCACAGCTTCCGCAGGCACAGATCACAGGAGATGCGCATGCGGTGGATCCATGTCTCCAGCAGAGACTCTGCCCGCACCCCGGTCCAGTGGACAGACGGAAAATACGCAGGCTTTTCCACGGCAAAGCCCTGGTTCCGGGTCAATCCAAACTATAAAAAGATCAACGCGGCAGCCCAGGAGAAGGATCCGGACAGCATCCTGAACTTCTACCGCAGGTGCCTGGCCCTCCGGAAGGAGACAGAGACCCTGATCTGGGGAAGCTATAAAGAGTACTTCCCCCGCAGCAGGAAGCACTACGTTTACGAGCGTTCCTATCTGGGCGACCGCTACCTGATCGTCTGCTCCTTTGCCGCAAAGGAAACAAAAGAGCGCCTGCCGGTCGACTGGGCCAAAGCTGAAAAAGATCTGGTCCTTGGAAACTACCCTTTTTCCGCTTCCGATATACTCCATCCCTATGAGACCAGGGTCTACCATATGCGGTAAGGCATATGCGGCAAGGCCAAAAATAATACTTCCATTTCCCCGAAAACGTGTTATAATAGTCTGCGTTCGGGGATGTAGCTTAGCTGGGAAAGCGCTAGCTTCGCAAGTTAGAGACCGCGGGTTCGAATCCCGTCATCTCCACGACTGCAGCACGGTATTTCTTGGAAATATCGTGCTGTTTTTATGTTATAGTCAAACCATCTGATTCAAAGGAGCAGCATCATGGAAAATCTGATCTTCAGCCTCAATGCCACTCTTCCCGTCTTTTCCCTTATGATCCTTGGCTACGTCTTTAGGCGGATCCGCCTGATCGACGAAAGAGCCGCCGCCTGGACCAACCAGTTCGTATTCAAGGCCGCTCTGCCGGTCCTGCTTTTCAAAGACCTGGCCACCCAGGACTTTGCAGGCACATGGGACGCCTCCTTTGTCCTGTTCTGTTTCATGGCTACGGCCCTCAGCATAGGGATCATCACCCTGATCTCTTTCGGGATCCTGAAGGACAGGGGAAAACGGGGCGAATTCATACAGGCCTCCTACCGCAGCAGTGCGGCCATCCTGGGCATCGCCTTTATCCACAACATCTACGGAGACGCCGCCACAGGCATGGGGCCCCTTATGATCATAGGCAGCGTTCCTCTTTACAACATCTTCGCTGTCCTGGTCCTGACCCTGACCGCCCAGGACGTCTCTTCGGAAAATGCCTCCGGCGGCGGAGCCGCCCTTATGAAAAAAACACTGACCGGCATCATTAAGAACCCTCTCATCATCGCTATTATTCTGGGACTTGCCTGGTCCCTGCTCCGCCTTCCCATGGGAGGGGTCCCGGATGCCGTCACAGAAAGCCTGGCCTGCCTGGCTACGCCTCTGGGACTTATGTCCATGGGCGCCTCCTTTGAACCAGGCAAAGCCCTGCAGGACATAAAGCCTGCTATGGCGGCTGCCCTGATCAAGCTCTTCGGACTGGCGGCCCTCTTTCTCCCCCTGGCCCTGCGCCTGGGCTTTGCCGGAGAACAGCTGGTAGCCATCCTGGTCATGCTGGGCTCTGCCACCACTGTCTCCTGCTATGTCATGGCCAGGAACATGGGCCATGAAGGAGTTCTTACCAGCAGCGTGGTCATGATCACCACCTTCGGCTGTTCCTTTTCCCTGACCTTCTGGCTCTTCCTCTTAAAGACCATGGGCGCCATCTGAATTCAGAGGGGCAGCGGAAATACGCCGGAGGAGATGTTCCGGGAGGATCCGCCCTTCCTCTTAACAAAGTATTTTCTTCAAAGCAGATGCAAGTGTGTTATAATCTCTGTCAGTTAGGAAAAACTGCTCCCGCAGAAAGGAAGGCACCCGCCTTGATCGAAAAATTCAAGAAAATCAATCCCCGCACCATGATCAGCCATCTCATCATTACCCTGGCCTATCCCGCTGCCAGAGGGTTTACGACAAAGCCCAACGGCCTGACCGTCTTTACCGACGCCCTGACCATCATCGGCCTGGTCCTGATCATCGGCGGCATTATCTATTCCTTCATTCTGAAAGGAGATCTGGATATTTCCAGCTTTACCTTCCGAAGGGGCCTGCGGCATACCGATCCGGAAAAGCCTCTGGACTTTGGCAAATACGAAAGAGACCGCCGGGACCAGAGAGAAAGGTCCTTTAACTATCCTCTCTTCCTTGGCATCCTCTATATCATCGTATCCCTGATCCTTGCCTATGTCGTGATCTGAGGCAGGGGGAAAAGGACAGACCGCAGGATACTTCCTCTCCCGGGGTTTTGATCCTACACTGAAAAAACCTGATTCCGTCTCCGGAACCAGGCTTTTTTCATTTGATGGGATCTGTAAGGCTTTGATCAGCCCTTTTCCTTTTCCATCCTGTCCATCTTTGCGCAGTAGTCTTCAAATTCCTTTTCTGTGCAGTGTAC
>DETN01000121.1 GCA_002362155.1 Lachnospiraceae bacterium UBA3287 | reverse complement strand
GTTTTTTCAAGGGCTGCGGCCGCCAGATCCTCCAGGGAATGGATGGGATAGCGGTAGAGGGTATGCTCATGCCATTTATAAAGGCAGCCGTCTGCCGGCAGGGCCGCATAGACCAGGTCGGAGGACGCCGCCAGGGTCCAGGAGGTCTGATCCAGGCTCAGCCACTGGCCGTAGGGATCATCCGAATCATAGGCCTTCAGATACAGGTAGCGGTCATCCGCGCCCGCCATGCAGGCAAGCCTGTCCACATAGGGGTAGCGGTAGGTGTTGAAAACATCGGGCTGCTCGGAATATACGAAGGTCCCCTCCTCCAGATCGAAGCAGTCCAGACTGCCGTTTCGGGTGATGACAAGAAGGAAGCGGTCATCCGGCGAGAAGGTCAGAGCCTTGATCTCCCGGATCCCGTAGCCTGTGGCAAGGTCCGCCGCAGATGCATCTTCCGTATTGTAGAGGCAGATATGACCCAGATCGTCCGCGCAGGCAAAGACCGGTTCTTTATTGCCCACGGCGATCATCCGGTCCCTGGCCTCGGGGTGCTGGTCGCCAAAAACGATCCGCTTTTCATTGACTGCGTCAAAGACCATAAAGCCGTCCGTTTCGGCAGTGACCATCGTTTCGTCGTCCTTCATATATCTGTGGATCCCGAAGCCCGCCACCAGGCCGTTCCTGCCGGTCTCCAGGATTTTTCCGCTGCTGAAGGAGATGCCGGCGGCAGTTTCACTGGAAGATGCCACCAGTTTTCCGTCGATCCATACGGGGACAAGGACATCTTTACCGGCTGCGCAGCAGTCGAAGACGGACATGACCCTGCCGTCCGACAGGACGGTATGGCGGAAATAACTGTCCGTGAATTCATACGCATTGTCATCGTTTATCTTTTCCAGGTAATAGTCCCTGCTGCCGTCCAGCCTGCAGATATATTTGCCCTGAAGGAAGGACTCCTGATCCAAGGCAAAGATGGTATCGCTGAAATAATCCATCTCAAACTCAGCGGAGGAAAGCTTTTCATGGGTTATGGCGTCATAGGCCGCCACAGTCCTTAAATCGCTGTCCTTTTCCTTATATCTGATATAGACGGTATCCCCCGAGGGTGAGGCCTCGATCTGGTAATTGTCCATGAGCATATCCTGGGGCGGGGAGGAAAGGACCTCCCCGGAGGGATCACAGGTGTTTTCCATGATCAGGATATTGCCGGGGCGGCTGTTCATGACGGAAATGCCGAACCTGAAATTTCCTTCCTCATCATAGACAGGGCACAGGTGGGCGATGTCATTCTGGTCGTAGCTGGAGGAGACCAGGCTGTCCGTCGTCCCGTCCTGATTCAGATCATACCAGGAGGAGGAACCGGAGGCGTTCCAGGCATAGACCTGGTCGGCCGCCCGGTCGGTCCATCCTAAGGACAGGATCCTGCCCGGATAGGACAGCTCCTTGGCGAGCCTGGGTTCTGTGCCCAGATCAAAGAGGAAGAGGCTGCTTTCGCTGGCCACAAGAGCCAGATTGTCATGGACCAGCATGGGCAGGGCGTGCAGATATTCGCCGATCAGATCCACGATGGATCCGCTCTGGGTGCTGATGGACTGGTTGACCAGGGTCTGCCTGCCGCTCTGGGTATCACCGCTGATCTGAGATATGATAACGCCGCCGTAGCTGCTCAGATACCTGGCGCATGTCATATCCCCCTTGTCCGAAGGACAGATGCCGTAGATGATGGTGGAGAGATTATGGTACTCATCGGTATAGAGACTATAGACCTCGCTGAAGTTCTCCAGGTCGTAGAGGGCCATCTTCAGTGTGCCGTCTTTGCCCCCGTCTGTGCCGTCGTCCTTCTGGTGGGTGACATAGATGGCGACCGCTCCGTAGCGGTCATTTTCGGAAAAGCCGCCGGAGAGGCTGTACCAGGGGTCGGAGGAGGAGAGATTTGCGGTGTCTTTGCCGCCGGAAACGGCGGCCCTGCCGATCTCTTTTCCGTCCGCGGTATCAAGGACGATCATATAGACAGGGCTGTCCATGCCCTCCGGCTGATCCAGCAGCATCATCCGGCTGCCTGTACTGTTGAAGGCTCTGAAGTGATTGCCTCCGTAGCCCTCATATGCAAAGCGCCAGAGCTCCCTGCCGTCCCCGGGACTGCGGGCTATGACCCTGTCCGCATATTTGCAGACCACAAGATCCTGAAAGGCGAAGACCTCCGCCGGGGAAGCGTCGTAGCTGCTGCGCTCCGTCTCCGCGGCATATTCCCACAGAAGGCTGCCGGACGCGGTGTCGACGGCCCTTACGGTAAAGGCTTCGTCGGAAAAGACACAGACAGTGCCGTCGGGGGTCAGGGCCAGAGTATCTATGGCCGTAGGCTGGGAATAGAGAAGGCGGCTCCGCCAGTCGGGCCCCTCATAGGCGTAGGAAGCATCGGAGAGCAGCTTTTCTGCCCTGTGGTCGTAGAGGTCTCCCGAGGGGTCGCCCAGAAGAGCGTCTATGCCGCTCTGAAGGGCCCCGTCCACGTCGTAGTTCTCCAGCCTGGCCCTGCCTGTATCCACGTGCATGGCAGACATCTGTCTCTGCAGGCTCGCGTTCTGTCTGGCGATCTGGGCGTTCTTGGAAAGGACCACACCGAGAAAGACCGTCATGGCCGCCATCACGATGCCCAGAAGGGCCAGCAGGCGGTTGGCCCTGGCTCTTTTCTGCCTCTGCCAGAGGGCGTCGAAGGGGCAGCCCAGAAGAGCGGCATAGATGCGGACGATCTCCTTGCGGAAGGCCTTTTTGTCGATGGTCCGGTCCGGACCCGCGATGTTGGCGGCCAGGGGCTCCGTGTCCGCGGTGATATTGCCGTTCTCGTCATAGGTATGGAGAAGATAGGGGGAAAAGGAGACTTCCGGCTCTCCGTCCACCAGCACGGCCAGGACATGGTCCCGGTCATGGGTCTTCAGGAAATAGCGGATCTCCTGTTCGCACCATTTGGATTCCGGCAGGTCCGGGGTGCAGATCACCAGAAGATATTTGGTATGGTCCAGGGCGTAGGTGATGCTGTTCGAGAGGGAAGAGGAGGCCGGCAGTTCGTCTTCGTCCCGAAAGACCATGCCCAGGCGGTCTCCCCCTGCCCTGTCCCGGAATTCCCTGGGTACTTTGTAGTTCTCGATCTTTCTCTGGATCATTTCGGCGGCCTGCTTGTCAAGCGGCCTGTGGCGGTAGCTGATAAAGGCAATGTAGGATCTTTCGGTGTCCTGGTTCATGGCAGTTCCTTTCAGCAGAGTTTTTCAATCAGTTCCCAGGCGTAGTTGTCCTTGAGCTGGTCTGTACGGCTCAGCTCGTCATAGGGGAGGAGCAGGTGATGGAGGCGGCGGGCGTTGTCCCGGACCGGATCATACTGCCAGTTGTTCATCAGATGAAAACGCATCCACCGCTCGTGCTCGATCCTGCGGCAGCGGTCCAGGGCTTCTTCGTCCAGCTTCCGGTAGACCCCGGCCGCGCGCCTGAGGGTATCTTCAGAGGGCAGGACAGTGCCGCTTCCGTATTCTATATCCGAGGATGCAAGGAGAATGCGCACCTTCATCAGCAGATGGTCGGCAGAGGCAAGGTTGGACCTCCTGAGGAAGCCGCTCAGATCCTCCCAGCCGGGTGCGCCTTCCACGGAGTCCTGATAGATCCTATGGAGGCGGACAGCCATCTGATAGAGGCCGGAGCGCAGGACATATTCGGGCCGGCAGAGGGCGGCAGGGGAGCCGAAGGCCGTAATCCCGTCCAGAGGAACGGTGCCCCGCACGTAAAGGACCGCGTTCGTGGGGCAGTAGCGCTTCAGCTCTGTGACCTCCTCCATGGACACTTCGGGATCGTCGTGGCAAAAGATGATGCGGTCCGCCTTTTTCAGGATGTCAAAATCCTGATTCCAGGGCCCCTCGTGGAAGCAGATCCGGTCACAGGATGAAAAGGCCTGGTCCAGATAAGGGTGGTTGCGGCGGAAATTCTCGAAATCGCCGATCACATGATAGGAGACCATCTGGTCCGGCGCTGTGACGTTAAAGATCAGGGCCTGCTCCAGCAGGGCCTCTGCATAGCGGCCCGTGCCGCTTATGACGATGACTTCCGAAGGAGAAGCCAGGGGATACCTGGCCCAGTAGAGACGGGCGCAGGTCTGGAAGGGATTAAAAAGGATCAGACGGTCGGAGAGTCTGTCCGGTTCATAGTCTGTCATGGCGCAGACGCGGCAGTCTTTATTCTTCAGTTGGTCGGCCAGGCGGTCGTTTTCGGTCTGGTCATCGCTCATAGCAAAGACCGTGCACTTCCCCATGCCCTTCTGATAATCCACCAGCTGGTCCGGCGGCAGGGCTATGCAGGTGCCGGAAGAAAAGATCTCCTGGTCCCCATCCTGGCTGCTGAAAAGGATGACGGCATCCTTTTCCTCCGAGGCGATGGCTTCTGCGATCAGCCTGGAGCGGAGATTGGTCTGGGCGAAGATGAACCAGTGGCTGCGGCGTCTGAACCGGAGGCAGGCCAGGGGCAGGAGGCGGCCCCGGATCAGGGAGAACATGGCGGAAATGAGGGCGACCAGAACACCGATGCTGAGGATCTGGAACAGGGCTCCGATCATACGGCCGGGAATGGTCACCGGATACATGTCGCCGTAGCCGACGGTGGTCAGGGTGGTCAGCGAATACCAGAAGGCAGAACCGAT
>DETN01000080.1:7596-18178 GCA_002362155.1 Lachnospiraceae bacterium UBA3287 | reverse complement strand
GTTCTCGCCGATGCCGGCTGTGAATGCGATCACGTCCACGCCGTTCATGGCTGCGGCATAGGCGCCTACATACTTGGCAACTCTGTAGCAGAAAGCGTCAACGGCCAGCTTGGCATACTCGTTGCCTTCCTTGTAGCCTGCTTCCAGATCGCGGAAGTCGGAGGACAGGTTGTTGGACAGGGCCTGGACGCCGGACTTCTTGTTGAGTACGGAGACGACCTGAGCAGCTGTCATATTTTCCTTGCCTGCGATGAACTCGACGATGGCGGGATCAATGTCACCGGATCTGGTTCCCATAATCAGGCCTTCCAGGGGGGTAAGACCCATGGAGGTGTCGACGCACTTGCCGTTCTTGACTGCGGAGATGGAAGCACCGTTGCCCAGGTGGCATACGATGGTCTTGATCTCTTCATAAGGCTTGCCTACCACCTCAGCAACCTTCTTGGAAACGAAAGAGTGGCTGGTGCCGTGGAAGCCGTATCTTCTTACCTTGTACTTGTTGTAGTACTCAAGGGGAAGCGCATACATATATGCCTTGGAAGGCATGGTCTGATGGAAAGCGGTATCGAATACTGCTACCTGGGGAGTGCCGGGCATCAGATCCTGGCAGGCTCTCACGCCGATCAGGTTGGCGGGGTTGTGCAGAGGAGCCAGATCGGATACGCTCTCGATGGCTGCGATGACTTCGTCGTTGATCAGAACGGAGGAAGTGAAGGCTTCTCCGCCATGGACGATACGGTGTCCTACTGCGCCGATCTCTTCCAGGGTGGTAACGCCCTTGACGGGATCTGTCACAGCTTCGATCACCAGGCTGATGCCCTTGTTGTGATCAGGGATGTCCACATCGCGTTTTTCCTTGCCGAGGCCGGCTTTTACGTTCTCATATGTGAAGGATCCGTCGATGCCGATTCTCTCGCAGAGACCCTTTGCCAGGAGTTCTTCGGTAACGGCGTCGATGACCTGGTACTTCAGAGAGGAAGAACCGCAGTTGATAACTAAAATCTTCATATTAAACCTCCGCAATTATTACTTGGATGCAGCCATCTGTGCCTGTACGGCGGTGATGGCGACAACGCCTACGATATCTTCCCAGGAGCAGCCGCGGGACAGATCGTTGACGGGCTTTGCGATACCCTGAAGCATGGGGCCGAAGGCCTCTGCCTTGCCGAGACGCTGGGTCAGCTTGTAGCCGATGTTGCCTGCATCCAGGTTGGGGAAGATCAGAACGTTGGCCTTGCCGGCGATCTCGGAACCCTTGGCCTTGGACTTTGCGACGGAAGGAACGATGGCAGCGTCAAGCTGCAGTTCGCCGTCGACTGCCAGGGAAGGATATCTTTCCTTTGCGATCCTGGTGGCTTCCACGACCTTGTCTACCAGAGCGTGCTTTGCGGAACCCTTTGTGGAATGGGACAGCATTGCAACGTAAGGTTCGCCTCCGATCATGGCGCGGAAGGAATCTGCGGAAGAGTAGGCGATCTCAGCCAGCTCTTCGGAAGTGGGATCCTGGTTCAGGCCGCAGTCTGCGAATACGAAGGAGCCGTTGGAGCCGTACTTGCAGTCCGGAACGTCCATTACGAAGAAGCCGGAGACCAGCTTGCAGCCGGGGGCTGTCTTCAGGATCTGCAGAGCGGGACGGAGGGTGTCAGCTGTTGCATGGCATGCGCCTGCGACCATGCCGTCGGCATCATCGCACTTGACCATCATTACGGCATAGAAAAGATAATCACTCTTAAGGAGATCTCTTGCCTGCTCAATTGTCATGCCTTTTTTCTTACGTAATTCGCAGAGCAGCTGTGCATATTCCTCGAACTTGGGATCTGTATCGGGATCTACGACCTTGACGCCGTCAAGATTGATCTCCAGCCATCCGGCACCGTCCATGATCTTCTCTTCGTTACCGACCATGATGACATCTGCGAGGCCTTCCTCAATGATGTGCGCTGCGGCGATCAGGGTACGTCTGTCCTTGGACTCAGGAAGCACGATCCTCTTAACATCAGCTCTGGCTTTTTCTTTAATACCATCAATAAATGCCATTTGAAACTCCCTTCTCTATGCATAGTATTGCAGGATATATTGTTATGCGATTATTTTACTACTTTCAAAAATTGTATACAAGAAGAGGCGTCTTAAAAAGTATTAAAATCAAGTACAAAAACCGATACATTCTTTGTCATTTTTTTCACGAGCCCCGGTGGGCGCATTTGGCGCCGCCGCGGGTATGTAAGCCCTTTCATGAAAGCTCTTTGTCTTCGCACCCGCTCCCGGAAATGCTATACTAAGCAGGTCCGGAGCTGTATCCGGGAGCAAGGAGAAAAACAGATGAAAGTCACTGCCGTCATCATGGAATGCAACCCCTTCCACGGGGGCCACGCATATATACTGCAGAAAGCCAGGGAGGAGACCGGATGCGATTTCCTTCTGGTCCTCATGAGCGGAAACTATGTCCAGCGGGGAGAGCCCGCCCTCTTTCCCGCCGGGGTAAGGGCCCGGTCTGTCCTGGAGGGGGGAGCCGATCTGGTGCTGGAGCTGCCCCTGCCCTGGGCCACGGGCAGTGCGGAATACTTTGCAGGGGGCGCCGTTTCCATGCTGGAGCACCTTGGCGTCGCGGACATTCTCTGCTTCGGATCGGAAACAGGGGACGCCGAATCCTTAAGCGAGGCCGCCCTCCTTCTTAGCGAAGAAGACGCCGCCTTTAAATCGGCCCTGACAAAAGGCCTGAAAAAGGGCCTCTCCTATCCGGCCGCCAGGTCCCTGGCCCTGTCCGGAAAAGGACTGGACGATTTTGCAAAGGCCGGCTCCAACGACCTTCTGGCCGCTGAGTACCTGAAGGCCCTTCAGTCCATGAACAGCTCCATACGCCCCCTTGCCGTAAAGAGGATCCCCGCCCCCTCCGCCACGGACCTTCGGAGGGCCGTCCTCTCCGGTGAGCGGGAGGATCTTCCGGAATCCGCAAAAAGGAGCCTTGCCCTTTTATCTTCCGCCTCTCCCGCATCGCCCGACCTTTTCTCCGGTCCCCTTCTCCACGCCCTCTGGCAGGCATCCGCCGCCCCGGGAAGGCTCTGCGATTTTCCGGACATCGGGCCGGACCTGGAGAACCGCATAAGAAGCCTCCTGCCCTCCTACGAGAGCTTTTCCTCCTTCTGCGCCCTTTTAAAGACCAGGAACGTCACCTATACCAGGATCTCCCGCTGCCTGCTCCGTCTTCTGCTGGGCCTGGAAAGAAAAGACCTGGAAAGATGGAAGGAGGGGGGCTATGCCGGCTATGCAAGAGTCCTGGGCTTTAGAAAGGAGGCTTCCCCCCTCCTTAAGGCCATCTCTGAAAAGTCGGACATTCCTCTTGTGACCAGGCTCTCTTCCCCCGGGGACCTTGCCCCTCTCTGGCAGGACCTTCTGTCCCTGGAGATCCGCTCAGGCCTTCTCTACCGCCTTATGACAGAAAAAGAGCGCCCGGTCCGCACAGAGTACGAACAGGCGCTCCTGGTCATCTGATGGTCAGTTTTTCTTTTCGGGGGCGAACTGTTTATAGATATCGAAGGTCTCCTGGTCATAGGCCACCATATAGATGGTCATACCGTAGGAAGCATTCTCCTTGAACCACTGGGTCAGGGCCCCCAGGGCCACCCGGGCCGCTTCCTTTTTGGGATAGCCGAAGATGCCGGTGGAGATGGCGGGGAAGGCGATGGAATGAATCCCCTTTTCCTTTGCCAGATCCAGAGAGCTCTTATAGGCAGAAGCCAGAAGACCTGCGCAGCGGTCCGTTCCGTCATAGACGGGTCCCACGGCGTGGATGACATACTTCTGCTCCAGCCGGTATCCCCCGGTGATCTTCGCGCCGCCCACCTGGCAGCCGCCCAGGGTCTCGCATTCCCTGGCAAGCTCCGGTCCCGCCGCTCCGTGGATGATCCCGCAGACGCCGCCTCCGGGAGCCAGGGCCGTATTGGCCGCATTGACAATGGCTTCGGCCTTGACCTTCAGGATGTCTCCCTTCACAAAGGTGATCCTGTTGCCGCCCGCCGCTCCGGTCCTCTGGGCCAGCTTTCCGGCGGCCTGCAGGATATCCGAAACAGCCCGGACAGGGACCTGCACGGCAGACGCCGGATCAGCCGGGTTGATTACAAGGCCCGCTACGGTCACGGGGCCCTTTTCTGAAGCCTGGACGTGTTTAAAGAGGTCTGTCAGGGGCATGGAAAGAACGGCCCCGTTTTTGCTGCCCGTCTTCTTCAGCTGGTCAACGCTGGTAAAGAGGCCCTGCCAGAGCTTTCCGTCCCGGTCCTTCAGAAGCTGGGGACGCAGGCGGGGCACCCCTTTTTCTCCCTCCTTCATGGGAAGAGGCATGGCGGGTACCAGGACTCTGGCGCCCTGCAGGCACCTGGCGGCCAGGGTGCCGAGGATGGCCGTATAACCCTCCTGGGTCCTGTTCTTATTCCATTCCCGGATCTTCTCCTCCAGCATCTCATTTCCGGTCACCCGCATATTTTCCGGGACCGGACCCGCCTTGGGCGGAACATTCAGGGCATTCTCCCATCTGGCCTTCTTTCCCGGATCGGCTTCTCTTTCCTTTCTGTCCTTTTCCAGCACAGCGTCAAATCTGTCCAGGATCTCCAGAAGATCGCTGGTCAGCATATCTCTGCAGGTATCCTTCAGATCCTGGGGCACGCCGAAAAAGGCCTCCGCCATGGAACCCGCGATGCAGGTCAGGGTATCGGAGTCTCCTCCCAGGGAGACCGCGGTGCGGATGACGTCCTCGAAGTCCTTTCCCTCCAGAAAGGCGGTCATGGCCTCGGGCACCGTCTCCTGACAGGATTCTACATGGTGATAGTCCGGCCGGATCTGGTCGCAGGTCCTGGACAGGTCATATTTGTAGGCCTTCGTCACATGCTTTTTAATGGTCTCTTTGTCCTTTCCGTGGATGGCCAGGAAGATGGCGGCCGCCACGGAAACGGCTCCCTTGATGCCTTCGGGATGATTGTGGGTCACCTCGGCGCTGAGCCTGGCCACATGCAGCATCCTGGCGAAGTCATCCTGGTAGAGCCAGGGAATGGAGGAGACCCGCATGGCGGATCCGTTGCCAAAGCTCCCGTAGGGCTTTGGCTCGTCGTCATAGAGCCAGGCGCTGAATTTCATGCCGTAGCCGGCAAAGGGATAGCGTCTGCCTATGGTCTGCATGGACGCCACAAGGGCCCCTCGCAGTTCCTCGTCGGAAGCATCCCTTCCCGCTGTCATAATGGCATCCGCCACCGCCAGGGTCATGATGGAATCGTCCGTAAACTCCGAACGCTCCGAAAAAAGCTCGAACTCCTTTGTTTTGATGTTATGAGAATCGAATTCGTAGGGACTTCCAATGATATCTCCCAGTATTGCTCCGTACATAATTATTTTACCTCCAGAATAAAGCGCTCCAGCGCCCTGGCGGCGCCGTCGTGCTCGTTGTCTTCCGTAATATAGTCAGCGGCCTCTTTGATGTGGGGCGAGGCGTTGCCCATGGCAAGGGCAAGGCCGGCCTTTTTCAGAAGGCTCAGATCGTTGTCGCTGTCTCCGGCCGCCAGAGTCTCCTCTCTCAGGATCCCCAGGCTCCCTGCCAGAAAGAGCAGGGCGTCTCCCTTTTCGGCTTTCCCGTCCGTGATCTCCAGATCCGTCTTCCAGGGAAGGATCACGTTGATCCCCTTTACCCGGGACAGTTTCTCCCGGACTCTCTCCCTGTCCTCAAAGCACCGGCACATGACAGAGATGTTCTCCAGCCCCCCGGAGCAGTCCCGGACAAAGTCTTCCAGACAGTCTGTCTTTTTCCGGCTGCCGTCGATATAGGACATGACCGGCGTTCCCGAAAAGCGCTTTTTCAGCATTTCGTAGTCCCCGGGCATGTGGTAGCCCCATCCGCCCGTAAAGACCTCCCGGATAAGAGCTTCGCCTTCCGCGGCGGCAAGGACCGAAAGAGCCGTCTCCTTCTCCATCAGGACCTCCCGGAGGACCTTTCTTTCCTTCAGGTCATAGACGGCCGCTCCGTTGGACGTGATGCAGTAGCGGACGCCGGGCAGGCTTTTCACCGCGGCGGGGACTCCGGCCAGAGGCCTTCCCGTAACAGGCACGATGACGCACCCTGCTTCTGCCGCTCTCCTTATGACCTCTCTGCTGTAGTCCGATATGGATTTGTCCTGCCTCAGCAGCGTCCCGTCCAGGTCCAGTCCCGCCATTCTGATCAAGGTCCCGATCCTCCTGCCTCTTTCGCTCCCCTTCCGGGGGCTATGGGCTATTATAGCATCCCAAAGCCCCAAGGGGAGAGGAATTCCCGGGCCAATTTGGGGAATTCACAACATTTTACCGAAATGTCAAGCAAATTTAATACATTATTTTAAGAATGTTACATTTCTTTTTCAAAAAATAATGCTAAAATATATTTCTGTGCAGGGTTAGACCCTTTTTAAGATATTCACGCCTTTCAGAGAAAGGATTCCTATATATGTCCGAATATATTGTGCCCGACTTTACCGGGTTTCTTCGTTACCACACCAGGTGGAAGCGCCGCAGTCTCGGCCCCTATGAAGAGGAATTCATGGAGCTCCTGTCCGAGAACGGTATCCGTTACAGGAAGATCTCCAAGCTCCAGGGACCTTCCATGACCAGATTCATCATCATTCCAAAGAGTGCGGAGGACGCCAGAAAGCTCTGTACTCTCAGATCCTACTACAGAGTCATCTTCGAGCAGAAAAACGCAGCCGTATATCCCCATAACGGCAAGGTATACATTGATATTCCCTGGCAGAACGACGCCGTATGGCTGGGAGACCTCCTGGTGTCGGACGCCTACAACACTTCCCACGGCCTGCCCTGCGCGGCCGGCATGTCCCTGAAAAGGGAAAGGGTCTTTGTGGACCTGACGGATGTGGCGACCCCCCATCTTCTGGTCTGCGCGGGCAGGGCTTCCGGAGCCGAGACCTTCCTTCACGGAGCGGCCCTCTCTCTTCTCCTGAACCATGCTCCCTCCGATGTATCCCTCTGGCTCTGCAGCGGATCCTCCGTCAGCTTCTCACCCTTCAGCCCTCTGACCAATGTCCGTCATTTTTCGGAGGAGGCCGTCATACGGTCGGCCCTGGACGATCTTCTGGAGATCGTTTACAGACGGCTGGAGATCATAGCCGCTGCCGGATGCGGCACCGTCTATGACTATCAGGGATCCATGGACCACATCATCATGGTCATCAGTGACGGAGACGCTATTATGGCCCACCGCCGCAGGGAGCTGTCCCGCCTTATGTCGGACATCCTCTCCTTCGGTCCCGAAGTAGGGGTCCATATGATCCTGACCGTGGCCAATCCTGCCATGGCGGAGGATCTGATCGACTTTTTCCAGGCCATTGTCTGCTTCCGCACTCCCAGAAAAGATGACTCCCTCTATCTGATGGGATCCGAGCTGGCCTACCGCATGCGGGTCAGAGGCGATTTCTATCTGATGGACTGCTATCACAGAGAGCCCCGTTACATACAGGGCTGCTCCGTCACTCCCGCGGAAATCAGAAAGACCGTCCAGGAGCTGTCCGCCGCATCGGAACAGGACTCCCAGACAGTCCCCCAGTCCATGGGCTTCTGGCAGAAGCTCTTTGCCAGAGTATGACCCACGGTCGTCATTTATAAATCAGATACTGCATCAGTCACTGCTGATACTTTTAAGCGCTGCGTCCTGCAGCGCTTTTTTTGCCTCCGCATAGCCCAGCATGACCGAAATAAGGGCGTCCAGATAGGTGCCAAGGATGATCATGGGCAATGACACCAGATGATCGATCATGTCATAGGAAGGCCGGATACCGGCACAGTCCAGGCCGAATCGGAAAGACACGTCCCCTGTGTCCGCGTCCAGAACGAAGCCTCCGAAATCCAGGGCGGCGTTCAGCCTGGTAACAAACTCCATGACGGAGCGGACGGTCCCGCTCTCGCAGGACAGAGGGATCCGCACTTCGGAGATCAGGGTGGAAGCCCCCACTCTGATCTCCATATCCATCTGCTTGAGCCTGGTCTCCATGGGAAGGGTAATATAAAAGCTGCCGCTGTCATTGTCGAAACGGCTGCGCATCCTGTTCATATCCAGGTAGCGGCTTACGGCCGCTGCCATTTCGGTAGAGTATTCTGCCATGGGAGCCTCCTTTCCCGTCAGGTGCCGAACCCGTACCTGGACCGGCTGCGGGCCTTGTCATTCATTCCTTCGTCCCTCTCCCTGCAGGCCGTACGGAAATCTGCGCGGAGTATCTCCGCCTCTTCCTTTCCCTCCAGCTGGGCCCTGAGTCCCGAAAGGGACCTGGTCTTTTCAAAGAGATTGCGGATAAATCTGGCCCCTACCGGCTTCAGGGTCTTATAGTCCAGGGCGCCGAAATAGGCTTCCACGTCCTCCTTCAGGCCCTCTTCCTTCCGGATCCCGCTCTTTTCCACCATCTGCAGGAAGATGCCCGCCATGGTGGCCGCCGGATAATTTTCAAACCGGATGACCCTGGAAATGCAGGCGGAAAGATGGGGATACCTGGTCCTGAGCTTTTCCAGCTTCTTTTCGTCCCCCGCGAAGATCACCAGGCAGTCCCTGGGATGGGTCTCCATAAAGGTAGTCAGGACATTGACAGCCTTGAAGGCAAAGTCTCTGCTGTCCGCCTCCATGACAAAGCTGTCCCGTTCGGAACTCTCCTCTCTTCCCTGGACCCCCTTCCGGGCCTCCTCCTCTTCCAGGAAGGCATCGATATCGTCTATGAAAAGCACCGATCCGCGGGCGTCCCGGCAGATGACCATGGCGGCCGGAACGGTCATGCCGGCCCCGGGCACCACCAGGTCCGAGGACCTGTGCTCGAATAAAAGTCCCTTTTCCAGAAAGCCCTTTTCCCGCAGCATGACAGCCATGATCCTGGCCGCGGTGCTGCGGCCGGTCCCGCTCTCTCCCTCAAAGAAGATGCCGGAGGAAAGAGCCTCGGTCCCCGTGAGGGCCCCGCAGGCTTCCCGCAGCTGCTCTTCCACCTTTTCAAAGCCCACCATGGAGCGGAGGATCTCCTCCGAGCCCTTGTTCCAGAGGCGGCTCCTGACCAGGTCCTTCAGGTCCTCTGCCGTAATGACCCGGCTCTCCGGCCGGATCCCTCCGGCGGCGGCCCTGAGCCTTGCGTAGACCATCTCGTCGAAGATCCGGTCCGCGGACCGGATCCCCTGGAAACGGCCCTCCGACTTTTCCTCGGCGATCCTTTCATAGAAGGTCTGCCAGGCACTCTCGTCCGCGGTCAGCTCCATCCTGTCCAGTTCCTCCTCCACCAGGGACTTGAGCTCCGAAATGGAGGCGGGCACAAAGGTAATGGTCCGGATCTGCATGCTTTCTCCCAGAACGGCCGCGATCCTCTCCAGAACGCTCTGCTCCAGATAGGGAACACTGAAGACATAGATCACGTTGTCGGTGTTTTCCTGCAGGCAGTCCAGGAACTGGCGGAATTCGGGGGCCTCGATCCTTTCGGTCCATTCGCTGATGTCCAGGTTGACGATGATATCCGAGGAAAGGACGATGGAAGAGCTGAAGGATTCCAGCACGTCCTGGGTCTGGTTGTTGCCCAGGATGTTCTCTGCCGCGTTCTTGCCCATGGACATCTGCATCATGCTGGACAGGGGCACCTTTCTTCTGACCACCCTGGCGGCAGGGAAAAGGGCGTCCTCCCTAAGGAGGCCGGCGAACAGGTCCAGGGACAGGCTCAGCACCTCGGGAGAGTCGCTGCTCATCAGATAGGACCTGGCGATCAGGGTATCCCTGGCGTCCTCCCGGATCAGGCCTCCGGCCATGGCGTGGATCTCCTCGCACAGGGCAATGAACTGGGAAGCTCCGAACAGGCCCCGGATCTCTTCCATTGAGGAACGCTCCTCCGGAGCTTCCTCTTCTTCCGCCTCTCCGGCCTTCTCAATGGCTTCGTCGGGAGCCGCAAAGATTTCGAAGGCGGCTTTGGCCTCCTCCTTTTTCATGTCATAGGCTTTGGCCAGAACAGAGACTGTCAGTTCCCCCAGCTTTTCGGGTGGCAGGACCTTTTCGTCCACCCGCACCGTCAGGACAAAGCTGTTCTGATCCACGATCTTTATATTGTCCGATTTCTTCAGGGCCTCTGCCAGCACGTCCACGGGCAGGACCTTGTCATAAAAACGGCTTTTGACGAATTCTTCGCTTAATTTGATCTGTATATACATGGCGCTTCCTCTTCCCGGATCTGAAAAACATATATGGATCCTGCCTTTATTATACAGGATAGAGGCCCCTCTTTCCATGACCTGCCGGCCAATCCTCTCCGCTTTGTCCCCGGGTCCCCCGTTTTCTTCTCACTCCTGTCTGTCCTTTTCTCCCCGTTCCCCCTGCTCTTCTTTCTCTCTCGCAGATACTGAAAAAGGACCCGGAAGCCATCCCGGCAGGATGGTTTCCGGATCCTCACGGATCAGATCTTATAAGTCTCTGCGATGCGGTCCGCCACATAGACGCCGCTGGCCGAGGCATGGGACAGGGAGTGGGTGACTCCGCTGCCGTCGCCGATCATGTAAAGCCCTTTGTGGGCCGTCTCCAGATGTTCGTCCAGCTCCACCTCCATGT
>DETN01000080.1:0-7498 GCA_002362155.1 Lachnospiraceae bacterium UBA3287 | reverse complement strand
GCGATCCTGTCCAGGGCGTAGATCATCTCGATGATCCCGTCCAGGATCCTCTTGGGAAGGACCAGGCTCAGATCGCCGGGAGTCGCCTTGAGGGTAGGCTGGACAATGCCCTCCCGGATCCTGGCCGGAGTGCTGCGCCTGCCCCGCTCCAGATCTCCGAAGCGCTGGACGATGACGCCGCCTCCCAGCATGTTGGAGAGCCTGGCAATGGATTCGCCGTAGCCGTTGCTGTCCTTGAAGGGCTCCGAGAAATGCTTGGAGACCAGCAGGGCGAAGTTGGTATTGTCCGTCTTTCTGGATTCGTCCTCGAAGCTGTGGCCGTTGACGGTAATGATCCCGCCCGTGTTCTCGTTGACCACGATCCCTCTGGGATTCATGCAGAAGGTGCGGACCCTGTCCTCGAACTTCTCTGTCTTGTAGACGATCTTGCCCTCGTAGAGCTCGTCGGTGATCTCGGAAAAGATCACGGCAGGCAGCTCCACCCGGACGCCGATGTCCACGCGGTTGGACATGGTCTTCAGATCCAGGTCCCTGCAGACCTTCTCCAGCCACTTGCTGCCGCTGCGGCCGGCGGAAACGATGCACTGCTCTGCCGTAAAGACCACTTCCTCCCTGCCCGAGACGGCGCGGGCCTCATAGCCCGTCTCCGTCTTATGCAGGTCCGTGACCCTGGTATCGAAATAAAAATCCGCCCTGTCCTTCAGCTCCGCGTAAAGATTCTCCAGCACCACATAGTTGATGTCGGTGCCCAGATGTCTTACGGAGGCTTCCAGCAGCTGCAGGCCGTTCGTCATGCATTTCTTTTTCAGGGCCGTGCCGGCGGTGGAGTACATCTGGGTCCCCCCGCCTCCGTGGCTGACATTGATCTCGTCCACGTAGTACATGAGCTCCAGGGCCTTTTCCCTGCCTATGTGCTCATAGAGGGTGCCGCCGAAATCGTTGGTAATGTTGTATTTGCCGTCGGAAAAGGCGCCCGCGCCGCCGAAGCCGTTCATAATGGAACAGGAGGGGCAGCCGATGCAGGTCTTTATATTTTCCCCGTCGATGGGGCATCTGCGCTTTTCCAGGGTATGACCGGCCTCGATTACGCCGATCTTCAGATCGGGGCGCCTTTTTGTCAGCTCATAGGCGGAAAAGATACCGCCGGGGCCTGCCCCGATGATCAGTACGTCATACATGCTTTGTCCTTTCGTCTGCCTGCAGGCAGAAGGGGTAGTGTTTTAAATCTGTACGAAGCCCACCTTCTTATAGACCTTGCGGAGGGTCTTGTTTGCGATGTAGGAAGCCTTCTGGGCTCCTTCCCTGTAGACCTGCTCCAGATAGGCCTTATCCTTGATAAGCCTCTCTGTCTCTTCCCGGATGGGACGCAGGGTATCGATGACCGCTTCGCCCACGGCCGGCTTGAAGACGCCGTAGCCCTGGCCTTCGAATTCCTTCTCGATCTCTTCGTAGGTCTTTCCGGTCACGGAGGCGTAGATGCTCATCAGATTGGCCACGCCGGGCTTGTTCTCGGGATCGAAGCGGACGCAGTTCTCCCTGTCGGAGTCGGTCACGGCTCTCTTGAACTTTCTGGCGATGGTGGCGTCATCGTCCATGATGAAGACGCAGCCTTCGGGAATGGACTTGGACATCTTGTCGCCGGGAGTGGTCAGACCGTAGATCCTGGCCCCTGCCTTGGGAATATAGGGCTCGGGAATGCGGAAAACGTCGCCGTAGATGGAGTTGAAGCGCTGGGCAATGTCCCTGGTCAGCTCCACGTGCTGCTTCTGGTCTGCTCCCACAGGTACGTAGTGGGGCTGATAGAGCAGGATATCCGCAGCCATCAGGACCGGATAGGTAAAGAGGCCGGCGTTGATATTGTCCTTATGCTTGGCGGACTTGTCCTTGAACTGGGTCATCCTGGAAAGCTCGCCGAACTGGGTGTAGCAGGAAAGGACCCAGGAGAGCTGTGCGTGCTGGGGCACCATGGACTGGAGGAAAAGGGTATTCTTTTCGGGATCCAGACCGCAGGCGATGTAGGCTGCCAGCTGCTGCATGGAACGGCGGCGCAGGTCTGCGGGATTCTGTCTTACGGTGATGGTATGCAGGTCTGCCATGAAATAATAGCAGTCGAACTCGTCCACCCGGTCTGCCCAGTTCTTGATGGCTCCCAGATAGTTGCCAAGGTGCAGGTCTCCGCTGGGCTGAATGCCGGAAAGCATGATCTTTTTTTCTTCCATATATCTGTTTCTCCTTTAAGTGCCCGGCCGCATGCCGGCGGGCAATAATAGTTCCAAAAGTATTTCAGTCCCTGTGCCACAGGTATTGTACCATATAAATCCTGTCCGGGGCACCCCCTGTCTCAGTCCCGGTCCTCTTCCTCAAAAGGGATTTCGTGGTCCCGGCACCATCGGGCCGCCAGTTCCTTCAGGCGGCTGTAGCGGAAGTCATAGTAGGCCCTGAAAAGGGAAAGGCTTCCCAGCTCCTGGCGGAAGGCATCCGCCCCTCCCGAACGCAGAGCGCCCATGAGCATGGCGGAGCATACGCCGGAGCCTGTGGCCTCCGCAAAGGCTTCCATGATCTCCCTTTCCTTCTGCTCCCCGAAGTCCGGGAGCCTTACATAGTCCGGGGATGTCCGGATCTCCTCGGCCTGCTCAGGAGTCAGGTCCATGGAAGAGGAGGCGGAAAGATATTCGAAGGCTCCGGTCCGGATATGGTAGTAGACGGCCACCCCCTCTTCCGCCATTTCCAGCTGGGCGGCCACCCTGTCCAGGTCCGCCTTGGCTGTGGCCAGGGACCTGTACTGCTGCCAGAGGATGTCTTCCTCCAGCCGCCTGGTCTCCGTCAGGGAAAAGTGGTCCGTGAGGCTGCCGTCAAACAGGGGCTTTCCGGTCTCTCCCGCTTCCAGAGGGGCGATCACCAGGCTTAAACCGTCGATCATGCCCGCTTTCAGGAAGGAGGTGTTGAGATCCGGCCCGCCCTCCAGAAGGAGGTGCTCGATGCCGAACCACATCCAGAGCTTTTCCAGGGCATAGGGGATATGGATGTCCTCCTCCCCCGCAAAGAGGTAGGAAACGCCGATGGACCGCAGATAGGCCAGATAGGCGTCGGGGGCCTTCTCCGTCAGGATCTCTATGATGTGGGCATCCCCGTAGCCGGGATCCTCATCCACGATCCTGGGGCCCTTCCAGCCGAGCCTGCCCCGCCTGTCGAAGGCCACGCAGTAGAACTGGGTGTCCCTGTCGGCGATATAATCCTCCCTGGGGATCCGGATTCCCGGGGAGAGGGAAAGGTCCGGCCTGAAGCCGCCGGTAAAACTCCCCTCCATGGTCACCCGGCCGCAGGCGTAGGCCCCGGCCTTAAAGCGGCGGTGGATCTCATAATAGACCCGGCTGGCTCTTTCGCCTTCCTCCGTCAGGAGGAAGGGGCCGGTGGCGATCCCGTCCCTGGAGACGGTCATGTGGCATATGACGCTTGGTCGGTTCATTTAAAACCCCCTTATCAAAGTGAAACAAGTCCCAGAATGCCGGCAATGGAAAAGGCAAAGATGATCAGTACGAATACGGGACAAAGCGTCCGGATCATGAAGTGGAAGACCCCTTTGAGACGGAAGGAATGGCCGCTCTTTTCGATCTCCTCATCGATCCTGTCCAGACCGATCGCGTTTACCACCAGCAGGCAGGTGGCCAGGGCTCCGATGGGCATCAGGAGGGAATTGGCCAGGAAATCAAAGAAATCCAGGAACTGCATGCCAAAGAGAGTGACCGCGGATAGCGGTCCGTAGCCCAGGGCCGTCAGGGTCCCCAGGCCCAGGATGACCAGGGTCACGGCCAGGACCGCCCCTTTTCTGGACATATGGAGCTCGTCCTCCACCGTGGATACGGCGCTCTCCGCCAGGGCAATGGCGGATGTAAGGGCCGCGAAGGTCACCAGCATGAAAAAGAGGATGCCCACCAGGCCGCCGCCCATCATGGAATCAAATACTCTGGGAATGGTAATGAACATCAGGGCAGGGCCTGCGTTCAGAGTATCCGCGTTTCCGCCGGAGAAGGCGAAGACCGCGGGAATGATCATGAGGCCCGCCATCATGGCGATGACCGTATCGAAGATCTCCACCTGCAGGGTGGCCTCCTCGATCCCGGTATCGTCCTTCATGTAGGAGCCGAAGGTATAAAGGATGCCCATGGCGATGGACAGGGAATAGAACATCTGCTCCATGGCGTTGACCACGGTCTTCCAGGAAAAGTCCCTGGGCTTGGGGATCAGGAAGTATTTCACCCCTTCCAGGGCGCCGGGCCTGGTGCAGGAATAGACGGCAATAATCAGGGACAGGACCACCAGGGCAGGCATAAGGAGGGAGGATACCCTCTCGATGCCGTTCTCCACCCCCATGTAGATGACCAGCATGGTGAGGCCGCCGAAGACCAGGAACCAGAGCATGGACTGGCCCCCGTCGGCGATATATGCGTCGAAATAGCCTTCCGAGGCCATGACGGAGGTCCCCCGGAACAGATAGCCGGCGAAATATTTGATGACCCAGCCGCCGATCACGCAGTAGTAGGACACGATGATGATGGGCACCACGGCATTGAGCCAGCCGCCCAGAAGGTGCAGGGGAGTGCTGCCGAAGCGGCGGAAGGCTCCCACGGGGCTTCTTCTGGTCATGCGGCCCACGGCGGTCTCCGCCATGATCATGGTATAGCCGAAGGTCACGGCCAGGATGATATAGACAAGAACAAAAATACCGCCGCCCCACTTTGCCGCCAGGTAGGGGAATCTCCAGATGTTGCCCAGACCGACGGAAGCACCGGCCGATGAAAGTATAAATCCTATTTTTCCGGAGAAGGAACTCCGTTTCTTCTGATCCATTGATTAGTCTCTCCCTCTTATGTCATTCAGATCCCCGGCGGGGATCATTTTTCCGCCGGGATCCGGGGCTTTCGCCCCGAATCTTTATCATAACATACTTTTTCCGCTTCCGGGCAAAAAAATAAAAGGACAGGAGCGGGGCCTCGTCAAGCTTAAAACGCGCCCGCTTCTGTCCTTTGCTTTTTATTTATGCCTTTTCCTTCCTCCGCCGGACCTTATCCCGCAAAGATCAGGCCGTCGAAGATGTCCGAAATGTCCTTTCCGTCTATGGTCCTGGGCCAGTCGGAGGAGTCGATCTCCACCCGGTAGAGGGTGCCGTCCTCTGCGGTAAGCTCCACCCAGCTGCCGTTGTTGCTGCGCAGCAGCGTCAGGACTTCTCCCTTTTTGACCGTTACGGCCTTTTCCAGGATCTCTCTCGTTTCGGGATCCACTGTGGAAGCTTTGAAGGGGGTCAGGACCGTGAACTGATAGCCTCCGCTGACCACGGTATAATAGTCCGTTTCAGGGACGGGCAGGCCGTCTTCTCCCAGATGGCAGACCCGGCTCATGCTGTAGGTAGAGATGTCGCCGCCCCGGACAGCCAGGATGAAGGAAGAGGGATCCGTGATCAGACAGGTCCCCGCCTGGTTGGTCTCGTCGTCGTACAGAACGCTGCAGCCCGCCTGCAGGCTGTCCACATACACGGCTTCTCCTCCGGAAAGATCAAAGATCTCCAGAGAGTGGTAGTCGTTGTCCCCGGTCAGGTCCGCATACAGCATGGTCTTTCCCCCTGCTCCGTGCAGAAGGAAGGTCCTCAGGCCGTAGCCGTACTTGTCAAAGGTATATTCCTGATCGCCGATATAAATGCACAGGCCGGTGACGGTATCGTATTCGTCCCGGTCAGAGGCAACGGAGATCTCCTCCGGGGATCCGTCCCCGTCCAGGTCGGCAAAGGCGCTCTGCCATTCATACAGAGACCTGCCCCAGGTATCCGCCTGGCTGCACATATCTCCCGTAAAGAGCTCGGGGTTTTCAGAGAACAGGACTCTGGCGGTCAGCTCTCCCGCCGCGTAGGGGGCAATACTGTAGGGAGCAAAGAAGAGGCTGATCCCGTCAGGATCCAGAGCCCAGTTCAGGCTGTCTTCCTCAAACATCTCTTCCACCGAAGCCCTGAGACCGTCCGGATCGAACAGGCCCACGTTCCTCTCTTCACACCATTTCTTCAGGTTGTCGCAGGCCCTGTCCAGGAGGGCTGCGGGATCCGGGGATATATCCGAAAGGGCCAGCAGCTTTCCGGTGCGGGCATCGAAGTTCTCCGCCCCGGTAAAGGAGAAGCCGTGGGCGCCGCCGGTCATGCTGACATAGTGGGTCCGGATACTGACGGCTTTATCGTCCGCCCGGCCTACGGTATATTTTTTTTCAAACCGCATTACGTAGCCTTCGTCGCCCGTTTCATCGCTCTCCAGAGCAGTGTCCTTATATTTTTCGTACTCCTCTTTCATCTGCTCCGCATCCCTGCCGGACATTTCCGCAAGGGCCGCTGCCAGTTCGGGAAATGCCCCGGCCTGGTCCCCGGAAAGAGCCATCTGATCATATTCCAGGGAGGCGACAAGGCCCCTTTCCTCGTGGTAGAGGCTGTCATAGACCGTGGACTGGATCAGACGGGGAAAAGCTCCCGGGACGTCTTCTTTCGCCGGAGCGCTTTCTTCCTTCTCTTCGTATCCTTCCTCCGCAGCCATGGCATCCTTTTCTACAAGCGCCATTTCCTCTTCCATGGCCTTCTGCTCCTCTTCGCTGCCAGGCTCCTGAGCAGCGCATCCGGCCGTCATAAGAAGGGCCAGGCCAAGGACCAGGGCCAGGCCGCGTTTACATACTTTATTCATGTCTTTTTATCCTCGCAAATATTTTTCCGCCCTCTCCGGTCCCGGAACGGGTGCTTCAGGGTGCTTTTTCCCTCTGTTTCCGCAGGCTTACAGAAAAAGTTCCCCGGGAAACCTCCTGTTTCCCGGGGAACCGATTCTTTCGTCCTTAACAGACTTTTCCTTCCGGAATTATAATTCCATAATGCTGCCGTCGTCCTTTACGATCTCGAACTTGCAGTCCAGTCCGTAGGCTGCCACTGCGCCGAAGATCACTGCCCAGGGAGCTGCGGTAATGCCGATGACGCCGCCTACCAGGCCCAGGTTCACGGGAATGACCAGCAGTTCTCTGCCGCCGCGGGTGATCCTGATCCTGTTGACGCTGCCGTCTCTGACAGCCTTTCTGATCTTTTCCTTCAGCTCTTCCAGCTTCTTTGCGGCCTGGGAGGGTTCTTCCTCTTCCTCAGCCTCTTTTTCGACTTCTTCCGCCTCTGCATCGTCTGCAGGCTCGCCCTCGACCACGTCAAGGTTTCTGGAAACGGCCGCGCTCTGGATCAGAATGATCGCTTCAACGACGTCGCCCTCTGTCTTTGTCAGAGCTTCCTTTGCTTCCTTATAGGAGCAGCCTGTTCTCTCAATGACCTGATCAACTGCTTCTAATGTAATCATATATCTTACCTCCATGTAAAAAGCTTTGGACCAAGGGACCGGAGCGGTCTGTATCCTTACTGCTTGTGTCTACAGTATTTATCATACACCCGGCTTTTCCGTATGCACAGCATGATTTGTTAAGTTCTACTCTATATAGAACA
>DETN01000177.1:29407-40042 GCA_002362155.1 Lachnospiraceae bacterium UBA3287 | reverse complement strand
CCAGCATGGTGGATCCGATCAGGATGGCCGCATAGATGGGAAGGTCCTCCTTCGTTCTGACAAAGATGAAAAGAAGGATCACGCCGGCGATCTTGAAAAAGGCGTTCTTGGACACCGTGTACTTGAACTGCTCCAGGCCGTTGAAGAACCAGGAGATATCGAACATGGTGGAAAAGAGGCCCATGGTCAGGACAATGTAGTAGATCCTGTATTTCTCGTTAAAGAGGATGAAAAGGATCCAGGCGCCCAGGCAGACGCTGGAGGTGATCACCGTCATCAGCTCGATCTCCCAGAAGAGCTTTGACCGCCTCTGCACATCGTCCCTGGCCCTTGCGATCTCTCTGGTACCGTAGGACATGGTGCCAAGCGCCGCAAACATGGAAAAATATGTCTGATAGGACTGGGTGTAGCTGTAGATACCCAGGCCTTCCGGTCTCAGGACACGGGAAAAATACGGCTTGGTAATCAGGGGCAGGATAAAGATCATGGCCTGATAGGCCGTACTCAGTATAAAGTTCAGCTTGACGCTGGGACTGTCTTTTTTACTCATGATTTTCTATGAGGTCTTCCCCCAGGGGAGGACGTCTCCTTTTTGATGATAGGAAGGGCAGCGGTCTTTCCTTATCCCGAAGGATCCTGACGGCTGTCCAGATATACAGGACTGCACAGTTGGAGACCAGTGAAGTCATATTGTTGTTGAATACGGAATAGGCTGCGGTGCAGAAGAGCCAGATGCACATGACCCTGTCCCCGGCCCGCACAGCGGCCCGGAACATGATGCTGAAAACGATCATAAGCAGCACGGTATAGATAATGCCGAACTTGAGCAGGTTCTTCATGTAGGCGCTGTCGATATAGAAATACCGGCTCATATCCGCAGCGTTGGGATTTTCCTCCAGGACCTGGCCCAGAAGGTGGACTCCCAGCCTGGTAACGCCCTTGCTCATCTGCTGGACTCTGGTATGGGTCCAGTCGTCGATCCTGACCCACATGGAGTTTTTGGGATCATAGAGCACAGCCACCACGTAGGTGAAGACGCACAGAAGGGGATAGCCGATGCTGGCCAGGAACCGGATCAGGATATTGTCCGCGAAAAGATTGAGATTGAACTTGACGCAGAGCACGTAGAGAAGGAACATGACGCAGATCAGGTAAAAGATCAGGTTCGTGTCCGTCATCCGGTAGTACCAGTAGTTGGCGCCGAAAAGAAAGGCCAGAAAGATCCAGAGGATCCCGTGGACCTTCCCCCGGGTATCAGGCCCCACGGATTCGGGATCCGTATAGGCGTAGAGACCGCAGGCCGCTATGTTGAAGAACTTGATGGGGCCCAGAGATACATATTTAAAGCCCAGGAAATAACGGATCCTCTCCGTCTCCAGCATGGGTTCCACGTAAATAAGGCCCGCGTCATCCGCCAGGATGACCGCCAGCATCATAAAGAGGCAGAACCAGAACATGGCCTTTGCCGTTTTCCGGAAGGATACATTGCGGACGGCCAGGACGGTCAGCATGAGCTGCAGCAGGTTTATGCCGTCATTGCTCATCTTTGAAATGCCCATGATAAAAGCGCCGCCCAGGCAGATGGCGCCGGCCAGCTTCACGGGGTAGGATTTCTCCGTAAAGTAGATCGCTCCCATAAAAAGGAGCATGCAGAAATACCGGATCAGCTTCAGGGGAAGCTCTCCGGTCAGATCTAAATATCCGGAATCGTCGAAGTAGATCTGGACCGTCCACAGGAAAAGTCCCGTAAAGACCAGGATCTCCGCCAGATTGACCTGAAATTTTTCAAAATTGAATCGAAAAGTGCGATTTAACATATAATAAGGCCTTTTCTGCATATTTAATAAATTATTTTAACATATGCAGGGACAAATTGCACCCTGTCAGGTGTTAACTGTCTGCCATAACCGGATCCTGCGAAGGCTCCGGCCCGCTTGATGTTCAGCCTGTATCTTTCGTGCCCTGCTGATTATAACATCATAAATACTTTCTTTGCACCCGATAAGTGGATAAAAGGGACCCTGGCGGGTGCATTTTTATATTTTTTTAATGTTTTGACCCTGCAGAGTACAGCAAAAAGGTATCCGCTCCCGGATACCTTCTCATATCTGTCTTCTGCAGCGGCCGCGGCAGCAGGCCGGGCCGGAGGCTTCTTAATGAATGAACATGGCGTCGCCGAAGGAAAAGAATCTGTATCTCTCCCGCACCGCTTCCCCATAGGCGGCAAGGACTTTTTCCCTGCCGGCAAAGGCCGATACCAGCATGACCAGGGTGGATTCCGGCAGATGGAAGTTGGTGATCAGAGCGTCCATGACCCTGAAACGGTAGCCAGGATAGATAAAGATGGAGGTGTTGTCCGCACCCGCCTTTACAAAGCCGTCCTCGCCCGCTGCGCTCTCCACGGTCCTGCAGGAGGTGGTCCCCACGCAGATGACCCGATGTCCTTCCTTTTTGGTACGGTTGATCAGATCCGCCGCTTCTTCCGTGACCTGATACCATTCGGTATGCATATGGTGGCTTTTTACGTCGACCACCTTGACGGGGCGGAAGGTCCCGAGGCCCACGTGCAGGGTCACAAAGGCCAGGTTCACGCCCATTCTTTCGATCTCCGACAGCAGCTCCTTCGTAAAATGAAGGCCTGCCGTGGGAGCCGCAGCCGAGCCGTCGTACTTTGCGTAGACGGTCTGGTACATTTCGGGATTTTCCAGCTTCTTTCTGATGTAGGGAGGCAGGGGCATCTCTCCCAGCCTGTCCAGGACTTCTTCAAAGATCCCCTGGTATTCGAAGCGGACCAGGCGGTTTCCGTCGTCCACCACTTCCAGGATCTGGGCCTTCAAAGACCCGTCTCCGAAGGTGACCCTGGCTCCCGGACGGAGCTTTTTGCCGGGCTTTACAAGGGTCTCCCACACGTCCGCTTCCTTTCTTTTCAGAAGAAAGACCTCCACGTGGGCCCCCGTTCCCTCCTTGGTGCCAAGAAGCCTTGCCGGAATGACTTTTGTGTTGTTGAGGACCAGGGTGTCTCCCGGCACCAGGTAGTCCTTTATGTCCCTGAAGATCCTGTGCTCCAGAGAGCCGCTCTTTCTGTCCATGACCAGGAGCCTGGCCATATCTCTGACCGTGCTGGGATCCTGGGCAATCAGTTCTTCGGGCAGATCGAAATAATAGTCCGAGGTGCGAAGGCCCAGGACTGCTTCCTGGTCCCCGCCTTCATTATTATTGTCCGCTTTTGTATGGATATTGGTAAATTCGCTTTCAGTACTCATTTTATATTCTGTCTTAAGTATTTTACATGTTCCTGAGGGACGCGCTCTTCAGGAAAGCCTTATAGCCTTTGAATGCCTCGAAAAGATCCGCCTTGCTGATGGCTTCCCAGGGGGAATGCATGGACAGGACCGGAACGCCGGAGTCGATGACATTCATACCGTAAAGGGCCATGATGTAGGCAATGGTTCCGCCGCCGCCCACGTCTACCTTTCCCAGTTCGGCAGTCTGGGTCATGACGCCCGCCTCGTCGAAGATGCCCCGCAGATGGGCAATGTATTCGGCATTGGCGTCGTTGGAGCCGGATTTGCCCCTGGAGCCTGTGAACTTGTTGAAGGCCATGCCCCTGCCCAGGAAGGAACAGTTCTTGGCTTCGAAGACCGACTTGTAGGTGGGATCCAGGGCTGCGCTGACGTCTGAAGAGAGCATGCAGCTGTTGGCCAGGGTCCTGCGCAGGGAAAGCTCGCTGTAAGCGCCGCAGAGGTTCATGACCTCCGCCACGGCGTTTTCGAAATATCTGGCCCGCATGCCGGTGGCACCTACGCTGCCGATCTCCTCCTTGTCCACAAGAAGAAGCACTGCGGTCCTCTTAATATCCTCCTGCTCCATATGAGCCCGGAAGGAAGGATAGGCGCAGGATCTGTCGTCCTGTCCGTAGGCCAGGATCATGCTCCTGTCAAAGCCGGCCTCTCTGGCCTTTCCGGCAGGGACTACTTCCAGCTCGGCGGATTCAAAATCCTCTTCCTTAATGCCGTAGTTCATTTCAAGGATGGTCAGGATGGCCTTTTTGACGGCATCCTTTTCGGAGGGTTCCTTGCCTTCTCTGCCGGCCTTTATGTCGGCGTCGATGACGATGGGCCTGCTTCCCACGATCAGATCCAGGGCTTCGCCCTCGATCACCGATGCGGCAGGCTTCTTCATCTGCTCCTGGGACAGGTGGATCAGCAGATCGGAAATAAAAAATACGGGATCGTCTTCATCCTCTCCGATGTTCAGCACCACGGTCTCGCCGGATTTTTTGACCACCACGCCGTGGATGGCCAGGGGCAGGGTGACATACTGGTACTTCTTGATGCCGCCGTAGTAATGCGTCTCCATAAGAGCCAGCCCGCTGTCCTCGAAAAGAGGATTCTGCTTGATGTCCAGTCTGGGAGAGTCGATGTGGGCTCCCAGAATATTCAGGCCGTTTTCAAAAGGCTCCGTGCCGATCCGGAACATGACAAGAGACTTGTCCATCCAGGCTGCATAGACCTTGTCCCCGGCCTTCAGGGGCTTTCCTTCGGCGATCAGGGCGCTCAGTTCCCGGTATCCTTCCTTTTCCGCTTCGTTAATAAAATAATCGACGCACTCTCTCTCTGTCTTGCCCCTGTCCATGAAATTCATGTAATCCCGGGCAAAGTCATTGCAGTCCTTCTGCATTTCCAGATCATAAGTGTTCCATGCGTTGATTCGTTCCATTCAGGTTTCCTCCGTAGTACTGTGATGTCAAAAATTTTTCTGACCTCCGGCAGAAATGCATAAATAGCAAGGACCTGACCGGAGGTCAAGTCCTTACAGTATAACCTTATCTCATTTCAATTCCAAGACGGAACTTTAAATTGCCCAGGATCTTCTTGACAAAACGGTTGAGATCGTCGGGAGTCAGCGCCTTGTCTTCGGGAGCAAAGGTGATCTTGAAGGCCATGCTCTTCTTGCCGGCGCCGATGGCCGCGCTTCTGTAAACGTCGAAGAGAACTGCCTTCTCCACGTTTTTGCATGCCTTTCTGATTTCCTTCTCGATGTCGCCGCACTCGATGTTTTCGTCGGCGATCAGGGCCAGGTCTCTTTCCACCACGGGGAATTCGGAGACCGGCACATACTGGAAGGCCTTCACATGGGCGGACAGCTTTGCGTAGTCGATCTCGCCCAGGAAGATCTTGTGATTGGCTCTGGAATCCTTGGGCAGCTTCAGCTCTGACATGACCAGGTTGGAAAGCTTGCCCACATAGCCGATCCTTTCGCCGCCGCACAGGATGTAGGCGGAGATGCCGGGATGCAGATAGGGGATATCCTGGGCTCTCTCATACTCGAAGGAAAGTCCGAATTCCTCTGCCAGGCCTTCCACAGCGCCCTTGGCGGTAAAGAAGTCTTCATCGTTTCCGAAAACGGCGAAGCCCAGATGAGGGATCTCGTCGGGCAGTTCCGTTACGGGAAGCTGTCTGGGAATGTAGACATTCTCCAGTTCGAAGATGCGTCCTTCCAGGTTGCCCATCTTGATGTTGTTCACCACGATATCCAGCATGGAGGGAGCCAGGGTGGTCCGCATGATGGACAGACGGTCGGTGATGGGATTCAGGATCCGGATCACTCTTCTTTCGGGAGCATCCTCCGCGATATGGAGGGCATCCAGGTCAGCGTCGGAGTAGAAGGACAGGGTCTGGACTTCGTAGAAGCCTTCCGCGCACATGCATCTCTTAAGCTTGGCCTTTCTCTCCTGTTCAGGGGTCAGACCGCCGGAGGTAACGGTGGCATCCTGTACGAAGGTGGGCACGATGTGGTCATAGCCGTATTCACGGATGACTTCCTCTGCCAGGTCGGGATCGCCGATCTCGATGTCCTCACGGTAAGCAGGCGCCTTCACAAGGAGGCTGTCTCCGTCTCTTTCCACTTTGAAGGAAAGGCGGCGCAGGATGTCCAGTACGGTATCGGCAGGAACTTCGATGCCAAGGATCCGGTTAATGCCGCTTAAAGTGCCTTTGAATTCATAGCCTGCGTCCATAACGGAGCCGGTGAAGTCTTCCCCGTTCTTGATGTCGAAGTGGGAGGAGGATACTTCTCCGCATCCCAGCTCCTGGATCAGGTGCAGGGCTCTGGCCATGCCCAGTTCTACGGTATATTCAGATACGCCTCTCTCATAGTGGGAGGAGGAGTCTGTGCTCTGTCCCAGGGCTCTGGAGGTCTTACGGATGTTGTCGCGCTCGAACTTGGCGCATTCCAGAAGAAGTTCTCTGGATTCCTGGGTGATACCGGAGGACTTGCCGCCCATGATGCCGGCCAGGCATTCGGGCTTTGTGCCGTCGCAGATGACCAGGTTCTCGGGATTTAAGGTGAATTCCTTGCCGTCCAGGGTCACGATCTTCTCACCTTCCGCCGCTCTTCTGACCAGGATCTGGCTGGATTCCAGCTGGTCCAGATCAAAGGCGTGCATGGGCTGGCCCATTTCCAGCATGACGAAGTTGGTGATGTCGACGATCACGCTGATGGAGCGCAGGCCGCAGAGGGCCAGATAGCGCTTCATCCACTGGGGAGACTGGCCGTAGCGGATGTTGTGTACGCCGTGGGCTGTGTAGCGGGGGCAGAACTCGGGAGCCGTGACGGCTACCTTGAAGCCTTCGAATACATAATCGGAGCAGGTATAGTCCGTTGCCGGAGCCTTGAGAGGCTTGTCCAGGATGGCTGCCACTTCTCTGGCAATGCCCAGTACGGAGTTGCAGTCGGGACGGTTGGCAGTCAGAGCGATATCGAAGATATAGTCCCTGAGGCCTACCACATCCTGGATGGGCGTTCCGTTGACCGCATCCCCGGGCAGGTCCAGAAGTCCGTAGACTTCGGAGCCGGGGAAGAGGTCGTCGTTGAGGCCCAGCTCTTCGCCGGAGCAGAGCATGCCGTAGGACATATGGCCCTGCATCTTGCGGGCCTTGATGTGGATGCCGCCGGGCAGATGGGAATCGTCCAGAGCCGCGGCTACCTTCATGCCCTGATATACGTTGGGAGCGCCCGTGCTGATCTCGATGTCCTTTCCCAGAGGGCCGGCGTCGATCTTGCAGAGGAAGAGGTGGGTGCCTTCCTGGGGGACGCACTCGGTGACTTCGCCTACGACGACGCGGTCAATGCCTTCGGAGAGGTCGATCAGCTCTTCTACTTCGAAACCGCAGGAGAAAAGTCTGTCCTGCAGCTCCTGGGCACTGATGTCAATATCTACATATTCTTTCAACCAGCTGAAAGGTACTTTCATGGTCTGTTACCTCCTTAGACTTCTCTGAACTGCTTGAGGAAACGAAGATCGTTCTGTGTCAGCAGGCCAATGTTGTTGATGCCGTACTTGAGCATGGCAACACGCTCGATGCCGATGCCGAAGGCAAAGCCGGAGTATACGTCGGGGTCGATGCCGCAGTTGGCCAGGACCTTGTGGTGGACGACGCCGCCGCCCAGGATCTCGATCCAGCCCGTGCCCTTGCAGAGGCTGCAGCCCTTGCCGCCGCACTTGAAGCAGGATACGTCGATCTCAACGGAAGGCTCTGTGAAGGGGAAATAGGAGGGACGGAGCCTGGTCCTTACGCTCTCACCGAAGATCTGCTGGCAGAACTTCTCCAGCATGCCCTGCAGGTCGCCCAGAGTGATGTGCTTATCCACCACAAGGCCTTCCATCTGGGAGAACATGGGAGAATGGGTCGCATCGGAGTCGGACCGGAATACACGGCCGGGAGACAGCATCTTGATGGGGGGCTTATGGGCGTCCATGTAGCGGATCTGACCGGTAGAGGTCTGCGTACGCAGAAGGATGTCCTCTGTGATATAGAAGGTATCCTGCATGTCCCTGGAAGGATGGTTCTTGGGGACGTTCAGCCTGGTGAAGTTGTGGTCGTCGTCCTCGATCTCGGCGCCGTCATAGATCTCGAAGCCCATGCCGGAGAATACGTTTACCATCTCGTTCCTGGTCAGAGTCAGGGGATGAAGATTACCCACCCTGTCTCTCTTTGCGGGCATGGTGATGTCGATCTGTTCCTTTCTGTCTCTGGCTGCCAGCTCGGCCTCTTCCATCTTTTCCCTGGCAGCCTGATAGCGGGCTTCGGTCTCGGTCTTCAGCTCGTTGATCAGCTTGCCCATGGTGGGACGTTCTTCCTTGGCAACGCTGCGAAGGTTCTTCATCAGTCCAGCCACCTGACCGTTCTTGCCAAGATAGTTCTGCCAGAAATCCGCGAGATCTTCCTTGGAATGGATCCCGCCGATTGCGTCCATCATCTGCCTGCGCAATTCTTTGATCTGTTCCTGCATAATGTACACCTCTGTTAAAAATATTTGTTTCCTGAATAAATGGCCTGCATAAAAAGAAAAAACTCCGTCCAGAACAGGACGAAGTCATACTCCGCGGTACCACCTGAAATTCCGGGACCCGTCCCGGCTCTCAAAGGCCTGTAACGGGGCCGTCCGTTCCGCATTACTGATTTCTGTTCACGCGGAAAGCTCCGGAGTGAATAAACGCTGCTGCCTGGTAAAGAGCCTTTCAGCCGGTGAGCTCTCTCTCTGTCTGCCTGGCCTGTGGCAGGTTCTGTCTCCATCAAAGCTTTTTTAACATCTAGTACCCCATTATAGGGCAATGACAAATTTTGTCAAGGTTCGCAAAATAAAAAAGCCGCCGGAGGAAGGACTCCGACGGCCTGAAGACTCATATAAAAGCCTGAAATGCCAGACTGCACTTTGACTCCTAGCGCTCAGCCAGGTGGGTTACCGCAGCCGGTGCGTCAGCCTTCCTCTGCCGGTGCCCCCGAAGGGACAGGAGGCGTGGCATCTGCAAGGGCGATATAGGATTCCCGTTTAAAGTAATTGTAGGTTCAAAATAGCAGAAATAACATTTCAGGCACTTTCATTATACCATATCAGCAGGTAAGTGGCACAGGATTTTTAAAGACCCAGGAATTTCCTGACCTCATCTGCCATGCCGTCCTTTTCGCAGACAGTCTTATGAAGGACCTCTGCCGTCCTGAGGCTGTTTACCGCTTCGGGGACCGCATCGCCTGACACTTCTGAAAGCCTGTCGGCCAGATCCAGGTCGGACATGTCGGAGGGCTGTCCCAGCGCCTTCATGACCGCTCTTTCGAACTTGAAGGGGCTGGCGGTAAAATCGATGACTGCAGGTGTCCTGTCGCCGGTCTCTGCCAGATACTGATCGTAGACGGCGCTGGCCACGGCCGTATGGGGATCCAGTACATAGCCGTCCTTTTCATAGATCCTGCGGATCTGGGCCGCTGTAGCCTCTTCGTCGGCGTAGCCTCCGAAGAAGACATCCATCTTCTCCCGCATCTGGTCTGTAACACTGTAGACGCCCTTTTCCGTCAGGTCCTTCATGAGGGCCGCGTTCTCAGCCGCGTCGTTTCCTGTCAGGAAGTAGATCAGGCGCTCCAGGTTGCTGGAGATCAGGATATCCATGGAAGGGGAGGAAGTCAGAATGAAGTCCCTGTTCCTGTCATAGGATCCTGTCCGGAAGAAGTCAAAGAGGACCTTGTTGGAGTTGGAGGCGCAGATCAGTTTTCCCACCGGAAGGCCCATCTTCATGGCGTAGAAGGCCGCCAGGATGTTGCCGAAGTTGCCGGTAGGCACCACGAAATTGACAGGATCTCCCGCCGAAATGACGCCGTCCTTCAAAAGACGTCCGTAGGAATATACATAGTAGACGATCTGGGGGACCAGACGGCCGATGTTGATGGAGTTGGCGGAGGAGAACTGATAGCCCGCCTGTGCAAGCTCTTCCTTCATGGCACGGTCCGTAAAGATCTTTTTGACACCGTTCTGGGCATCGTCGAAGTTGCCCTTAATGCCGATGACGCAGGTATTATCCCCCTTCTGGGTCACCATCTGTCTTTCCTGGATGGAGGAAACCCCGTCCTTGGGATAGAAAACGATGATCTTTGTGCCTTCCACGCCCGCAAAGCCGGCCAGGGCAGCCTTGCCCGTGTCGCCGCTGGTGGCGGTCAGGATCACGATCTGTTTGTCCTCATGATTCTTTTTTGCTGCCGTGATCATCAGATGGGGCAGGATGGAAAGGGCCATGTCCTTGAAGGCGATGGTGGCGCCGTGATAAAGCTCCAGATACCAGGCATCCGAGGTCTTATGGAGCCTTGTGATCTCCGGGATATCGAACTTGCTGTCATAGGCTCTTTCGATGCAGCCTCTCAGCTCCTCTTCCGTATAGTCGGTCAGCAGAAGCTTCATGACCTGGTAGGCCGTCTCCTGATAGGTCATGGAGGCGAAATCCATGAGGGGCCTGTCCAGGGCCGGAACAGATGTGGGGACGAACAGTCCGCCGTCATCGGAGAGGCCTTTCAGGATGGCCTTCGACGCTGAAATAGGGGCGCTGTCGGAACGTGTGCTCTTGTATAATACTTCCATATGTGATCCTTTCTGCCGCAGAGAGCGGCTCCGAGGGAAAAGATCAAGAGTTCTTTTCCCTGCCGGGGCTTTTTCATAATAATGGAGATAGTGTAACACATCTTTTCCGGTTTAGGAAAGAAAGCGGCATATTTTTTCAATGGATGCCCCGGTATATTCATAAAAATACAGGAAATGAAGCCCGATGGACACGGGCAGTTCCCTTTCAAAAAGCAGAAATAACAGGAC
>DETN01000177.1:25694-29336 GCA_002362155.1 Lachnospiraceae bacterium UBA3287 | reverse complement strand
CCAGTGATATTTGCGCAGGGACCGCTTTCTATGCTAGACTGTAGCAGAAACAGAAAACTTCTTACCCCCCGGGGGACATACATATGCGCATCATCACAAAAGTTCTTGATATAGAAGAGGACTATCTGCAGGTCATAGAAAGCCTTCTTGAAAAGGAAGCACCTCTTTCGGATACCCTCTTTCTGGATATAGAGACCACGGGGCTTTCGCCTGCCCAGAGCCGGATCTATCTGATCGGCTGTCTCTACTACGAATCTGACGCCTGGCACATGATCCAGTGGTTCGACAACACGGGAACGGACGAAAAGCTCCTCCTTTCCTCCTTCCTGCTCTTTGCAGACCGTTATCATGTCCTGGTCCATTACAACGGCAGCCGCTTCGACCTGCCTTTCCTGACGGCCCGCATGGAGGCCCTTGGCCTGGAGGGCTCTCTTTCCTCCATGAACTCCATGGACCTATATAAGATCCTACAGCCCTACCGGAATATCCTGGGCCTGCCGGACTATAAGCAGCAGACCGTGGAGGAATATTTCGGCACGGGACGGACCGAGGAGGAAAGCGGAAGGGATCTGATCAAAGTTTACCAGCAGTATATAGGAAATCCCTGCAAAGAACTTCTTGCCCCGCTGACAGAGCACAACGAGGCCGACCTGGAGGGTCTTCTCTCTCTGGTCCCGGTCTTTATCTACCGGCATCTGCCTTCCATGGCCCTTACCGTCAGAAGGGCCCAGGCAGACTATTACAATGACGTAAACGGAAAGCGGAAGGAGGAAATGATCCTCTATTTCGATACGGATCTGATCGTTCCGGCCCCTCTCCATGCCAATACGGACGGATGCCACTTAAAGATCGAGGGCAGCAGCGGTGTTCTCAAGATACCGATCTACAATGAAGAAATGAAATATTTCTATGCAGGCTATAAGGACTATTTCTATCTTCCCGACGAGGATACGGCCATCCATAAGTATATAGCTTCCTATGTGGACAAAGACAACAAGGTCCCGGCCCGTCCGGACAACTGCTATACCAGAAAGACTGCCTTCTATCTTCCCCAGTGGCAGACGGGCGGAGGCGATCTTTTCCGCAAGCCCTTTTTCAAAAGAAGCTATAAGGATCCGGACCTGTTTTTTGAATTCACCGATGACCTGAAAAAAGACAGGAACTTCCTTTCCGACTACGCATATCATGTCTACCGCCATCTTCTGGGCATCTGACCCGGACCTGGAGGCGCAGACCTTTAAGAGGTGATGCCCGCCTGGGGCAGGCAGATCCTCATGAGAAAGTTCTGGATATTTTCAGAGGATATTCCTTTAGTTCAGCCAAAAAAAACGGCGGGGCCGCATGGGCCTCGCCGTTTCAGTTTCAGTTATGAAATCCGGAAAGAGGATTATTCCTCGTCATCCTTCTGAGCTGCGATAGCTGCTTCGATATCGAAGTTAACGACATCAGCATTCTCTCTTGCACGCTCTTCAGCACGTCTTGCTCTCTCCTGCTCGATCAGCATCTGCTTGATGGAAAGGCTGATCTTGTTGTTGTCTTCGTTGAAGTCAACGATCTTTGCAGTGACTTCCTGACCGGTCTTGAGAACATCAGAGGGCTTCTCGATGTGTTCTCTGGCGATCTGGGAAACATGCAGCAGAGCGTCGATGCCGGGCTCAAGTTCTACGAATGCGCCGAAATCGGTCATTCTTGCTACCTTACCGGTAACAACTGTACCGACTGCATACTTTTCAGCAGCGCCGGCCCAGGGATTGGACTCGGGGAACTTCAGGGACAGAGCGATCTTTGTGCCCTGGATGTCCTTGATGAGGACTCTGAGCTTTTCGCCTACCTTGAAGACCTTCTTGGGGTTCTCTACACGGCCCCAGCTCATTTCAGAGATGTGAAGCAGGCCGTCAGCGCCGCCCAGATCAATGAATGCACCGAAGTCGGTGATGTTCTTGACAGTACCCTCTACGATATCATCCACATGGATGTTCTCGAAGAGCTTCTTCTGCATCTCAGCACGCTGAGCAACCAGGAGCTGCTTGCGGTCGCCGATATATCTGCGTCTGTGAGGGTTGTACTCGGTGATGACGAACTCGATGGTCTGGCCGAGATACTTGTTGAGATCTCTCTCATATGTATCGGAAACAAGGCTTGCAGGGATAAATACTCTGACTTCGTCCACTACTACGCTGAGGCCGCCGGACAGAACCTGGGTAACTTCTGCGGAAAGGACTTCCTTGTTGTTGTAAGCTTCTTCAATTCTCTTGTTGCCGCGATCAGCTGCAAGTCTCTTATAAGAAAGAACGACCTGGCCGTCACCGTCGTTTGTCTTCAGAACCTTAACATCCAGCTTGTCGCCGACGTTGAGAACTTCTGTCAGGTTAACGGAACTGTCGTTTGTGTATTCGCTTCTGGTCAGAACGCCATCAGATTTGTAGCCAATGTTCAGAATGGCTTCTTCCGGCTTAACGTCAATGACGATACCTTCTACCGCTTCCCCCGTATGAATTGTCTTAAATGATTCGTTTAACATTTGTTCAAAAGTTTTTTCAGACATTTACTTTGAACCTCCTCAATTATTCTTTTTGGGGTTGACGCCCCGGCGGTAATCCCTATCAGCTTCTCATTTCCGTCCAGTTCTGCATCCAGGTCTTCCCACGTTTGTATGAAGTAGGTCTTGGGACAGCGCTCTCTGCAGATCTCATAGAGCTTTGCCGAATTGGAGCTTGTCCTTCCTCCTATTACGATCATAATGTCCGCACGGGAGGCAATTTCCTGGGCCTCGGTCTGCCTTTCATGCGTAGCATTACAGATAGTATTCACACAAATTATAGTATAGCTTTTTTGCTTTAAGATGGCAACTAATTTTTCAAATTTTGTTGCATTGAAGGTCGTCTGCGACACGATGCAGATTTCTTTTCCTTCTTCGCATTCAAAGGCCTCCGCCTCTTCCGGCGTCCCGATCACCACGGCGGGCGTCTCGGACCAGCCCCGGATCCCTTCCACTTCGGGATGGTCGGCGGCCCCGATAATAACGATCTGCCGTCCCTTTGCGCTCTCTTCCGCCACGGTCCTGTGGATCCGTTTGACAAAAGGACAGGTGGTATCCACCACCTTGAGGCCGGTGGCACGGATCTCCTCCTCTTCCTTTCTGGAGACTCCGTGGGAGCGGAGGATCACGGTCCCTTCGGTAATGCCCTCCAGGTCCTTGGGAGAATGAATGATCCTGACACCCTTGGCCTCCAGATCCCCGATCACCGTCTCGTTATGGATGACGGGGCCGTAAGTAAAGATGGGGCCTCCTTTTTCAACCTCTTCATAGACCGTATCCACGGCCCTTTTTACGCCGAAGCAGAAACCGGCGCTCTTTGCTGTGACAACTTCCATAAGCTCCCCGCTGCAGGCCTTTCAGCCCACCTTTTCATGATAGACGGCCAGGATACGGTCCGTCACTTCGTCTATGGTCATATAGGAGGAATCCACCAGGACCGCATCTTCTGCCTGCCTTAAGGGGGCGTGCTCCCTGGTCATATCCCTGTGGTCTCTCTCTGCGATCTCCGCGGCAATGACGGAAAGGTCCGCTTCCACGCCTTTTGCCTGCAGTTCCTTATAGCGGCGCTCTGCTCTGACCTCCACGGAGGCGGTCAGATAGAT
>DETN01000177.1:23584-25528 GCA_002362155.1 Lachnospiraceae bacterium UBA3287 | reverse complement strand
CTTTTAGAGGCCATATTTCCCACTTCCTCGGTCCTGAGGAAAGCGTTGACATTCTTTCCGTTCAGGATCACTGCCTGCTCTCCGTCTATATATTCGATGGAGATATCCGCCTCGTCGCAGCAGGCGCTGATGGCGGCGCTGTCATCGGGGGAAATGCCCTTGCCGATCAGGAAAAGGGCCATAGCCCTGTACATAGCGCCGGTGTCTACGTATATATAGGAAAGGGCGGCTGCCACCTTCCTTGCAATAGTACTCTTGCCGGCCCCTGCAGGTCCGTCGATCGCGATATTCTTACCCATGTTGATATCTCCTGTTCATTATAATCCGCAGGGCTCCTGCCCGCCTTTTTATTATACGGTCAGATGCTGTATCCCGCAAGATGCCCCGTGGACCAGGCCAGCTGCAGGTTGAAGCCGCCTGTATGGGCATCGATGTCGATGACCTCTCCGGCAAAGTAGAGTCCCTTTACCAGTTTCGACTCCATGGTGGAGGGGTTGATCTCCTTTGTGGAGATCCCTCCCTTTGTGACGATGGCTTCCGCAAAGCCTCTTGTTCCTGTGACAGTCACGGGGACTGCCTGGATCAGGCCTGCAAGGGCATGGATCCCCGCAGGGTCCAGCCGCCTCACTTCCATGTCCTGACCGAAGCCGGAAAGGTCCGCCATCTCCTCCGCCAGTCTCTGGGGGAAGAGGGAACGCAGGGCATTGGCGAGTTTTTTGCCAGGGGCCAGGGCAAATTCCCTGGAAAGACGCTCTTCCAGCTCATCAGCAGGAACAGCGGGCTTCAGATTCAGAAGGAGTCTGTAGCCTTCCGGATGCTTTCTGAAATCCAGATAGCAGGAGCCTGTCAGAACAATGGGCCCGGAGATCCCGAAATGTGTAAAGAGCATTTCGCCGAAGTCTTCATAGACAGGTTTCTTCTTTCCCTTCCCCTCCTGGCCCAGTGGATAGAAGGATACCGAAACATTCTTCAGAGAAAGCCCCTGCAGGCGGATGGGCCAGTCTTCCTTAACGGTCAGAGGGACCAGAGAAGGAGCGGGTTCTTCGATGGTATGGCCCAGCTTCCCTGCCAGGCGGTAGCCGTCTCCGGTGGAGCCTGTGGAGGCGTAGGACTTTCCGCCGGTGCAGAGGATGACCCTGTCGCAGGATATCTTTCTTCCGTCGTCCAGGACCAGTCCCGTCACCTTCTTTGTCTGTACGATCTTTTTGCCTTTTTCTGCCTTTTTGGCGTATTTGGGATCGCCCGCAGGAGCGGGAGCCTGTTCACTGACTTCTATTTCCTCCGTCAGGATCTCCCTGATCCCCTGATGATAAATGACTCTTACATGCATCCTGCGCAGGTAGTCCGTAAAGGCTTTCGTCACGTCGGAAGCATGGTCCGATACGGGAAAGACTCTCTTGCCTCTTTCCACCTTGACAGGACAGCCGTTTTTCTCCACGAAGTCCATGACCCTCTGCTGGTCGTACTGGTAAAAGGCGCTGTAGACGAACTTGGGATTGCGGACCACATGGGTAAAGAATTCCTCAGCATCGCAGGCGTTGGTCAGGTTGCACCTGCCCTTGCCGGTGATGTAGATCTTCTTCCCCGCTTTTTCATTCCGTTCGTAAACAGTGACTTTATGCCCTTTTTCGGCCGCTGCGGCAGCTGCCATAAGGCCGGCCGCACCGGCTCCGATCACAACAACATTTTCAGAAGACATGGCTTCTTCCTTTCGCTGATCAGTGCATGGACCATGGTCCATCCTTAAATCTCTTTCAGAGTACTATCATTATACACAAAAGTTGAAAAGCCGCAAGGATGCAAAAAAACTGCAGCCTGTGACGAGTCACAGACTGCAGTCCTTACTGCTCTATATAAGAGACTTCAGCTCCTAATTACTTGTTGTAGTTTACGATCTTGCCGAAGTCTTCGGTCAGAGCTGCGCCGCCGATCAGGCCGCCGTCG
>DETN01000177.1:22489-23472 GCA_002362155.1 Lachnospiraceae bacterium UBA3287 | reverse complement strand
ACTGGATGCGGATCTTCTCAGCAGTGTCAGCGCCGTACATCTCGCAGATCAGCTCACGGATAGCCTTGCAGACTTCCTGTGCCTGTGCGGTGGTAGCGACCTTGCCTGTGCCGATGGCCCAGATGGGCTCATAAGCGATGACCATGGAAGCTGCCTGCTCGGCAGTAACGCCCTGGAGGTCGCTCTTCAGCTGCAGACGTACCCAGTCGATGGTAACACCGAGCTCTCTCTGCTCAAGAGACTCGCCGCAGCAGAGGATGGGGGTAAGACCATATTCGAATGCCTTCAGAACCTTTCTGTTCAGGAATGCATCGTCTTCCTTGTAATATTCTCTTCTCTCGGAGTGGCCGATGATAACGTACTTGACGCCTGCGTCTACCAGCATGGCACCGGAGATCTCGCCTGTGAATGCGCCCTTGTCCTTGTCAGAGATGTTCTCTGCGCCGACAGCTACGTTTGTGCCCTTGACTGCTTCCACAACAGTGGTAATGTCAACAGCGGGTACGCAGTAAACTACGTCTACATCGTCATTCTGTACCAGGGGAGCCAGCAGCTCGACCAGAGCCTTTGCTTCGCTAGGAGTCTTGTTCATTTTCCAGTTGCCTGCTACGATTTTTCTTCTTGCCATTTTATTCTCCTTATTTATGAATATCAGCCTTCAGCCGATTATTTATCGTTTGCTGCTGCAACGCCGGGAAGCTCTTTGCCTTCCAGGAACTCAAGGGAAGCGCCGCCGCCGGTGGAGATGTGGCTCATCTTGTCAGCGAAGCCCATCTGGATGGCTGCTGCTGCAGAGTCGCCGCCGCCGATAACGGTGGTTGCGTCTGTGTCAGCCAGTGCCTGTGCAACTGCTCTTGTACCGGTTGCAAGGATCGGGTTCTCGAATACGCCCATAGGTCCGTTCCAGACAACAGTCTTGGCGGTCTTGACAGCGTTGCTGTAAAGCTCGATGGTCTTGGGGCCGATATCCATGCCCATCTTGT
>DETN01000177.1:22202-22445 GCA_002362155.1 Lachnospiraceae bacterium UBA3287 | reverse complement strand
CATGCCCATCTTGTCAGCGGGGATCTTATCAGCGTCAACGACTTCTGTTGCGATCTCAGCGTCGATGGGGTTCGGGAATTCGGATGTAACGACAGTGTCGACAGGAAGCAGGAGCTGCTTGCCGTTGTCGGCTGCCTTCTTGATCATTTCTGCGCAGTAGTCAATCTTGGACTCGTCTACCAGGGACTTGCCGATCTCGAAGCCTTTGGCCTTCAGGAATGTGTAAGCCATGCCGCCGCCGAT